>CANHZG010000008.1 GCA_947464995.1 Comamonadaceae bacterium | reverse complement strand
TCAGGCAACAAGTCCCACGCGGGTTTGTGCCGCGTGGAAGCATGGACTCAATGTGTACGGCAATAACATCCCCTTTTTCAGCACCCTTGACCATGATCGGGCCGTTTTGCGGGTTCAGAAAAGGAACCCGCAGTTTGGCACTGGGTAAATCGTTCTCTGTTTGGATTTTCCCGTCAAACGCATCTCTGGTATCCACAATCACACGGTCGCCAGGATTGATTTCCATCACCGGTTGTGAATAAGGGCCAATCGTGTAGTGAAACGTGCCCTGCCGCTCCTCAGTCAGTTCGTGCGTAACGCCGACCGCGCCACGAGCAAGCCCGCGTGTGTGCATGATCGAGTGTGCTAGCCATGTCATTTCAATCTCCTTTTAGGGTTTCAAAAAAGCAATTAGAGCGGCACAGGTGACCCCGTCAAGGTTTGAGCACCTCTGAGCGCCCAAATTATGGGGTATCCCGCTACGCAGCGCCTCAGTCACTGGCCGCTTGAGGCGGCGCTACGACCGTATAGAACGGTAAGTGCGAGCGGTACCTGATCGCCACGGAACAAGGGGTATGCTCTGTCATCTTCCCCACCATCTAAGCAATTGCCATGAAAACCAAAACCATTCTTGAACTCGCCGACGTGAAGGCTATCGCTGCGGCTGCGGAGGCCGAAGCGCTCAAACACGCCTGGGCTGTGAGTATCGCCATCGTTGATGACGGCGGTAACCTGCTGTGGTTTCAGCGCCTAGACGGCGCTGCTCCAATTTCGGCTTTGATCGCGCCGGCCAAGGCCCGCACCTCGGCGGTCGGGCGCCGTGAAAGCAAGGTATATGAGGACATGATCAACGGCGGGAGGGCCTCGTTTCTCAGCGCGCCCACGCTAGACGGCATGCTCGAAGGCGGTATCCCAGTGATGAAAGACGGCCAGTGCCTCGGCGCTGTGGGCGTCAGTGGCGTCAAATCTGTAGAGGATGCCCAAATTGCGCGTGCCGGTTTGGCTGCCATCGGCCTGTAGTTAGAGTTCTAGTACGCCAGCCGCTCGGGATGCAACTCCTGCAATATGGTGGTTGCAATCTCTTCGATGGATTTGGTAGTTGTGGACAGCCAACGAATGCCAGCGCGGCGCATCATGCTTTCTGCCTCATGCACTTCCATGCGGCAGTTTTCTAAGGACGCGTAGCGGGAGTTCGGGCGCCGCTCATTGCGAATTTCGCTCAGGCGTTCAGCTTGAATGCTCAGACCGAAAATCTTAGTCTTGTGTGGCACCAGTGCCAGGGGAAGCTGGCGCCGCTCAAAATCTTCGGGGATTAGCGGGTAATTGGACGCCTTCAGGCCATATTGCATGGCCAGGTAGAGGGATGTGGGTGTTTTTCCGCTGCGGCTTACGCCTACCAAAATCACGTCAGATTGCTCCAAGTCCCGGTTGCTCTGACCATCATCATGGGCCAAGGAAAAATTTATTGCCTCGATGCGGTCGTGGTATTCCTTGCTTTTGCTGGCATCGCTAAATCTGCCGATGCGGTGGTTGGATTTGAGATTGAGCTCCTGCTCTAGCGGATGCACAAACATGCCGAACATGTCGAGCAGCATGCCTTGGCAATTTTCTCGGATCACCTGGAGCACCTCCATGTTCACCAAAGTGGTAAACACAATGGGCTTGGCACCGTCGACCACCCCTGCGTGGTTAATTTGCCGCACCACCTGGTGCGCCTTGTCAACGGTATCGATGAAGGGCAGTCGGACATGGTGTGCCTTGGTCTCAAACTGCGCCAATATGGCATTTCCAAAGGTCTCAGCCGTGATGCCGGTACCGTCGGAGACAAAAAATACGCTGCGTTGGGGCATGGGTGGTGGGTGCTCGTGATTTGGGTTCAGGCAAGTTCGCAGGTGGCGTGACCTGTGCCTCGATTGTGGGCCAGGTCGCGCTTACTCCGCCCAAAGAGCACTGCGCAGGCAAACAGGGTCCTACAATTCGCCGACGTGGACAGCCCAGCCATGGGTGACAGACCGCCAAAGCAACAAATCCATCGGCCTGCCATCTTTTGCCCGTTGGTCGTCGCCAACTCCGCCCTGGCCTGCGCTTGCGCCCCTGTGGCGACCGAATTTTTAACTTTGGAGTCTTCGATGTCTGATCTTTTTAGTGAAACGGACTGGGTAGTACCGTTCGAGCACCTGCGCATGAGCGACGTGGAGGCGGTTGGCGGCAAGAACGCCAGCTTGGGGGAGATGATTTCCCAGTTGCCCCAAGGAGTGAAAGTGCCTACCGGGTTCGCCACCACGGCGCACGCATTTCGAACTTTTTTGGCGTACGAGAATCTCAGCGAGCGCATAAACGCACGTTTAAGCGCGTTAGATGTTGAGGACGTGCGTGCGTTGGCCGTTGCGGGTGCGGAAATTCGCACTATGGTCGAGGTGCAGCCGTTCCCCACTGACTTAGAGAGCGCGATCCGAACGGCCTTCCAGACCTTGAGCGGCGAAAAGCCGGTTGCATCGTTTGCAGTCCGCTCTTCGGCCACAGCGGAAGACCTTCCTGACGCATCGTTTGCTGGGCAGCAAGAGACTTTTTTGAATGTGGTCGGTATCGAGGACGTGCTGCACAAAATCCGCGAGGTATTTGCCTCGCTTTACAACGACCGCGCGATCAGCTACCGCGTACACAAGGGCTTTGCGCACGAACATGTGGCCTTGAGCGCGGGCATACAGCGCATGGTGCGCTCGGACCTGGGGGCCGCGGGCGTTATGTTTACGATTGACACCGAGTCGGGTTTTTCGGATGTCGTGTTTATTACATCGAGCTACGGTCTGGGGGAGACGGTGGTGCAGGGCGCTGTCAACCCGGATGAGTTTTATGTCCACAAACCCATGCTGCGTGCAGGTAAACGGGCCATCATTCGCCGAAGCCTGGGCTCCAAACTGTTGCAAATGGAATTCACCAGCTCTGAAGAACAAGCCGCTGGCGCCAAACTGGTTAAGACCACGGATGTACCCATTGAGCTACGCAACCGCTATTCACTGACGGACGCTGATGTGGAGCAACTGGCCCGCTACGCATTGGTGATCGAGGACCACTATGGCCGCCCCATGGACATCGAGTGGGGCAAAGACGGGATCGACGGCGATCTGTATATTTTGCAAGCGCGCCCGGAAACCGTGAAAAGTCAGGCGGCCAATACCGTGGAATACCGATACAAGCTTAAAGGCAGAGGAGCAGTGTTGGTCGAAGGTCGCGCCATTGGCCAAAAGATCGGTACCGGTCCGGTGCGAATCGTCCACCACATTAGCGAAATGGACACGGTTCAGCCGGGAGATGTGCTGGTGACCGACATGACCGACCCGAACTGGGAGCCGGTGATGAAGCGGGCCTCTGCCATCGTGACCAACCGGGGCGGACGAACCTGCCACGCCGCCATCATCGCGCGCGAACTGGGTATTCCTGCCGTAGTGGGTTGCGGCAATGCCACCGAAGCACTGAATGAAGGCATGCTTGTAACGGTCAGTTGCGCCGAAGGTGATACAGGCTTTATTTACGACGGCTTGCTGGAGACCGAAGTGTCCGAAGTGCAGCGCGGCCTGATGCCAGAAATCCCCGTCAAGATCATGATGAACGTGGGTAACCCACAGCTAGCCTTTGACTTTTGCCAGTTGCCTAATCAGGGCGTGGGCTTGGCGCGTCTGGAATTCATCATCAACAACAACATCGGCGTGCATCCAAAGGCGATTTTGGACTACCCCAATATTGATGCCGACTTGAAAAAGGCTGTTGAGTCGGTTGCGCGAGGCCACGCCTCACCGCGCGCGTTTTACGTGGACCGCGTGGCCGAGGGTGTGGCCACTATCGCAGCGGCTTTTTGGCCCAAGCCGGTGATCGTGCGCTTGTCCGACTTCAAATCCAACGAGTACCGCAAACTCATCGGCGGCAGCCGCTACGAGCCCGAAGAAGAAAACCCCATGTTGGGTTTTCGCGGTGCAGCGCGCTACGTCAGTGCCGACTTTGGGGAAGCATTTGCGATGGAATGCGAGGCCTTGAAGCGGGTTCGCAACGACATGGGATTGGATAATGTGCAGGTGATGGTGCCTTTTGTGCGCACGCTGGAGCAGGCGCGCAAGGTAACTGAATTGCTGGCTCGCCATGGGTTGGAACGTGGGCACAACGGTTTGAAGCTCATCATGATGTGCGAAATACCGAGCAATGCCATTTTGGCCGCAGAATTTTTGGCCTACTTTGACGGCTTCTCCATTGGCTCCAACGACTTGACGCAACTGACACTGGGCCTGGACCGGGATTCTGGCTTGGAGTTGCTGGCCGCAGACTTTGATGAGCGCGATCCTGCCGTGAAGGCTTTGATCAGCATGGCGATCCGTGCTTGCCAGGCACAGGGGAAGTACATTGGTATTTGTGGCCAGGGCCCCAGTGACCACCCCGACTTCGCCGTGTGGCTCGAGCAGCAGGGTATTTCATCGATATCCCTGAACCCGGATTCGGTCATTGCCACCTGGCAGCAACTCGCGGTCCGATGACTCAAGCGCAAGGCCTGCTGCGCTGGAAACTGCATGCGGCCTTGCTGGCCGTATGGTTCGTAGCGTCATTCGGCGTGGTTTTTTTTGCCGGTGACCTGCAGGCTACCGTAGCGGGCTGGCCTTTGGCCTTTTGGTTTTCTGCACAGGGTTCGATCCTTGTCTTCATCGCGATCCTCGTGGTTTTCGCATGGCGCATGGGTAAATCGGACTTTGTTTTTGAGGAGCCCTCCCAAGCATCATTGGCATTGCACGGGCGGCGCATTCACTGGCGCTTCCTAGGTTATTTGGCGGCCTTGATTCTCTGCTTGATCGGCCTGGGTTTGGCCGAACAGCATGGGCTGTCAAAGGCTTGGCTTGCCGTTATTTTTCTGTCGCTGACCCTGGTTTTGTATGCCGGTATTGGCGTGTATGCCAGAACTGCCAAGGCCGAAGAGTATTTCGTCGCCGGGCGACGCATACCCGCCGTGTACAACGGCATGGCCACAGCCGCTGACTGGATGAGCGCGGCGTCGTTCATCAGCTTGTCCGGTGGCCTATACCTACAAGGTTTTTCGGGTATTGGCGATCAACCCGGGGGGCTTGCCTATGTCTTGGGTTGGACTGGCGGATTTTGTTTGGTGGCACTGCTGGTGGCACCTTACTTGCGGGCGCTGAATCTGTATACCTTGCCGGACTATTTCGCACTTCGTTTTGGCGGATGCTGGCCGCGTCGAATCGCGGCGCTGGCAGCTATCCTGTGTTCGTTTACCTATGTGGTCGCACAACTTTACGGTGTGGGCCTGATTACTTCGAGGTTGACGGGGTTGCATTTTGAAATTGGAATCCTGTTGGGCCTGGGTGGCGTCTTGGTGTGTTCCTTTTTGGGCGGGATGCGAGCGGTCACCTGGACGCAGGTGGCGCAGTACGTGGTCATTATTTTGGCGTTTACTTTGCCCGTTTCATGGCTGGCTTATCAGCAGCTTGGCAACCCGATTGCGGTACTTGCCTATGGACAACAATTGCCAAAAATTGCCGAATTTGAGCGCCAGATACTAGCCTCCCCAGCCGAAAACCAGGTCCTGGCGATCTATGCACAGCGCGCTGACATTCTGGAGAAGAAGCTGCAAGACGTGGACGCGGCGATGATCGCGGATCGCATGGACTTGCGTCGCCAGCTGCGCGATCTGGGGGACATCGCGCCAGACGACTGGCGCGCCCTGGCACTGCGCCGCCAAATGGCAATGGCTCCCAAAGACGCGCAAACGGCGCGCCAGGTCTGGTCACGTCAGCTTGCAGAAAATCGCGAACGTGCCCAGCCCCTGGGGGGAATGCCCTTGCACACCAAGGCTTTTGCGGGCGACCCCGAAGGATCACCTGCGCAGCAAGCACTGTTTACCAGTTCGCGTACCAATTTTCTGGCGCTGATGTTTTGCTTGATGGTGGGCACCGCCGGCTTGCCTCATCTGTTGACGCGTTACTTCACCACGCCAGACGTGTCACAGGCTCGCCAATCCGTAGCCTGGTCCTTATTTTTTATTGCCTTGCTGTATTTGGCTGCCCCGGCATTGGCCGTGTTGGTGAAATACGAGGTGATGGCCCACTTGGTCGGGCAACCCATGGACTCGCTGCCAGCATGGATCAGTCTGTGGTCACGCGACGCTTCGCTGCTTTCTGTGTCGGACGTCAATGGCGACGGTGTGCTGCAGTTTTCCGAATTAAAAATCGGGGCCGATCTAGTGATGCTTGCCAGCCCCGAAATTGGAGGCTTGCCGGTCATTTTTTCCATCTTGGTCGCGGCCGGTGGCCTGGGTGCCGCATTGTCGACTGCCGACGGTCTGCTTCTAACCATTGGCAACGCATTGGCCCATGACCTGGTTTTCCAGGGTCAAAACGCTAAGGTTCAGGGGGTACGGCCCGTTATGTGGTCTAAATTTGCTCTTCTGGTAGTTGCCCTGCTTGCCGCATATGCCGCAGCCCAACGACCGGCGGGCATTCTTTCCTTGGTTGCAGCGTCCTTTTCATTGGCTGCAGCGGGCTTGGTGCCGGCCATGGTGTTAGGGATTTTTTGGCCACGCACCACGCGCGCGGGTGCGGTAGGCGGCATGCTGGCCGGTCTGTGCGTCACACTGTTTTACATGGCTAGCAACCTGCCGGCGGTGCGCGATGTGATACCCGCCGTTTCCGGTTTGTGGTGGGGTATTCAGCCTATTTCTGCAGGAGTTTTTGGTGTTCCAGCTGGCATTGTCGCGACAGTGTTAATTAGCCTTTTGACCCTCGACGGTAGTCGTTCAATGGCGTCACGCTGAGCTCCGGCTCAAGAGGGAAAGAGCGTTCTCCATCCTGCCGCTATAATGTTGGGCTTCGCCTTGCCGCACTCCACTTAGACGCTGGGGGCGGCTTTTTCTGGCCCCGCTGTGGGCTTATCCAAAAGGAGTATCAATGCGTCATTACGAAATCATTCTCATGATCCATCCGGATCAGAGCGAACAAGTTCCGGCCATGCTGGAGCGCTACAAGGGCATGATCACTGCCGGCGGCGGAAAGGTCCACCGCGTCGAAGACTGGGGTCGTCGCCAATTGGTCTACATGATCAACAAATTGGCCAAAGCCCATTACCTATGCGTCAACATCGAAGCCGACCAAGCCGTCATGGCTGAGTTGGAGCATGCATTCAAATTCAACGACGCCGTTCTGCGCCACCTCACCGTGTCCAAGAAAAAGGCAGATACCGGCCCGTCGTCGATGATGAAAACGGTGGAGCGCGAAGATGCGCGCAAAACCCAGCAAGCCGAATACCAAGCTTGATTGAAGCCAAGCTACCGACATAGCGCAAACGCAGAGTGACTGCCAACACGCTGGAAATTACCGCAACAATCGATCAGGCGCAGGCCTTGCGATTTACCCCAGCCGGCGTTCCCGCCCTGAATTTGGTGCTTGAACACCGGTCGGAGATGCAGGTAGTTGGTGTCAAGCGGCGGGTAACGACCAGTTTGAAAGCAATGGCGTTTGGTGCATTAGCAGAAACCCTTGCCAAGCAAGACATTGGAAGCCAATGGAAGTTTGAAGGTTTTCTTGCCAACGCATCACGCAGTAAGTCGGTTGTTTTGCACATACAAAGTTTTTCGCCAGATTTTTTACCCGATTCGTTTTAGGAGGCTTTATGGCCACGTTCAAGAAGTTCAACAAAGACAAGCGCCCCAAGCGCAACACCCAGTCACTGCTGTTCAAGCGAAAGCGCTTTTGCCGCTTCACCGTGACTGGTGTAGAAGAAATCGACTACAAGGACATCGACACCTTGCGCGACTTCATCGCTGAAAACGGAAAGATCATTCCCGCCCGTTTGACCGGCACCCGCGCGATTTTCCAGCGCCAACTCAACACCGCTATCAAGCGCGCTCGCTTTCTGGCGATGCTGCCTTACAGCGACCAGCACAAGATCTAAGGAGCCCCGACCATGCAAATTATTCTGCTCGACAAGGTCGTGAACCTCGGCAACCTGGGCGAAATCGTCAAGGTCAAAGATGGCTACGCTCGCAATTTCTTGATTCCTTCGGGCCGCGCCCGTCGCGCCACCGAATCTGCCAAAGCCGAATTCGAAGCGCGTCGCGTAGAACTCGAAAAGGCAGCTGCTGCCAAATTGGCGGAGTCGCAAAAGCTGGGCGAAAAACTCGGTGGAACGACTATCAAACTAACCCAAAAAGCCGGCGTAGACGGCCGCTTGTTTGGCTCGGTGACCAATGCCGATATCGCTGAAGAGCTGGTAAAAGGCGGCTACAAGGTCGTCAAGTCCAATATCCGCATGCCTAACGGCCCCATCAAAATCGTCGGCGATACCACGGTAAGCGTGGCTCTGCACACCGATGTGGTCGTGGAGATTACGGTTTCGGTTTACGGAGAATCCGCCTAATTTTGGTTTTTATCCTGGGGTTATCAGGGTAAGCTGTGGGTGTCGTGGCCCACTGCTAAACATGCGAAAGCCGCCGGGGTCTACCCCTGCGGCTTTTCTCATGGGCTTACCACCATGCGGAGTTGCCTCATCGGCGAGGCGTCGCATTCCCCAATAGGTACACAAGGAATTACCATGTCCGTTGACATCGCCGCGCCGGATGACTTTGTGCAAGACCGGCAGGTCGCACAGTTGCGTATCCCCCCCCATTCTGTAGAAGGGGAGTCCAGCGTGCTGGGCGGTTTGTTGTTGGACAACAACGCATGGGACCGGGTCAGTGACGTAGTAGCTGAAGGGGATTTCTACCGATACGAGCACCGCTTGATCTTTGGCGCCATTTCGACCTTGGTCAATAACAGCCGCCCCGCCGACGTAATTACGGTTTTTGAACAACTCCAGAGCCAGTCCCGCGCCGAGGAGGCTGGCGGCTTGGGCTACCTCAACTCGCTGGCGCAGTACGTGCCCAGCGCCAGCAATATCCGGCGCTACGCCGAAATCGTGCGGGACCGCTCGATTCTGCGCAAACTGGTAACTGCGAGCGACGAGATCGCCACCAACGCCTTCAACACCAAAGGCCGGGCGGTTTCAGAGATTGTTGATGAGTCTGAACAGAAAATCTTCAACATTGGCGAGCAAGGCAAGCGCAACAGCGACGGTTTTCAGGCCATGGACACCTTGGTGGTCAAGTTGCTAGACCGCGTTCAAGAGATGGCGGACAACCCCAACGACGTCACGGGTGTGCCCACGGGCTTTTACGACCTGGACCGCATGACTGCGGGATTACAGGCCGGCGACTTGGTGGTGCTGGCGGCGCGCCCGTCCATGGGTAAAACCGCTTTGGCGATCAATATCGCCGAACACGTGGCCCTCAACGAAGGGCTGCCGGTGGCTGTGTTTTCCATGGAAATGGGCGCGGCGCAACTGGCTGTGCGTATCGTTGGCTCCATCGGGCGCATCGACCAGGGGCACTTGCGTACAGGCAGGCTCACCGATGAAGAATGGCCACGCCTGTCCGAGGCGATCGAGAAGCTGCGTACCATCTCACTGCATATCGACGAAAGCGCCGGGCTGACTTCTGGTGACTTGCGCTCCAGTGCGCGACGCCTTTCGCGCCAATGTGGGCAGCTCGGTCTGATCGTGGTGGATTATTTGCAACTCATGAGCGGCAGCAGCGACGGCGAAAACCGCGCCACGGAACTCGGTGAAATTTCACGGGGCTTGAAGATGCTGGCGCGTGAACTTAAATGCCCGGTCATCGCTCTGTCGCAGCTCAACCGCAGCGTGGAACAGCGCCCGGACAAGCGCCCCATGATGAGCGATTTGCGCGAATCCGGCGCCATCGAGCAAGATGCCGACATCATCATGTTCATCTACCGCGACGAGTACTACACCAAAGAGGCCTGCAAAGAGCCAGGCGTGGCCGAGATCATCATCGCCAAGCAGCGCAATGGCCCCACCGGCACGGTCAAGTTGGCATTCCTGCGCAATATCACCAAGTTTCAGAGCCTTGCTAGTGGCGGGGGCGGCGACTATTAAAGAGAAAGAGCGGCCTCAGAACGGCGAGGCCTAACTCTAGTTGGGAGGTCGCTTCAGAGCACTTCGCTAGCGAAATCGGCCAAGCGTGAGCGTTCACCCCGCGCCAGGGTGATGTGGCCGCCATGTGGCCAGCCTTTAAAGCGGTCCACCGCAAACGTCAACCCTGACGAACCTTCGGTCAGGTAGGGCGTGTCAATTTGGGCCAAGTTGCCCATGCAGACGATTTTGGTGCCGGGGCCTGCGCGGGTGATCAGCGTTTTCATCTGCTTGGGCGTCAGGTTTTGCGCCTCATCGATGATCACGTATTTGTTCAAAAACGTGCGCCCACGCATAAAGTTCATGCTCTTGATCTTGATGCGGCTGCGAATCAACTCGCTAGTGGCGGCGCGGCCCCATTCACCAGCGTTGGTATCGGTCTTGCCTAGCACCTCGAGGTTGTCGTCGAGCGCGCCCATCCATGGCCCCATCTTTTCCTCTTCGGTACCTGGCAAAAAGCCGATGTCCTCACCCACGCTCACGGTGGCGCGGGTGACGATGATTTCGGTGTAACGGCGGTCGTCGAGCACTTGGGTCAGGCCGGCGGCCAGCGCCATTAGGGTCTTGCCCGTACCAGCCGTTCCGGTCAGTGTCACGAAGTCGACCTCGGGGTCGGTTAGCAGGTTCATGGCGAAATTTTGTTCGCGGTTGCGGGTGGTCACGCCCCAAACGGCGTTTTTGAGGTGATTAAAGTCGCGCAAGGTTTTCAAAACGGCGGTATTGCCCCGAATTTCCGTCACGCGGGCGTACAAACTGGGCTCCCCTGGTGACTCGAAATAGACAAATTGGTTGATCAGCATGCTCGGAACCGTGGGTCCATTGACTTTGTAAAAAGTGCTTTGACCTTGTTGCCAGCTCTCGACACTTTGGCCATGGGTGGCCCAAAAATCGGCAGGCAATGCCATAGCGCCCGAATACAGCAGATCTCCGTCTTCCAGGGTTTTGTCGTTTTGGTAATCGTCGGTGGCCAAGCCCAAGGCCCGTGCCTTGACTCGCATATTGATGTCTTTGGACACGAGCACCACTTCGCGGGGCGCGAAGTTTTTGCGCAGCGCTTCCACCACGCCCAAAATCTGGTTATCCGCCTTGCCTTGCGGCAGACTGGTGGGCAAGCTGTAATCCAGCGGCTGGGTTTGAAACAACAACTTGCCCTTGGCTTCGCGTTGTCCGGTGCTGTTGAGCTGAAATCCGCTGCCGATGTCAGCCCCCGGCGTGCCCGCCAATGCATCGAGCGTTCTGCTGGTTTGGCGTGCATTGCGCGCAACCTCGGTCATGCCCTTTTTGTGGCCATCGAGCTCTTCCAGCACGATCATCGGCAAGAAAATATCGTGCTCTTCAAAGCGGAACAAGCACATCGGGTCGTGCAGCAACACATTGGTGTCCAACACAAACAATTTGGCTGGCCCGGTGCGCGCAGCCTTCCTCGAATGGCTAGCCTTCGCAACGCTTGTAGTGTTGCTGACCACGCCAATGGTTTCTACACTTGGAGCACGCCCGGCTTGCAAAGCTGGATTTCGAGTCCCCGCGTTGGCATTTAGGTCGCCGTTGAGAGCAATGCCGCTGGGGTTGCGGGCGGCTGGCTTTGCAGGCGCGGGCGCCAGGTCCTGTGGGGGAGCCGATGCCGTTATTCGTGACGACGGCGACAAAAGAGCCGATTTGCGCAGGCCGGGCCGCTGTGACTTGGGGGATGTTTCGGGGGAATCTGGCTGGAGGCGGTCGGCACGTTTTGTCGGAGCGGTAGGCAAAGGCATGAAGGTGAAACTCGCGAAAAGAAATTCAAACGGGAAACGGTCAGGCAATAAAAAAGGCCACCTCGGTTATAGGCGGCCTAACGGAATCGGGTGAACTGCGAATGCATTGGGTCATTATGCATGACCAAAAAGACAGCCGATTCGTCGGGGAGTCTTGCGCGTTGCTTGCGCCTAACCATCTGAGTTGTTGTTTACCAGCGCCTGCTTGGCGTCATGTTTGCCGATCCAGAGGCTCCAGCAAGACCTCCACCTACTGGACCACGGTTTGGGAGTTGCCACCCTCGGTGGCTTGGGGGTGGGTGAGGGCTGCCGATACCGGTGAGGTTGGGCAACCAGTCGCGGGCTTTTTTGTACATACCCATTTAAGGAAAACCGTAGATTAGTTCCATTCTCACGCTGGGATAATCCCTCGGTGATCGCCCCCCATCCCCCCACCCCCCTGCACATCGACTTTCCCGAAAACTTGCCCGTCTCCGCCCGGCGCGAGGAAATCATGGCCGCGCTGGCGGCGCACCAGGTCATCATTGTTTGTGGTGAGACTGGCTCAGGCAAGACCACGCAGCTGCCCAAGATCGCCCTGGCCATGGGGCGGGGCCTGTGCAATTACCCCACCACGCTGGCTGACGGTGGGCCCGCGCCGCGCGGCAAGCTCATTGGCCACACGCAGCCCCGGCGCATTGCGGCCAGCAGCGTGGCCAAGCGGATTGCCGAGGAGTTGAAGACGCCGCTGGGCGAAGTTGTCGGTTTCAAGGTGCGGTTTCAGGACCGGCTATCGCGCGATGCGTCCGTCAAGCTCATGACCGACGGCATTTTGCTGGCCGAGACGCAGACCGACCCGATGCTCAACGCCTACGACACCATCATCATCGACGAGGCGCACGAGCGCAGCCTGAACATCGACTTTTTGCTCGGTTACCTGCGCCAGATACTGCCCCGCCGTCCAGACCTGAAAATCATCGTGACCTCGGCCACGATAGACGCGCAGCGCTTTGCCGATCACTTTGCCAGCCTGCGGCCCACGCCAGAGGGGCGAAAACTCACCCCGGCCCCCGTCATCATGGTGTCTGGCCGCATGTTTCCGGTGGAACAGCGCTACCGCCCGTTTGAGGAAAGCCGCGAATACGACCTAAACAACGCGATTGCCGACGGCGTGGACGAGCTGTGGCGCGGTGGCGTGGGTGGCGATATTTTGGTGTTCCTGCCCGGCGAGCGCGAGATTCGCGAGGCAGCTGACCACTTGCGCAAGCACCTGAGCCACCAGCCGGTGATGCGTGGCTGCGAGGTGCTGCCGCTGTTTGCGCGCCTGAGCCCGGCCGAACAAGACCGCATTTTTGACGGCCACACCGGGCGGCGCGTGGTGCTGGCCACGAATGTGGCTGAGACCTCGCTCACGGTGCCGGGCATCCGCTACGTGATTGACGCGGGCACGGCGCGCATCAAGCGCTACAGTTTTCGCAGCAAGGTGGAGCAGTTGCTGGTCGAACCCATCAGTCAAAGCTCGGCCAACCAGCGCGCCGGGCGCTGCGGCCGGGTGGCCGACGGCATTTGCATTCGCCTGTACGAGCAAAAAGACTTTGACGGGCGCGACCGTTTTACCGACCCCGAAATCTTGCGCTCCTCGCTGGCCGGGGTAATTTTGCGCATGAAGTCGCTGCGCCTGGGCGTGGTGGAAGACTTTCCGTTTATCGAGCGGCCCTCGGGACGCGCCATAGCCGACGGCTACCAGCTGCTCAATGAACTCGGCGCCGTGGACGAGGCCAACGAACTCACGCCCCTGGGCCAAGAACTGGCGCGTCTGCCGCTGGATCCGCGCGTGGGCCGCATGATTTTGGAAGCGCGCAGCCGCCAAGCGCTGGACGAGGTGCTGATCATCGCCTCGGCCCTGAGCGTGCAAGACGTGCGCGACCGCCCCATGGACCTCCAAGCCCAAGCCGACCAGGCGCAAGCCAAGTGTGACGACGAAAAGAGCGAGTTCAGCGGTTATTTGAAGCTGTGGAAGGGGATCAGCGACGCGCGCGGCGAAAAAACCGGCGGCCCGGAAGCCGGTTTGGCAGCGCAAAGGAAATTGGGGTCGGATCCCGATTTCGCGAAGCGAAACTCGGGCTCTGACCCCAATTTCCGCTCTCCGCCGACACCAAGCGTTCACAAACTCAGCAACCGCCAATACGAACAACTCCTGCGCCAAAACTTCGTCAACATCCGCCGCCTGCGCGAGTGGAAAGACATCCATAGCCAGCTCCATACGGTGGTGGCCGAACACAAATGGCGGCTGAACACCACGCCAGCGTCTTACGAGCAGTTGCACTTGTCCATGCTGGCCGGCTTGTTGGGCAATGTGGGTTGGAAGGTTGAAAACGAGGGCCAACAGGGCGAATACCTGGGCGCGCGCGGCATCAAGTTTTTTGCCCATCCAGGCGCGCACCTGGCCAAAAAGCCGGGGCGCTGGATTGTGGCGGCTGAGCTGGTGGAAACCACGCGCCTGTTTGGCCGGGGAATTGCCAATATTGATCCGCAGTGGATTGAGCAAGTCGGCGGCCATTTGCTCAAAAAGCAGTTGCTCGACCCACATTGGGAGAAAAAGGCCGCCGAAGTGGTAGCGCTGGAGCGCGCCACGCTCTACGGCATCGTGGTCTACAGCGGGCGGCGGGTGAACTACGGCCGGGTGGACCCAGCTGGCGCACGCGAGGTGTTTGTCCGCGAAGCGCTGGTGGCCGGCCAGTGGGACAGCCCGTTGCCGTTTTTGGCGGCCAACCTCAAACTCATCAAACAGGTGGAAGAGCTCGAACACAAGGTGCGCCGCCAGGACGTGCTGGTGGACGAGGAGCTGATTTACGCCTTTTACGACCAGCAACTGCCCGCCGATGTGTGCAGCGGCTTTAGCTGCGAGCGCTGGTACCGCGAAGAGGTGAAAAAGCAGCCCGAGCTTTTGCTGCTGACCCGCGACGAGCTGATGCGCCACGAGGCCGCAGGGATTACCACGGCCATGTTCCCCAAAACCCTGCGCATGGGCGGGGTGGACTGCGCTGCAAGCTACCTACACGCGCCCGGCGACGCGCTGGACGGCGTCACCGTGACCGTGCCACTGTTCGTGCTCAACCAGGTCAACGATGAGCGCGGCGAATGGCTGGTGCCCGGCATGCTGAAGGAAAAAGTGCAGGCCCTGCTCAAAACTCTGCACCAGCGGCCCCGTTCGCGCCTGGTGCCGCTGCCCGAAACCGCCACCCGCATGGCCGCCGCCCTGAGCGACGAGCGCTTTGGCGCAGGCAGTCTGGTGGACGCAATATTGAAGCTGGTGCGCGAAGCCACCGCGCTGGACGTGGTACGCGCGGACATCAAGACCGACATGCTGAGCCCGCACTTTTTCATGAACTTCAAGGTGGTGGACGAACACGGCCGCCAGCTCGGCCAGAGCCGCAACCTGGGCGCGCTCAAAGCCGAATGGGGCAAGCAGGCGCGCGGGGCCTTTCAGGCGCTTGCCTCTTTGAAGCTGGGGCAGGGCGGTGGCACGTCAACTGCCGCCTCGAGCACTACTTCTGGTGGGGCGGGCACCTCATCTACCCCGGTACTCCCTGCAATCGGTGCCGCATACGTCGCGTCTGCGTCGCGCGGTTCGGCGGCGTCGCCTGCGCCGGTCCAAGCCTGCGGCGGTGCCAAAAAACCCGCAGCCCCCGCGCAACCCAGCATCCTGGACCAGCGATTTACCGCATGGACCTTTGGCGAGCTGCCCGAGCTGTTGGAGATTCGCAAGGGTGCGCAAACGCTGATCGGCTTTCCGGCGCTGATGGACGCCGGGGACGCGGTGACGGTGGAGGTGTTTGACGAACCCGAGGCGGCAGCCGCTAAGCATCGCGCCGGCCTGCGCCGCCTGTTTGCGCTGCAAATCAAGGACGCGCTGAAATACTTGGAAAAGAACATCCCTGATCTCCAAAAAATGGGCGTTTCTTACCTGCAAGTGGGGCGGGGCGAGGGCGCGACACAGTTGGGTGGCACGGTGGAGGAACTGCGAAGCCAGATCATCGCGCTGGCGCTGGACCGCGCTTTTTTGCTGGACCCGCTGCCCACCGATGAATTTGCCTTCAAACGCCGTCTGGACGAAGGCCGGGGGCGCCTCACGCTGATTGCGAATGAAGTGGCGCGTCTGGCGGGTGTGGTGTTGATCGAATTTGCCACGGCAGCCCGCAAAATCAAGGACAGCAAAAACGCGCCCGAGGCCTGTGCTGACGCGCAGCAGCAGTTGCAGCGGCTTATCACCAGGCAATCTTTGCTGGCCACGCCCTGGGACCGGTTGCAGCACCTGGCGCGCTATTGCAAGGCCATCACCCTTCGCCTGGAAAAATACCGCGCCGACCCAGCCCGTGACGCCGCCCGCCTGGCCGAGTTGCGGCCACTGGAGCAGCGCTATTGGCGCCTGGTGGCCGAGCGCAAGGGCGCGGTGGACGATCGAATGGCCGAATTCAGGTGGTTGCTGGAGGAACTGCGCGTGAGCTTTTTCGCCCAAGAGCTGCGCACACCCCAACCGGTGAGCGTCAAACGTCTGGAAAAGGCCTGGACGCAGCTGGCCTGAGATCTAGCGAAGTGCTGGGTGGCGGCGCGGCTACCACCAACGCTGCCACAACCCAATTAGGCGCGGCCTTTATTGCCCCATGTGCCAAATATTGGTCGAGCGCGCGCCACTTCGGCAAAAGGCCAGTACCGGGCCTGGGGCGGTATTTACCAGCGCGGCAAATTCAGCGACTTGCTCGGGCGTGATCTGGCCGCTGATCACCGGCAGGTAGTGGTAGGCCAGTCCAGCGGCTTGTGCAGCCTGCGCCATGGCCTGCGAGGTGGGCTGGTCGGGGCCACCCTCGCCATCGGGGCGGTTGTTGATCACGGTGTGAAAACCGTGCGCCGCGATGGCCGCCATGTCCTGGGGGCTGATTTGTGGGGCGGTGGCAAAGTGTTCGGTGTGCTGGCTGACGGAAATCGACATAACGGTCCTTGCGAAGAAATCAGGGGATGTTGGAATAGGTGGAGGCTACCCGGCCAGCACCTCAGGCGGCGCTCCAAATAAACCAGGCGGCCATGGCCAAACCGGCGATGGCAAGCGCGTAGTTCAGCGCCGGGCCCATCCAGGTGTAATGGCCGCGCGGCACCTCAGGGTGGGTAAGCGTGAACACAAAGCGCTGGTACTGCCACGCTGCCAGCGCCGACACCAAGGCGCCCAGCACCAAAAAAAACACACCAAACCACAGCGTGGGCTTGGTGCTTTCTTCCACCACCGTGTGGGTGGCGTTGATCATGCGCACGAACAGACCAAAGCGTTCCACGACAAAGCCCAGCCCAATCAAGGCCACGGAGGTGCGCTGCCAGGCCAGCATGGTGCGTTCGGCTGCAAAAAATACGCGGGGGTCGTCAAGGTAGGACATGGTCTGGGGTGTCGTGGTTGGGTAGAGAAAATAAACTCAAAGGGTTTTTAGGCGCGCCAGGGCGGCGTGCAGGGTAGATTCTTCCTTGGCAAAGCAAAAGCGCACCACGCGCTGGTCAAAGCCATTGGCGTAAAAGGCGGACAGGGGGATTGCCGCCACGCCTATTTCGCGGGTCAGCCATTGGCAAAAATCCGCCTCGCTTAGATCGCTGATGGCGGAGATGTCTACGCATTGAAAAAAGGTGCCCTCGCTTGGCAGCAGTTTGAAGCCGGTTTGGGCCAGTCCCTGGCGAAAGAGATCGCGCTTGCGCTGGTAAAAAGTGGGCAGAGCCTCATAGGGCGCCGGGTCGGCCATGTAGGCCGCTAGCCCGTGTTGGACTGGCGTATTGACGGTGAATACATTGAACTGGTGCACCTTGCGAAATTCTGTCGTTAACACTGCGGGTGCGGCCACCAATCCGATTTTCCAGCCTGTCACGTGGTAGGTCTTGCCAAAGCTCGACACAATCAGCGCCCGCTCGGCCAAGCCGGGGAAAAGCGCCACGCTTTGGTGCTGCGCACCGTCGAACACCATATGCTCGTACACCTCGTCGCTGATCACAAACACATTGGTCGGAGCCAAAAGGTCTTGCAGCGCCAGCATATCGGCCCGGCTCCAGACCGTGCCGCTGGGGTTGTGCGGTGTGTTGATGACGATCGCGCGGGTTTTTGGAGTCAGTGCTGCAGCAATTTTTGCAAAGTCGGGGCGAAATGTGCCCGGAGTCAAAGGCACGCGCACCACCACGCCGCCTGCGAGCACGATGTTGGGCTGGTAGCTGTCGTAACAGGGCTCGAGCACGATCACTTCGTCACCCGGATGCACCAGCGCCAGCAGCGCGGTAAAGATGGCCTGCGTCGCGCCTGCAGTGATGGTGATCTCATCGGCGGCGCGGTAGCTGCGCCCGTACAAGCGCTCTATCTTGGCGGCCACGGCCTCGCGCAGCGCGGCCACGCCCAGCATGGACGGGTATTGGTTGTGCCCCGCCTGCATGGCGCGGGTGACCTGGTCGACTAAGTCGGGGTCGCAGGCAAAGTCTGGGAAACCTTGGCCCAGGTTGACCGCCTGGTGCTGCGTTGCCAGTGCCGACATCACCGTAAATATGGTGGTGCCCACTGCGGGCAGGCGACTTTGCAAAGCGGGTGTGCGGGGAGCGCTCATGGGCATCGACAAAAAATGGTTCAGAGTTCGGCGTCGCTGATCTGCCCGGCCATGGCGCGCGCCACGGTTTCACGGGTCAAGCGGCTGCTCAGCAGTTCTGCAAAGGTGTAGACGAAGTTGCGCAAATACGCGCTGCGCTTGAAGGCCACACGCGCAGTGTTCTGGCCAAACAAATGACCGGCGGGGCGCACCACAAGGCCGGTTTTTCCCCCTTGCTCCATGATGTCGCGTACCGCCATCTCAGCCACGATGCCCAGACCCAATCCCAGACGCACGTAGGTGGTGATGACGTCTGAATCAATGGCTTCGAGCGCAATGCGCGGCTCGAGCTTTTGTGCGGCAAAGGCCTTGTCGATCTTGGTGCGGCCGGTAAATGACGGGTGGTAGGTGATGAGTGGCTCGCGGGCCACTTCTTCGAGCGTGATGCGCGATTGTTGTGCCAGTGGGTGGTCTATGGGCATCACCAGCATGTGCTGCCACTGGTAGCAGGGCAATGTCACCAGTTCGGCATAGTCGGCCAGTGACTC
Organism: Comamonadaceae bacterium; assembly: GCA_947464995.1. Lineage (GTDB taxonomy): Bacteria > Pseudomonadota > Gammaproteobacteria > Burkholderiales > Burkholderiaceae_C > Allorhodoferax. Next base: position 7,377 of record CANHZG010000008.1, on the reverse strand, counting down.
GGTGGCGATACCGATTTCGGCCACCTCGTCTATCAGCATGCGGGCCACCTGGTCGGGCGCGCCCTGGTGCAGGCTGATATTGACTTTGGGGAAGGCGCTGCGCAGGGCGGCCACTTTCTCTGGCAGCACGTAGCGCGCCTGGGTGTGGGTGGTGGCGATCGACAGGGTGCCGCTGTCTTGGCGACTGTATTGGTCGCCAATGCGTTTGAGGTTGCCCACTTCGCGCAGGATCAGGTCAATGCTTTTTAGTACGTGCTGGCCGGGCTCGGTCACACGCTTGAGCCGCTTGCCATGGCGGGCAAAAATTTCGATGCCCAGTTCGTCTTCAAGTTCGATGATCGCTTTGGACACCCCAGGCTGCGAGGTGTGCAAGGCCTTGGCCGCCTCGGTGAGGTTGAGGTTGCGGCGCACCGCCTCTTGGACAAAGCGAAACTGGTGAAGGTTCATATCGAATATCAGCTATAGAAGGTGTTCATTATGCTGCATTCGTTTAATTTACCCGGACGCCTCCGCTCATCGGACGCTGTCTTGTGGGCGCTCCACTGCAATGTCCGCCAGCAGGGCGATCAAGCGTAAGTCCTCCCCAACAGCACTGTGCAATTCAAAGTGAGTATCTGGATGGTTTGCACGCAGCGCTTGCACCAGAATCGGCAAGTCTTCGCGCGCGTGTTTGCCTACGCCTAAAAACATCGGAACGATGGTGATGGTTCGCACGCCACGTGCGAGCAGGCTGTGGCAGGCGGTCTGCAAATCGGGCGTGCTGAGTTCGAGATACGCACATTCCACCGCCAGCGCGGTGGAGTTTTGCAAAATGCGCTGCGCCACCGCCTGCATGGGCCGGTGCCACAGCGGGTCCCGAGAACCGTGGGCGAACAAGACGATGCCGCGCAAGCGCGCCTGGCCTTCCGAATCGCCAGAAACCTTAGCGGACGTCATCGGCGAATAACCAGCCATCCAAACGCCGACAGCGAGGCCAGCGAATAAATCAGGCCGGGCAGGGCCGCGGTAAACCACGGTTGCCAGCCTTGCAAATAGCCCACATCCCCCACCACGTTGTTAAGCAGTACAAAGCTAATGCCAGCCATCACACCGCCAAATACCATGGACGTGATGCTTGCGGAACGGAAATGCAGGTAGGCAAAGGGTAGGGCCAGCATCACCATCACCAGACAGCTCAACGGGTAAAACACCTTTTTCCAGAACTGGATTTCGTACTTTTGGGCTGACTGGCCATTGGCCTGCAAGTGGCGCATGTACTGAAAAAGGTCTACGGTACCCATGCGGTCTGGGCGCAACACGGCAGCCGAGACCATTTCGGCGCTGACCTTGTTAAGCCAGGTAAAGCTCTCTTGGTGGGTGATATTGGCCCGCGCATTGGGTCCGCTGGGGTCCGTGTACTCGGTGCGAGAGACGTCTTTCAGCAGCCAGGACTCGCCAGGCCCAAAGGTGCCGGACACTGCCTCGGTGATGGAGACGATGCGGCCCAGATTGTCGAGTTCAAAAATCCGCACCCCGCGCATGCCCGCGTCGCTGTCCAATGCACCCACGTTGATCGAAAAGCTGCTGTAGGTTTGCCGCTCCTTGATCCACGCACCCGTCTTGCCCACCGTTAGGTGCCCCTGAAACCGCGCTTTGAGCAGTTGGGCGGTTTTGTCGGCCAGCGGAGCCGCATAGTCGCCCAGCGCAAAGGTCAGGCCAACAAACACCATACCCAGCGACAACAAGGCCCTGAGCGCTTGCCAGGGCCCCAATCCGCTCGTGCGCAAAATGGTGAATTCAGAGCTCTGCGCCAGTCGGGCCATTACAAAAATAGTTCCTATGAGTACGGCAATCGGCAGCAACTCATACACATGGCTGGGCACCATGAGCGCCACATACACCAGTGCCTTGGCCACCGAATAGCCGAAAACACCGCTGCGCCCTACGGATTGCAACTCGTCGACAAAGTCAAAGAAATAAAACAGGCCCACAAACGCCGCCGTCACCGCCGCAACGGCGATGAACACCTCTTGGTAAAGCAGTTTGCGCAGTGTTTTCACGCAGTCGCCTTGGGTGCAAGGGTCGGGCGCAGGCGCAGCGCCCAGTGGTTGTGCCGCACGGTAAGCCAGATCAGGCTCAGCGCGAGTACGCCGCCATGCAATGCCAGCAGGTAGGCGCCCATGGTCACTTGCTTTGATTCGATCCAGCTTTTGCCCAACACCAAGAGGTTGAAATACACGACAAAGGCCAAAAACGCAAAGACCAGGTTGCCCGTGCGACCCACCCGGGGGTTGACGCCTGACACGCCCAAACCGATGAACATCAGGTTCACCGAGGCAAAAAACAATCCAGCGCGCCAGGCCAGTTCGGCCCGATTCGCCGGAGTGGGGTCTTGCAAAAGGGCCACTAAGGTCAGCGTGCTGGTGGGAGTAGTGGAGCGCGAGGATGCGTTGTCAGCGCCAATTCGCGCGGCGTAGCGTTCAAAAGTGCTAACCGTTGAATCCCCCTTGTCCAGCGATTTTTCCAATCGTTGACCGTTTTCCAGCACCAAAAACTTGTCAGCACCAATAACCTGGACCGTGCCACGCGCAGCAGAGGTGATGGTTTCCTTGCCGGCTTCACGGGTCACCATGAACACATGGGTTCCGGTCTGCTTGTCGCCCGACTCTTTTTCAATGAAAAAAACCCGGTCACCGCTGGCGGATTCCTGAAACTGTCCGGCCTGTACACGGGCGATGTCACCGCGCTTTTCATACTGGTCGCGTAGGTCCTCGATGCGCCCAAACGCCCAGGGCAGGACGACAAAGGCTAGGGCGAAGACCACCACAAAAATAGGCCAGCAAAAGCGCACCAGGGGCCGGAGCAGCGACGCCAGTCCACGCCCGCTACCCAACCAAATGACCATTTCGCTGTCCCGATACATACGCGTGAGTACGCCTACGATGGCGATAAACAGGCTGAGCGCCAAAATGGTGGGCAAGTCCGACAGGACGGTGTAACCCATGATGATCATCACGTCAGCTGGGTTGAAAACGCCGCGTGTGGCCTCGCTCAGCGTCCGAATCAGGGTCATGGTCATCACCACCGTCACCAGCACGACTAAGGTGGCGCCGAATGTCCGAGCAAGCTCTTTGCGGATGGAGGAATGGAATAACATGGGACCCATGAAAAGGGTGAATTATGAACTTTGAACTCCAAGCGATGGATCTGGTGGCTGTGGCCGATGAAAAATGTGACGCCCTGCTGGTGCTGGTACCAAAAGCATTCAAAGCTGGCAAGGACGATTTGTCGCAATTGGTGGGCGCGGCCCTCAAGGCTGGGGATTTGGAGGCGGCGGTCGGCAAGACGGTGTCCCTGTACCGTCCCCTCCAGGCCGCTGCGGTGCGCGTGGTGCTTTGCAGCGTCGGCGAGGGCACGGCGCGCCAGGTGCGCACTGCGGTATCTGGTGCTGTGGCCGCATGCAAATCGCCCGGTTTGAAGAAACTGGTGCTGTGTTTTGCCGTCCCGGAAACGCAAGACGCCCTGCGGGCGGCGGTTTTGGCCGTGGCGGATGCGACATATTCGTACACCACCACCAAGTCCAAACCGCAGCCACGGAGCCTTCAAAAAGTCCTGCTAGCGGCGGGCAATGCCCTGGATTTGACCGAGAGCTTTAACCGTGCAGTGGCCATTGTGGCGGGCGTCGAGTTGGCCAAGGAATGGGCCAATCGACCTGCCAATCACGCCACGCCAACTCTGTTGGCCGGTGCAGCTAAAGCGCTTGCAAGCTATCCCAAGGTCAGCTGCGAGGTGCTTGGCCCTCGTGAAGTGGCCAAACTGGCCATGGGTGCGTTTTTGGCCGTTGCCCAGGGTTCGGAAGAACCTTTGCGTTTTGTGGTGCTGCGATACAACGGCGCGGCCAAGACCAAAGCCCCCACCGTGATTGTGGGCAAGGGCATTACCTTTGACAGTGGGGGCATCTCGATCAAACCCGCGGCCGAGATGGACGAGATGAAGTTCGACATGTCTGGCGCAGCCAGTGTGCTGGGTACTTTCAAGGCGCTGGCGTTACTCAAGCCCGCCATCAACGTGGTGGGACTGATCCCCGCTTGCGAAAACCTGATCAATGGGCGTGCGGTCAAGCCCGGCGACGTGGTCACCAGTATGAGTGGCCAAACCATTGAAATCCTCAACACCGACGCCGAAGGTCGCTTGGTCCTGTGCGATGCTCTGACTTATGCCGAGCGATTCAAACCCGCAGCCGTGATCGACATCGCGACCCTCACCGGCGCCTGCGTGGTGGCGCTGGGTGCGGTGCGCAGCGGCCTGTTTTCGGACAACGAGCCTTTGGCCCAGGCTTTGAGCGATGCAGGCGAGCGCGCCCAGGATGTGTGCTGGCGCCTGCCGCTTGATGAGGACTACGCTGAGGGCCTGAAGTCAAACTTCGCGGACGTCGCCAACGTGGGCGGCCGAGCCGGTGGAGCCATCACGGCGGCCAAGTTTTTGCAGCGGTTCACTGAAAAATTCCCCTGGGCGCATTTAGACATTGCGGGCAGCGCCTGGAAAAGCGGCGCCAACAAAGGCGCGACCGGTAGGCCCGTGGGCTTGTTGGTTGAACTTTTGTTGGCCCAGTCCACAAGGAAGTAAGAGCGTCCGTGACCCAGGTCGCGTTTCACTTTGGTGCGCCTGACAAGCTGGCCTACGCGCCGCGCTTGTTGCGCAAAGCCGTAGCAACCGGCTCCCGCATCCTGGTGTTGGCCGACTCGGAGCTGTTGCAACAACTAGACGCGGCGCTGTGGGCTAGTGCCACCACCGACTTTCGTCCGCATTGCTTGGCTCACGCTGCGCCGGCGGTGCTTTCCCGCTCGCCGATTGTCTTGGCCGAGCCAGGGGAAGACAGTTTCGCACCAGCGTTTGACGTGCTACTTAACCTAAGCGCCACAATTCCACAGTCCATCGAACGCTACCAGCGCGTCATTGAGGTTGTCAGCACCGACGACGAAGACCGTGCCCTCGCACGCCAGCGTTGGAAGTGGTACACGGAACATGGATATGCCATTGACCGGCATGACCTGCAATTGCGCAGCTAGTCCTGTCTCTTTTTCCTGCCGCTCAAGGCGGGCGCCCCAAACCGCACAGTTTGCAGGTTAAAATTCGCTGCTCTGGAGAGGTGGATGAGCGGTTTAAGTCACACGCCTGGAAAGCGTGCGAGGGGTAAAACCCTCCGCGGGTTCGAATCCCGCCTTCTCCGCCAGAAATTAAGTAAACACGGGCCCTCGGGCCCGTTTTTTATTTCTAACTACCAATTAATACAACATCAATTTTTTTGCTCTTGAGTGCACCACCCCCGCGCTTTGGCTTCGTAGTCGCTTCGGGTTTGTCCTGTGGTCTCCGATATGCGCCAAGGGGTTTTCTCAGAATTGGAATCCCAAACCTTAAGGCGAGATTGCACGCAGCGCTCCAGGGGGCTTTTATCACAGGCTGCGACCGAGAAGGTGCACAGAACTACCCAAAGACCGCAAGCGGCGGATCGACGGATAGTATGAATTTCGTACATCTGTTTCAAATGTCCTTGTATGCAAAATATGCAAATCGTCGTTATCACGAATCGGCCCGTCCGTAAGAGTCGTTATCGGAACTCTCCACGCAGCCATGCACTGTCTGCATTAATATCTCCGCATGCAAATCTCCGAAACAACCGAGCTCTTGGTATGTAAGAACCACCTGCGTAACAGCGCCCTTAGTACCTCGCCTTTGGGTCCTTTGGGCGACGGTCATGTGCGCATAGCCATAGAAAATTTTGCGCTTACATCCAACAACATCACCTATGCAGCCATGGGCGATGCAATGCAGTATTGGCAGTTCTATCCAGTGGCCGATAGGGGCGATGGCACTGCATGGGGTCGTATCCCTGTGTGGGGCTTTGGTACGGTACAGGCGTCGCGCCACCCACAACTGGCAGTGGGTGAGCGCCTCTATGGCTACTTTCCCATGTCCACTGCGGTAGACCTCAGACCCGCCAAAGTGTCGGTAGGCTCTTTTCTGGATGTTACACCCCACCGTACAGCGCTGCACAGGGTTTACAACCAATATATGCGTTGTTCTGCTGATCCGTTCTACACCGCTAGCACCGAGGACATTCAAGCGCTGCTGCGCCCTCTGTTTACCACCGCTTGGCTCATAGACGATTTTCTGGCGGACAACGATTTTTTTGGTGCTGCTGCAAACGGGATGCATCCGCTGCTGTTGCTGTCGAGCGCCTCCAGCAAGACGGCGTATGGAACGGCCTTTCAGATGGCACAGCGCAAGGGCGTCGAGGTAGTGGCGCTTACCTCGCCTGGAAACGTGGCGTTCTGCGAAAGTCTGGGCTGCTACCACCGGGTGCTGACCTACGACCAACTGGATGCCATCTCACCTGACGCACCCGCTATCTATGTTGACTTTGCCGGAAACGCCCCCCTGCGCAAGGCAATACACATGCATTGCACAGGTCTGCGTTACAGCTGCTCAATTGGAGCTACCCACATCTCAGAAATGGGCGGAGCAAAGGATTTGCTCGGCCCCAAGCCGACACTGTTTTTCGCACCCGCACAGATCAAGAAGCGCAGTGAAGAATGGGGCCCACTTGTTCTGGGACAGCGGTTGGTGCAAGCCTGGCAGGCATTCATTGCAAAGGTGTCCAATCCCGAGCAGCCTTGGATGCGCGTCACGCACCACGCGGGGCCATTAGCCGCGCAGGCCGCCTACGACCAGGTACTGGGGGGCAAAGGCAACCCGCGGGTAGGGCACGTTCTAAACTTACGGTAGCGCGCTTGTCCAGCCTTGCCCCTTCGGGGTTGTGAGGGTTACGTCTTCACCATCCGACGCAAGAGGCAGTGTTGGTACACCCTGGCAGTTAGTGTCAGTTTGAATAATATGGGTACAGTATTTTTGATCGCGACAGTAAAATTTCACGTGGAGTATCAAACCGTTGTCTTGGGCGGAAAGCAAGAATCTCAACGAGTACAACTATGACGACACTTCACGACTAACAAGGAGTTTGCGTATGAAAGCCGTCTGGAAGAACAACGTAATTGCCGAAAGTGACGACACTGTCATGGTCGAGGGGAACCACTATTTCCCTGAGGCTTCGGTCAATCGTGAGTACATCAGCTTTAGCAACCACAAGACCAGTTGCCCCTGGAAGGGCCAGGCCAGCTACTACTCAATCAACGTCAATGGCGACGTGAACCCGGACGCTGCCTGGTACTACGCCGAACCCAAAGATGCCGCCGCCAACATCAAAGGCCGCGTCGCGTTTTGGAAAGGTGTGCAGGTCAGCTAATCGGCGGCGCCACATTACGGGCTGCTTCAGGCTTTCTCAGGGCTGACGAAGCATTGAGGAGCTTTTCCCGTCCATGGCGCCAGATGGAGAAATGT
>CANHZG010000007.1 GCA_947464995.1 Comamonadaceae bacterium | reverse complement strand
CGTAGTGATCGACGCGCGCCACCACCTGCTGGTTCCGGGCCTGGTTAACACGCACCACCACATGTTCCAGTCGCTCACCCGGGCGATTCCGGCAGTGCAAAACGCCGAGCTGTTTGGCTGGCTGCGCGGGCTGTACCCGATTTGGGCGGGCCTGACACCCGACATGGTTTACACCAGCACGCAGGTGGCAATGGCCGAGCTGCTGCTCAGCGGCTGCACCACCAGCAGCGACCACCTCTACATCTACCCCAACAGCGTAACCTTGGACGACAGCATCGAGGCTGCACGCGCCATTGGCATGCGCTTTGTGGCCGCGCGTGGCAGCATGAGCGTGGGGCAAACGCAAGGCGGCCTGCCGCCCGACCACCTGGTGGAGAAAGAAAGCGCGATTCTGCAAGACACCCAGCGCGTTATCGAGCGCTACCACGGCACCAAGCATGGTGCGATGACGCAGGTGGCCGTGGGGCCCTGCTCACCCTTTAGCGTCAGCCGCGACCTGATGAAAGCTTCGGCCGAGCTGGCGCGCCAATACGGGGTGCGCCTGCACACGCACCTGGCCGAGAACGACCACGACATCGCCTACAGCCGCGAGAAGTTCAACTGCACACCGGCCCAATATGCGCAAGATCTGGGCTGGCTGGGCCAGGACGTGTGGCACGCCCACTGCGTCAAGCTCGATGACGAGGGCATCAGCCTGTTTGCCGCTACCCGAACTGGTGTGGCGCACTGCCCCTGCAGCAATATGCGCCTGGCCAGCGGAATCGCCCCGGTGCGCAAAATGCTGGCCGCTGGCGTGCCAGTGGGCCTGGGCGTGGACGGCAGCGCCAGCAACGACGGCGCCCACCTGCTTAGCGAAGCGCGCCAGGCCATGCTGCTGGCGCGCCTGCGCAAATCGCTCGAAGCCCCCACGGTCGACGCCCAGGGCAACACCCGCTTTGGCTGCGACACCGCGCCTCTGGAGATGACCGCCCGCGACGCCCTGGCCCTGGCCACCCGCGGCGGTGCTGAGGTGCTAGGGCGCACTGACATTGGCCAGATCAAGGTTGGCATGTGCGCCGACATGGCGCTGTTTGACCTGCGCAGCCTGCAGTTTGCCGGTGCCGCTGTGCACGACCCGGTGGCCAGCCTGCTGCTGTGCGCCAGCGCCAACGCCGCCTACACCGTGGTCAATGGCCGCGTCGTGGTGCAAGAAGGCCAGTTGACCACCGTGGACCTGTGGCCGCTGATTGAGCAGCACAACGCCATGGCCCAAACCCTGGCGGAGGCAGCGCGTTGAAGGCTGCCCCGTGTTGAGCGCGCACGCGGTTCAGGTATTTTTCGCCGCGTCGGTGCTGTTGGCGCTGGTGCCAGGGCCGGACAACGTATTTGTGCTGCTGCACGCAGCGGTGCACGGCGCGCGCGCGGGGCTGTGGGTGGTGTTGGGGCTGTGCAGCGGGCTGCTGTTTCACACCGCCGCCGTTGCGCTGGGGCTGGCGGCGCTGCTGGCGGCGTCCAGCGCCGCATTTACGGTGCTCAAGGGGCTGGGCGCGGCCTATTTGCTTTGGCTAGCCTGGCTTTCATGGCGCGCACCGGCTGGCATGGGCACAGGTGAGTCCATGCCCGCACTAGGCGTGCGCCAAACCTACCTGCGCGGCGTGCTCATGAACATCAGCAACCCCAAGGTGGCATTGTTCTTCCTGGCATTTTTGCCCCAGTTTGTGGAACCGGCAAGCGGTCCGGTGGCGATGCAAATCTTGCTGCTGGGCGGCGTGTTCATGCTCGCCACCTTGCTCACTTTTGGCGCAATCGCCCTGTTGGCCGGGCGCTTTGGCCAACTGCTGCAAGCCTCGCCCAAGGCACAAGTGGCACTCAACCGCTTGGCCAGCGTGGTGTTTGCGGGGCTGGCGTTCAGGCTGATCCTGGGCAGCTAAAGGCGCTGGCGCAGGGAAAATTTGCTTTCCATTAGTACAACCGTCAACCAATAGGCGATTGATTCGTTGAATGTAAGCAAGGCCTTGCTTGCGACATACCACTCGAATGACCCGATGCCCACTTTGTCTCGCCTGACACTGGCCCTGGCCCTCACGGCGCTTTTCACCGGTTGCGCCGGAGGCCTGGCTAACGTTCCCTGGACCAACACTGAAACCACCAAGAACTCGAAAATGGTGCGCCCGCCCAACGACCGGATAGGCCGCTGGGGAACCCTTGAAACCACCACCACCTGCGTCACCAGCTACATCGGATCTACCGCACAGTCGCGCAATTGCAGCGTGGCCGAACAATACATTCCTCCGCCACCGAAAAGCTACTCGGGCGGTTTTTTTGAACGCTTGGCCAAAGGCCTTCTGGACGATGTGGTGGGGGGGTGGATGGACGCCACCGTGGACCGCCTCAGCCACCCCGATATGCCAACCGCCAGCGACACGCCCTCCAATATGACCGTGCTCCCGCCCGCCGAAGCCGCAAGTGCCCCGGCCAACCCAGCGCAAAGCGCAGACAACACGCACGCACAAACACCCTAAACAGCCGCCGGGCGCTGCCGTCTAGAACCTTCGCGAAACTGGGCACCCGCATCTTGAGCGCTGGCCGGGCGCGTTGACACAAACACGACGCCCTGCGGCGGGCACCTGGGCGACAAATAGGCCGTCCGCCCGGGGGTTTACCCTTAGGGCAGTGGAAATCCTGTCACTTAGAGTCCCCGCTGCCACCAAAACGAATTTCATTGAACTCACAATTTCTGGAGCACCGCCTATGAGTCCGTACCTGTTTGCCATTCCGGTGTTCTTCCTGCTGGTCGCCATCGAGCTGTGGGTGGCGCACCGGCGTGGGGTGCAGGTGTACCGCTTTCAGGACACGCTCACGTCCATGAACATCGGCACCGTCAGCCAATTTGTCAACACCATTGGCGGCGCCATCAGCGTGGCGATGTACGCCATATTGGTGGAACGCTTTGGCGCCTTTACCTGGGACACCAGCAACCCGCTGACTTGGGTACTGGCGCTGGTGTTGTATGACTTTTTCTATTACTGGGTGCACCGCAGCGGCCATGAGGTCAATATTTTGTGGGCCGCGCACGTGGTGCACCACAGCAGCGAAGAGTTCAATTTGTCCACGGCCATGCGCCAGTCGTCTACCGGGTTTTACTTTCGCTGGGTGTTTTATGTGCCGCTGGCCTTGCTGGGTTTCCCACTCAAGGTGTTTTTGACGGTCGCGGTGATTGACTATGTGTACCAGTTTTGGGTGCACACGCGGCTGATAGGGCGTCTGGGTTTCTTGGAGCTATTTTTGGTCACCCCGTCCAACCACCGGGTGCACCACGGTCAAAACGACTACTGCCTTGACAAAAACTACGGCGGCATCTTTAGCATCTGGGACCGCATGTTTGGCACTTATGCCGACGAGCGCGCCGACGAAGAACCCATGTACGGCGTGCGCAAACCCCTGCACAGCTGGAACCCCGTGTGGGGCAATGTGCACCATTACTTTGCCATCGTGGCACGGGCGCGGGCGACTGCGGGCTGGCGCAACAAGCTGATGTGCTTTTTTGCCGGTCCGGGCTGGCAGCCGCCTGAGGCGCCGCCGCTGAGTACGCATTTTGAGGCGGACAAGTTTGTGCGCTTTGCCACACCAGCGCCGCAGGTGATGCGCCGGGTAGCGCTGGCCATTACCCTGGTCGGGTCGCTGCTGCTGATGTATTTCTTGTTTGCCCAAAAAGGCTTTACGCCGGTGCAGCGCTTTAGCTTCTCGGGCGCCATGGTGCTGGTCTACGGCACGCTGGGCTACGCCTGGCTGCACCCCCGTGTGCAAGGAGTGGCCCATGTCTAGTATGGCTTTTACTGACGGGCTGCTGGCCTTGGTAAGCCTGTGGCTTGCCAGCCGCACGCAGGCGCCGGTGGCACTGCGTTTAGCGTGCGCGCTGTTTGCGGTGGCGGCATTGCTGGGGGTGTTGCGGTTCTCAGGCATCTACCCGTTGCCCACCTGGCACCAATTTGCCTCAATGCTGGGCGCCGTGGCGGCGTTTCCGCTGCTGGCGGTGGCCATCGTTTGGCCAGACGCACTGGTGACGCGCAGCACGCGGTTTGCCTGGATTTTTATGTGCGTTATGGCGGTGCTGGGCGTGATCGTGGTGGGCGCCGGGCAAAAGCGCGTGCTGGCCGATGCGCTGGCGCTGCTCTCCGTGCTGGCCATTTTGATCACTCTGGTGCGGCAGCGGCAATGGCGTGGCGCCTTGGCCAGCGCCGTGATGCTGCTCGGGCTGGCCTTGTTTGCGCGCAAAGTGGGCGCAGGCGATGCACTGGTGCCAGGCGACTTGCTGCACATCGGCATGGCGCTAGGCCTGATCGGCCTGGGCACCCTGCCCCGCTGGCCGGAGCACAGCGGCGTGGCCACTTACGACCACGGCGTACCTGCGGCCTGATCAATCCAGCTTGGCCCCGCCCTCAAACCAGCGTTTGAGGGTGTCGCGCTCGGCATCGGTGATCTGGGTGGCATTGTTCATGGGCATGGCGCGGGTCACCACGGCCTGTTGGTAGATGCCCTGGGCATGCACAGCCACTTGCGCGGGCGAGTCCAGTCGCACGTTTTTCATTTGCACTTGTTCTGCATGGCAGGAGTAGCAGCGCTGGGCCAGGATGGGCTGCACCGCTGCGTAGTCCACGGAAGCCGATGACTGGGCGTCCGCAGGCGGGCGCGGCGCCGGGGCCAGGGCGACGATCACGCCCACAAAGGCCAGCACACCGGCCAGCGCATAAGGCCAGGGATGCGGATTGCGCGCAAGCTTGAAGCCATGGCGCAGCACAAAAAACTGACGAATGGCGGCGCCCGCACCCATCATGGCGATCAGCACCAGCCAGTTGTGGGCATTGGTGTAAGTGAAGCTGTAGTGGTTGCTCAGCATCGCAAACAGCACCGGCAGGGTGAAATAGGTGTTGTGCACGCTGCGCTGCTTGCCACGCTGGCCGTGGATCGGGTCGACCGGCTGATTGGCGCGAATACTCTGGACCACGGTTTTTTGTCCAGGAATAATCCAGAAAAACACATTGGCGCTCATGCTCGTGGCGATCATGGCGCCCACCAGCAAAAAGGCCGCACGCCCGGCAAACCAGTGGCAGGCCAACCAGGCCGCCGCGCACACCAAAAGCGCCACCAGCGCGCCCACGATGCGGTCGCCACCTTCTCTTTGCCCAAAGACGCGACAAACCGCGTCATAGGCCAGCCAAAACACCACCAAAAATCCCAAGGCTACGGCCACCGCGGCTTGGGGCGACCAATCCATCACCGACTTGTCGACCAAATAAGTGCCCGCGCTCCACAGGTAGGAAATGGTGAACAGCGCAAAGCCTGTCAGCCAGGTGCTGTAGCTCTCCCAATAAAACCAGTGCAGGTGGCTGGGCAGCTGCGGCGGGCGCACCGCAAACTTGACCGGGTGGTAGAAGCCCCCGCCGTGCACCGCCCAGAGTTCACCGCTGACACCTTGGCGCTGCAATTCGGGGTCAGTGGGCGGGGTAAGGCTGCTGTCCAAAAACACAAAGTAGAACGACGAGCCCACCCAGGCAATGGCTGTGACCACATGCGCCCAGCGCAGCAGCAGGTTGGCCCAGTCGAGCAAGTAGGTGTCCATGGCGGGGGTTCTCCGTTAACGGGGATGGCAATACATAAGGGGGCTGTTGCTACGCCAACTGAAGCAACAACTGCGCCGCTACCGAGGCCGCAATCACCTCCGGGTGCTTGTCCACAATGCCCGGGATGCCGATGGGGCAGGTGATGTGGTCGAGCTCGGCCTGGCTAAAGCCTTTGTCCCGTAAACGGTGGCCAAAGGTGGCCCATTTGGTTTTGCTGCCAATCAGGCCGACAAAAGGCAGGTCGCCTTGACTGCGCTGGCGCAACAGACAGGCCGCGACGATGTCCAGGTCTTCGGCGTGGCTAAAGCTCATGATCAGCACGCGCGACTGCGCCGCCAAGCCCGGCACCGCGCCTTGCACCGGATTGGAATGCTCGCACTGGACGCCAGCGGGCACATCGGTCGGGAAAATGCCGTCGCGGCTGTCGATCCAGGTGAGTTGTAGGGGCAGCGGTGCCAGCGCGTGCGCCAAGGCGGCGCCCACATGGCCACCGCCAAACAAAGCCACAGGCGCTCGATGGGTGGTAAGCCGTTGCACCAAGGCGGCGCGGTCTTGGTGGCTGACACGCTCAAAGCGCAACTCAACCTGGCCGCCGCAGCACTGACCCAAGTTGGGCCCCAGCGCAAAACGCTGCACCGCAGCAATTTCCTCGCCCTTCGCCATGGCCCGCGCTTGCGCAATGGCGTCAAATTCCAGGTGCCCACCCCCGACGCTGCCCACCACCTGGCTGCCAAAAACGGCCATCCAAGCACCTGGCCCGCGCGGCACCGAACCGCGTACGGCTTGCACCGTGACCAAAACCGCGCTACTGTGCACCAGTTTTGTGAAAAATGTTGCAGCGTGGTGGCTCATTGAGGCCTTTGTACCATGCCGCCAAGCGGTAAAAAAACAAACACTTGCGGAGACCCAGCATGCAGCCAACCGCCCCCCTTGCGCGCACCAGTGCGTATCGCCACCCCCGCCTGCGAACCGCTCTTTGGGCCACTCTGGCCTGCATCGTGGCCGGTTGCGCAACTCGGCCGCCCCCACCACCTGCCCCCGTTGCAGTGGTCAAGCCGCCCGCGCCAGTGCCGATCGTTGTCGCCCCCGTAGCACCCCCTGCGGCACCGCCCAAGCCCGAAGCGCCAGTGGCCGTCGAGGTGGTGCGTGTTCCCAGCGTGGTATCGCAAGCTGCTACGGCACGTGACTACCGGAGCGACGCTGCTAAGCATCTGTACAAAAAGCTCAGTGATCGCATTTTTAGCGGAAAAATGCCGCCCCTTTTGCAGGCCGTGGGGGTTTTGCAGGTCGATATCGACAAGCATGGCGACGTGACCGCAGTGCGCTGGATGCGCGCGCCCAACCACGCGCCGGCCGTGATGGCGGAAATTGAGCGCTCGGTAAGAGCCGCCGCCCCTTACCCGGCTCCGGTAAAGCTCGGGCAAGTCACCTACACCGATACCTGGCTGTGGCACAAAAGCGGCCGCTTCCAGCTCGACACCCTGTCCGAAGGGCAAATTTAGCCGGAGCAGGGGCGCGGGCACGGCGCGCCTCACGAGCCCCGGTAGGTTGAGTAGCTCCACGGACTGGCCAGCAGCGGCACGTGGTAGTGCTGGCTGACATCGGCCACGCCAAAGTCCAGGTTCACCTGGTCCAAAAACGGCGGCTGCGGCAGCGCAACGCCCCGGGCCCTGAAGTACGCAGCCACATCAAATACCAAGCGATAGCTACCGCGTTGCAGGCTTTGCGTGTCGTAGAGCAGGCCGTCCGGATTGCGCCCATCGGCATTGAGCACAAAGGTCTTGACCAGGCTGGGCGGCGCGTCGGCCGACGTCGTGTAGAGCGCAACCCGCATGCCGGCGGCAGGGGTGCCATGCATGGTGTCTAAAACGTGGGTACTAAGGCCCATGGCGGTTTCCTTTAAAAGGTTGGACGGTGCTGCGCCAAAGTGTATACAGTTTTACAGCTTTCGCGCTATCATCCCCCGCATGGATGCATCCACGCCCACCGGTTTGATCGTCGAGTCGCTCACCCGCAGCATGGTGGAGCACCGTTTGCTACCCGGCGCCAAGCTAGTCGAGCAGAAACTGGCGACCGAGTTCGGCGTGTCGCGCACGCTGATCCGCCAGGCCTTATTTCGGCTTTCACAAAACCATTTGGTTCGCATGAAGCCCGCGCGTGGCGCCTTTGTCGCAGCACCCTCGGCCGACGAGGCGCGCCAGGTGTTTGCCGTGCGGCGCATGCTCGAAGCGGGCATGGTTCGCAGCTTTATGGCGCAGGTGCAGCCCGGGCACATCGAAGCCCTGCAGGACCACATTGCGCGCGAGGCAGATGCCGTGGCCCAAGGCGACCGGCGCGACCGCACCGTGCTGCTGGGCGACTTTCACGTCCTCATCGCCCAGCTCCTTGGTAACACCGTGCTGGCCCACATGCTCAGCGACTTGAACTCTCGCTGCGCCCTGATCACCATGCTGTACCAAACCGACGCCGACGCGTCGCACTCGCAAGAAGAGCACAGAGCCATCGTGCAGGCCATCCAAAGCGGCGACGAGGCGTTGGTCTTGCGTCTGATGGATGAGCACCTGTGCCATGTGGAAGCGGCGCTGGCACCACTATCGACAGTGTCATCCGCCAGTCGCCCCACGCCCGCAGCCCAGGCTGCTTAACCCGCCCACCCGTTCTGCCATGACCCTCTACGACTCCACCGCCCCCTACCCCCGCGACTTGGTGGGCTACGGCCCCACTCCCCCGCACCCGCACTGGCCCGGGCAAGCACGGGTGGCGGTGCAATTTGTTCTGAACTATGAAGAAGGCGGCGAAAACAGCGTGCTGCATGGCGACGCGGGCTCGGAGCAGTTTTTGTCCGAAATGTTCAATCCGCCGGCTTTTCCCGAGCGCCATATCAGCATGGAGGGTATTTACGAATATGGCTCGCGCGCAGGCGTGTGGCGCCTGTTGCGCGAATTTGAAAAGCGCAAGCTGCCACTTACCGTGTTTGGCGTATCCAGCGCCTTGCAGCGTCACCCCGAGCTATGCGCCGCGCTGGGCGAACTGGGCCACGATATCGCCTGCCACGGCCTGAAGTGGATCCACTACCAAAACATCGACGAGGCCACCGAGCGCGCGCACATGGCGCAGGCCATGGACATCTTGCAAAGCCTGACCGGCGCGCGACCCCTGGGCTGGTACA
Source organism: Comamonadaceae bacterium (assembly GCA_947464995.1). GTDB lineage: Bacteria > Pseudomonadota > Gammaproteobacteria > Burkholderiales > Burkholderiaceae_C > Allorhodoferax. The sequence continues at coordinate 20,259 of CANHZG010000007.1, read as the reverse complement.
CCGGGCGCGACAGCCCCAACACCCGCAGGCTCGTAGCCGACTACGGCGGCTTTGCCTACGACAGCGACTACTACGGCGACGACCTGCCGTTTTGGATGCAGGTGCGCAAGACCGATGGCAGCGTGGTGCCGCAACTCATCGTTCCGTACACCCTGGACTGCAACGACATGCGCTTTGCACTGCCCCAGGGTTACTCCCATGCCGATCCGTTTTTTCAGTATCTGAAAGACACCTTTGACGCCTTGTACGCCGAGGGCGACCCGCAGGGCCTGAACGCCCCCAAGATGATGAGTGTGGGAATGCATTGCCGGTTGCTGGGTCGACCCGGCCGCATCACCGCCTTGCAGCGCTTTTTGGACCACATCCAGTCGCATGACCAGGTGTGGGTTTGCCGGCGTCTGGACCTGGCGCGCCACTGGGCTAGCACCCATCCGTTTAAACCAACGGTTTAAGCCCGATGCCAACCCCCGCCCTGAGCCTGGCTCAACTCAATAGCGCCCCACAGGCCCAGGCCCAGGCTCTGCTGGGCGGCCTGTACGAGCACTCGGACTGGATCGCCCACCAGGCGCTGGCGCAGCGGCCTTTTGCCTCGCTGGCGCAGCTGAAATACGCCATGTGCCAGGTGCTGGACGCGTCGCCGCGAGAGGCCCAACTGGCCCTGGTGCGCGCCCACCCTGAGCTAGCGGGCAAAGCGCTGGTGGTCCAGGACCTGACCGCCGAGTCGCGCCACGAGCAGCAAAAAGCCGGCTTAACCGACTGCACGGCGCAGGAACTGGCGCAGATTCAGCAACTCAACAGCGACTACCAGGCCAAGTTTGGCTGGCCTTTTATATTGGCTGTGCGGGGGCCGCGCGGCGCCGGGCTGGCCAAGCGCGAGATCTTGCAAACCTTTGCGCGGCGTCTGCAGGACCACCCTGATGTCGAGTTGCAGGAGTGCCTGCGCAACATCCACCGCATCGCAGAAATCCGCCTGGGCGACAAGTTCGGCTGCGAGCCCACGCAGGGCAACTTGGTATGGGACTGGCAAGAAAGCCTGGCGCGCCACAGCGACCCCGGCTACGCCGAGCGCGGCGAGCTGACCGTGACCTACCTGACCGACGCCCACCGGGCCTGCGCGCAAGAGCTGCACCAGCACATGGCCGAATGCGGCTTTGACGAGGTGTACACCGACGCCGTAGGCAACGTTGTGGGCCGTTACCACCCCAGCGTGCCCGGTGCGCGCTACCTGATGACGGGCAGCCACTACGACACCGTGCGCAACGGCGGCAAGTACGACGGGCGCTTGGGTATTTTTGTACCCCTGGCCTGCGTGCGCGCCTTGCACCACAGCGGTCAGCGACTGCCCTTTGGCATTGAAGTGGTGGCTTTTTCCGAGGAAGAAGGCCAGCGCTTCAAGGCCACTTTTTTGTCCGCCTCCGCGCTCACCGGCAGCTTTCAGCAGGCCTGGCTGGCGCAACAAGACGCCGATGGCGTCACCCTGCAAGCAGCCATGGAGCGCGCCGGCCTGCAGATTGCCGACATCGCTGCGCTGGCGCGCGATGCCCGCCAGTACCTGGGCTTTGTCGAGGTACACATTGAACAAGGCCCGGTGCTCAACGGGCTGCACCTGCCGCTGGGCGTGGTCACCTCCATCAACGCCAGCGTGCGCTATGCGTGTTCGGTTACCGGCACCGCCAGCCACGCAGGCACCACGCCCATGAACCGCCGACGCGACGCGGCCACCGCGGTGGCCGAGCTGGCCCTGTACCTGGAACAGCGGGCCGCGCGCGACGGGGACTCGGTTGCCACCATCGGCCAGTGGCAGGTGCCCAACGGCTCAGTCAATGTGGTGCCCGGTCGCTGCGATTTCTCGCTCGACCTGCGCGCACCCCAGGACGCACAGCGCGACGCCTTGGACCACGATGTGCTGGCACAACTGGCCACCATTTGCCAGCGACGGGGCCTCAGCCACCGGGCGGAACAAACCCTGCGCGCCTCGGCCGCCCCCAGCAGCGCGACCTGGCAGCAACGCTGGGAGCGTGCGGTGCAGACCCTGGGCCTGCCAGTGCACCGCATGCCCAGCGGCGCCGGGCATGACGCCATGAAGCTGCACGAACTGCTGCCCCAGGCCATGCTGTTTGTGCGCGGGCAAAACGGTGGCATCAGCCACAACCCGCTGGAGTCCACCACCAGCCACGACATGCAACTCGCCGTTGAGGCCTTTGACCATCTGCTGCGCGAACTCAGCCAGGCGCAGGACTAAACCGATCCATTCCAACCGAAACATTCACCATGCCACACGCTGACTACGCCGCACTAGACGCCTGGATCGACACGCACTTCGACGAGGAAGTGCGCTTTTTGCAAGAACTGGTGCGCGTACCCACCGACACCCCGCCGGGCAATAACGCCCCGCACGCCGAGCGCACCGCCGTGCTGTTGGAGGCCATGGGCTTGCATGCCGAACAACATGCAGTACCTGCAGACGAGGTGCACGCCGCGGGCATGCAAAGTGTGACCAACCTGGTGGTCCGCCGCCGGTTTGGCCCTGGGCGCACCGTGCTACTCAATGCCCATGGCGACGTGGTGCCACCGGGAGAAGGCTGGACGCATGACCCCTATGGCGGCGAAATCGCCGACGGAAAAATGTACGGCCGCGCCACCGCCGTGAGCAAGTGCGACTTTGCCAGCTATACCTTCGCCCTGCGCGCGCTGGAGGCCGTGGTGCAACCACGCCATGGCAGCGTGGAGCTGTTGTTTACCTATGACGAAGAGTTCGGTGGCGAACTGGGCCCGGCCTGGCTGCTGCAGCGCGGCATTGTCAAACCCGACTTGATGATCGCTGCGGGCTTTAGCTACCAGGTCATTACCGCGCACAACGGTTGTTTGCAACTGGAGGTGACGGTGCACGGCAAGATGGCGCACGCCGCCATTCCCGACTCGGGCATTGATGCGCTGCAAGCCGCCGTCCATATCCTCAACGCCCTGTATGCGCAAAACCAGCTGTACCAAAGCGTACGCTCGGGGGTCGAGGGCATCACGCACCCCTACCTCAATGTAGGGCAGATTGAAGGCGGCACCAACACCAATGTGGTGCCCGGACGGGTGACCTTCAAACTCGACCGCCGCATGATCCCCGAAGAAAACCCGCAGCAGGTGGAGGACACTTTGCGCAGCGTGATCGCGCAGGCCGCAGCCCAGTGCCCGGGCGTGAGCGTCGATATCAAGCGCATTTTGCTGGCGCGCGCCCTGCAGCCCTTGCCGGGTAACCAGCCCTTGGTCCAGGCCCTGCAACACCACGTCCAAGCCGTTTTTGGTGAAGCGGTGCCCGCACTGGGAACGCCGCTGTACACCGACGTACGCTTATTTTGCGAAGCCGGTATTCCGGGCGTAATTTATGGCGCGGGTCCGCGCACGGTGCTGGAATCGCACGCCAAACGCGCCGATGAACGCATCGACCTGCAAGACCTGCGCCGCGCCACACAGGTGATTGCCCGCAGCCTGGCGGATTTACTGGCAGCTTGAGGCTGTGACCCGCTGGGCGTGGGCTTGCTCGGCATCAATTTTGCTTTGTACTAGATGCCAAACGGCACCTGTAAACCCCAAGGATTTCTATGCAAAAACGGTACTTTCTTCGCGCCCTGGCACTTGCCACTTCGCTTTTGGGCGCAGGCCTGGCAGCGGCGCAATCCACGCCTATCAAGTTCCAACTCGACTGGCGCTTTGAAGGCCCGGCCGCCTTGTTTTTAACGCCAGCGGCCAAGGGCTATTTCAAAGTCGCTAACCTCGATGTGACGATTGATGCGGGCAACGGCTCAGGTGGCACGGTCACTCGCGTGGCATCTGGCGCCTACGACATGGGCTTTGCCGACACCGCCGCGCTCATGGAGTTCCACGCCAACAACCCTGATGCGCCTAACAAGCCAGTGGCGGTGATGATGGTCTACAACGACACCCCGGCCTCGGTCATGGCGCTCAAAAAATCCGGCATTAAAACCCCCGCTGATCTGAATGGCAAAAAACTCGGTGCGCCAGTGTTTGACGCAGGCCGACGCGCTTTCCCGATTTTTGCCAAAGCCAACAACATCAGCGGCGTGCAATGGACCGCCATGGACCCGCCGCTGCGCGAAACCATGCTCGCGCGTGGTGACGTGGACGCGATTACCGGCTTTACCTTCACCTCGCTGCTCAACCTAGAGGCGCGTGGAGTCAAGGCCGAAGACGTGGTGGTGTTGCCCTACCCGGCCTACGGCGTCAAGCTTTACGGCAACGCCATCATCGCTTCGCCCAAGATGATCAAGGAAAACCCGACCGCCATCAAAGCCTTTTTAGCCGCGTTTGCCAAGGGCATGAAAGACGTGATCGGCAACCCGGCGTCTGCCGTGGCTGACGTCAAGGCGCGCGACGGCATCATCAACGCTGAGCTGGAGACCCGCCGCCTGCAACTGGCCATTGACACCGCCATTAACAGCGCCAACGCCCGCGCAGAGGGCTTTGGCCAGGCCAGCGGACCCCGCCTGGCGCTGATGGCGTCCCAAGTGTCGGACGCGTTCAACACCAAAACCCGCATCAACCCGGACACTGTGTGGAACCCTAGCTTTTTGCCGTCCAAGGCCGAACTCAACGTCCTTCCCAAGAAGTAAACCGCACCAAGGCGCTGCATGAACACCCCCGACCCCGGCTGGTTTGTCAACTTTGAGGATGTTTGGCTGGCCTACAACCCCGAGTTGCTGGCGCAAAACAACTTTGCCGTCGAGGCGATTGACCTGCAGGTACGCCAGGGTGAATTCATCGCTATCGTGGGGCCCTCGGGCTGCGGCAAATCGACCTTCATGAAGCTGGCCACGGGGCTGAAAATGCCTTCCAAAGGCCGCATCACCATCGACGGCAGGCCCGTCAGCGGGCCGCTGAAGATCTCGGGCATGTCTTTTCAGGCGCCGTCCTTGCTGCCCTGGCGCACCACGGTGGACAACGTGCTGCTGCCGCTGGAAATCGTGGAGCCCTACCGCAGCCAGTTCAAGGCCAAACGCAAAGAGTACGAACAGCGCGCCAGCGCACTCTTGCAAAAAGTGGGCTTGGGTGGCTATGAGGACAAGTTTCCGTGGCAGCTCTCGGGAGGCATGCAACAGCGCGCCAGCATTTGCCGCGCGCTGATCCACGAACCTAAGATGCTGCTGTTGGACGAACCCTTTGGCGCGCTGGACGCGTTCACACGCGAAGACCTGTGGTGCATCTTGCGCGACCTGTGGACCGAGCAGCAGTTCAACGTCATTTTGGTGACGCATGACCTACGCGAGTCGGTTTTTCTGGCTGACACCGTGTATGTGATGAGCAAAAGTCCGGGGCGCTTCATCGTCAAGCGCGCAATCGACCTGCCGCGTCCGCGCGACCTGGAGTTGACCTACACGCGCGAATTCACCGATATCGTGCATGAATTGCGCGGCCACATCGGCGCCACGCGCCAAAACCAAGCGGCCATGCACGCCGGGAGCGCTGCATGAACCAAAAACAACTAGAAACCTGGTCGCCTTGGGTGCTGCTGTTGGCGGTGCTGCTGCTCTGGCAGCTCATTTGCAGCGCGTTTGCGGTCTCTGAATTCATTTTCCCCAGCCCGGCACGCATCTGGAGCCAATTTTGGGAATACAAAGGTCTGATTGGTGGCCACGCCTGGCGCACGTTTTGGGTGACGATGGTGGGCTTTGGCATCGCCATCGTGGTCGGGGTGTTGCTGGGCTTTGTAATTGGCAGCTCGCGCCTGGCCTACGCTGCGGTCTACCCATTGATGACGGCGTTTAACGCGCTGCCCAAGGCTGCCTTTGTGCCGATTTTGGTGGTGTGGTTTGGCATTGGCGCCGGTCCGGCCATCCTGACGGCGTTTTTGATCAGCTTCTTTCCCATCATGGTCAACATCGCCACCGGCCTTGCCACTCTGGAACCTGAGCTCGAAGACGTGCTGCGCGTGCTGGGCGCCAAGCGCTGGGACGTGCTGGTCAAGGTGGGGCTGCCGCGTTCGATGCCCTATTTTTATGGATCACTGAAGGTGGCGATAACCCTGGCCTTTGTCGGCACCACCGTCTCGGAGATGACAGCAGCCAATGAAGGCATCGGCTACCTGCTGATTTCGGCCGGTTCGGCCATGCAGATGGGCCTTGCCTTTGCCGGCCTGGTGGTCGTAGGCGCCATGGCTATGGCAATGTACGAGCTCTTTAGCTTCATCGAGAAGCGCACCACGGGCTGGGCGCACCGGAGCTCGCAAGGAACTTGAGCACGGAACGGTTTCGCGAGGCCGTCAGGCTGGAAATGCGGGCCAACATTTTGTATGTTTTGGTCGAATTACGCAAAAATAACCATATTTTTGCGAATATCATGCGTGCGTCGGATTCCACGCCTCCCGCAGGCGTCTCAACCATGTCTTCACCTATCCAGGAAGAAAAAAAATGGACGCACTAACCGAACCACCAAACGCAGGCAGCCAAAAAGCATGGACTGGAGGCGACTCGGCATTCCTTGTTTTGATCGCCGTCGTGCTGGTAATGGTGACCTGGCTGGGCGTGCTAGCGCACCGGGAAGCCCTAAAGACCGAAGGCACCAAGCGCAACGGGGAGCAATGGGCCGCTTGGCTCACTCAAGAGAGCGCCAAGCGCTTTGAGCCAGGTTATGCACTTGCGGCCTGTGCCGGCGGCACCAAATCAGAGCCACCCGCAACGGTAGCAGTGGACCCAGCGGCCGGTGAGGCCGCAAGCGCAGACGCACCGCCGGCAAGCCCCGCGCCGCAAGCGACAAGCGCCAACACCTGGGGCAAATGCCTGGAGTTTCTGACTACGCAGACCGAATTCAAGGACATGCGCAACCCCTTTACTGGCGAGCCGCCGGTCTTCATACCGGCGTGCAATCCGGCTGACCACAGCCATGCGGGCTTCATTGTGTTTGACAAAGTCACAGCCAACCCCCCTGGCTCGGCGGTTGCCACCGTCGCATCGCAGTTGCTCGCAACTGATTCGATTGGCGAAAAGGTTCAACTGAAAATTGCGGTCTGCGACAAGGGTTCGTACGCCATCAAAATCGCCGAACTCGAATTCTGAGGTGCACCATGGAACAACAACAAGCCCTGCCTGCAGAAAGCACAAAAACCCTCTCCATCAAGGATCTTGACGTTAAGAGCCTGATGGGCCAAGCCGTCGAGGAAGCGAATATTTCGCATGACTTGCCGATGCGCAAGTGGCTCTACTCCTGGTTGCTAGACCCGACGATTGCCGGAAACCACCAAAAAGCCATTGACAAGTGGATTGGTCTACTGATTGTCGCCAACCTCTTTACCCTGGTGTTTGAACATGTCCCGGGCATTTACGAGCCCAACCGCGCATGGTTCCATTTCTTTGACATTGTTTCGATCGGTGTCTTCACGATCGAATACCTGGTTCGCCTGTACCTCGCACCCGAGGACGCAGAGTTTAAAGCACGCAAAAATGCGCGCTTGGCCTATGTCACCAGCCCCTTTGCCATCATCGACTTTCTGGCAGTGGCGCCTTTCTATCTGCAAGCATTTTTGCCAGTGGATCTGCGGGTGCTGCGGGCTTTGCGTTTGCTGCGGATACTCAAGTTGTTTCGCATCATCATTCCGGCCTACCAGGAATTTGCGATCAAGAACCAGGGCCGCACCTTCCGTCAAAAAACCCATGCGCTTATTTTCGTCAGCGACTATGGCGGCAAGCTACAGGAGATTTTTGAAACCTTTATCGCCTTCTGGGTGCTGATCTCGGTGATGGCCGTGATTCTGGAATCGGTTCACAGTATTTCCTACCTGCTTAATGTTGAGTTTGTAATACTCGATTCGGTGGCCGTGGCGATTTTCACCATCGAATACTGCATGCGCATGTATTCTTGTGTGGAAGAGCCTGGTTTCAAGAACGCATGGGCTGGTCGATGGCGGCAGGCCAAATCCCCCTCCACCGTGATCGATCTGCTGGCGATTCTTCCGTTTTTCTTGGAAGTTTTCTTGCACCACTTGCTCGATTTGCGGTTCTTGCGGGTCTTCCGCCTGACCCGTTTGCTCAAACTCACGCGGGGTAACGACGCCACCGCCACGCTGGGCAAGGTGATTGCGCGCGAATGGCCCGTGATTGCTGCTGCGGCCTTCATCATGCTCTTGCTGGTGGTGCTGACTGCGTCCCTGGGCTACTTGTTTGAGTACGAAGCGCAACCCGACAAGTTCGAGAATATCCCCACCTCGATCTACTGGGCGGTTATCACCCTGGCATCGGTAGGCTACGGCGATATATCGCCAGTCACCACCGCCGGTCGGGTAATGACCATTGTGCTGGCGTTTATCGGCATTGGTATTTTTGCGATTCCAGCGGCGCTGCTGTCCTCAGCCTTTAGTGATGAACTGCACAAAGAGCGCGAAGAACTCAAAAACAACCTCTACAACATCCTCAAAGACGGTGTGATTGACCCTGAAGAGGTTCAGGTCATCCGGCGCGAGGCGTTGCGGTTGCACCTGAACGAAGCGGAGATTGCCGCGCTGATTAAGTTAATCGAACACGAGCTTGAGAAAGAGTCCAAGCTGCAGTCTCTTCCCATCAACACGATTGCAGAGAAACCCGATTTGGCGGTAGAACACTACAAGTCTTTGCTGAGCCAAATTCGCCAGCTCGCCATGCTGACCGACCCGGTGGCTTTTGACGCCGTGGCAATTGGAAAAGACCGCCTCTCGGCCAGCGAGGCCGCGTTGTGGAAGCAAATCAAGGGCTAAAGCGCCTATTTCAAGTCTGTTGCAATACTGTAATGAATGCACCCCCCCTTGATGAGACAATTAAGGGCTGTGTAACAGCGGCCTTTTCCTTCGATAGTTTGGTTCTTTTTGCAAAATGGTAAATGACTTGAAACATGCTTTGATGGAGATCCTCGATGGATCTCCCAAATACAAAGTGAGTCGCTACGTCGAGTGGCTGATTACAGTAGTGGTGCTGGTAAATTGTTCGGCGGTGATCTTGGACTCGGTGCCCGAGATCCACGCGGTGTACCGAGATTTCTTCCATGAGCTCGAATTCTGGAGTGTGATGTTTTTCACCCTGGAATACTGCCTTCGCGTGTGGTCGCTGGGCGCCAAATTTGGGCCCCAGGAGGGTGGCTCTTGGAAAGGGCGGCGCCAGTACATGCTCAGCCCCTTTGGTTTAGTGGACTTCTTTGCCACCATGCCGCATTACTTACACATATTTTTCCCTGCGCTGGACTTGCGGATTTTGCGGGTGCTGCGCCTGTTGCGCATTCTCAAGCTCTCCAAGTACAACACGGCTTTGCAAGACCTCTTTCATGCCGTGCATTCCGAGCGCCGCGCTTTTGGTTCGGCCGCCTTTTTGCTGTTGATTGCCACCGTGGTGTCGGCCTCGCTCATGCACTTTGCCGAGGGCCATGAGCAGCCGGAGTTTTTTGGCTCCATTCCGCACTCGATTTACTGGTCTATTGTCACCATCACCTCAGGCTATGGAAATGTGGAACCAGTCACCAAAGCCGGCGAGCTGATCGCGCTGCTGACCGGCTTTCTGGGCGTTTGCATGGCCGCCATCATGACCGGTATCGTGGCGTCTGCGTTTTCTAATCAGATGTCGCGTAAAAAAGCCGCCTACCAAAGCCAATTGCGCCTGGTACTGGCCGATGGACACGTCTCGGACGCCGAGCGCGAATCGCTCAAGCAATTGCAGGCCAAGTACCGCCTGTCGGATGCGCAGGTGCAAGTGTTTATCGACGAAGCTGAAAAGAAGAACGTGCAATGAGTATCCCGACCACCGCAGTGCGCAGCCGGTCGCAGCACATCCAACGTCGCATTTTTGAGATCCTGGATGGGGCTGTGGTCGACCGCGCCAGCAAAGCCTGCGAAATCTTTATTGCCACCCTGGTCGTGGCCAATGTGCTGGCCATTATTCTGGAGTCCATGCACGACTTGCATGAGGCCTATTCGGCCTATTTCCACATGTTTGACTTGGTCAGCGTCGTAGTTTTTTCTATTGAATACGTGTTGCGAGTTTGGTCGTATGGGCAGAAATACGCTCAAGAGGCCGGCAGTTCCTGGCGCGGCCGCAAAGAATACCTGTTTAGCGTATTTGGCATGGTGGACTTCTTTAGCACTGTGCCGTTTTACCTGCAGTTGATTTTTCCGGGTGCCGATCTGCGCGTGCTGCGCATGTTCCGGCTGCTGCGGATTTTCAAGCTGTCGCGCTACAACAGCGCAATGGACGATATGTTCGAGGCCATCAAGTCCGAGAAAGACTCGTTCTCTTCAGCCCTGTTTTTGCTGCTGATCAGCTGCCTGTTGTTTTCGTCGCTGATTTACATCATTGAGGGACACGACCAGCCTGAGGTGTTTCCGTCCATCCCGGCGGCCATGCACTGGTTCATCCTGACCATTATTTCTGGCTGGGGCAACGTGGACCCGGTGACCTACCTGGGAGTGGTGCTGGTGGTGGTGACGCAGGTGCTGGCTATCGCGCTGGCGGCTATTCTGACCGGCGTAGTAGCCACCGCTTACACCGCGCAAGTGCAGCGCCGCGAAGCGGTGTATGAAATGGAAGTGCGCGAGGTGCTCGCCGATGGCGTGGTCACCGAAGAGGAGCGCCAAAAGCTCAAGCAAATGCAAGCCAAATTTGGCATGACCGACGAGCAGGTGGAAGCCATTTCCGAGCAAGTCAAGGCAGAACGTCTGGCACGGGGCGAAGCTTAGTCTGTAGCCGCATCTGCTGCCTGGGCAGATGCCTTGCTTGCCTGCAATTCGGTAAATTGCTCAACCCATGTCCTGGCACGCCCAACTTCAACTCGACTACGAACGTCACGGGTCTCGCACCGTGGCGCGGCATGTGCACAGCGGCCCCCTTCGCATTCTGCAAAGTCTCTACCCCGAGGGCGATGCGGTATGCCATAACGTGCTGGTACACCCTCCGGGCGGCCTGGTGGGTGGCGACACCTTGGACTTGCAGGTGCGGGCAGCAGCGGGCACCCACGGCCTGATCACTACCCCAGGCGCGACACGTTTTTACCGCAGCGACGAGGCCTTGGCTCTGCAGCGCACCCACCTGGCGCTGGAAGATGGGGCGCGCATTGAGTGGCTGCCACTGGAGACCATTTGCTACAGCGGGTGCCGCGCCGAGAACTGTCTCACCTTGAACCTGGCGCCCAAAGCGCAAGTAATGGGCTGGGATGTGACCGCACTGGGCCTGCCGCACGCGGACCTGCCGTTTGTCGACGGTTTTGTGCAACAGCACATAGAACTGCCCGGCGTCTGGCTGGAGCGTGGCCGTGTGGGCGCCGACGACGCGGTGTTGCTCAATGGACCAGCGGCACTGGCTGGCATGCGTTGCTGGGCCACGATGTATCTGGTGTGCGGCCAGGCGATGGACCGCGCCTACAAATCAACAGCCCTGGACGCCGCCCGCGATGTGATTGCCGCGCACGCACTGGCCGCGACCGCAGGGGCCACCAGCCCCAATGCCCAAACTGTGGTGGTGCGGGTGGTAGCACCGCAAGTGGAAGCCGTGATGGGATTACTGCGCCAGGTGCGCCTGGCTTGGCGGGTGCAGCTATGGAACATGGCGGCGAATTCGCCACGCATCTGGGCGATGTGAGCGGCGGCGCTTGTGTGCGGCCCTTAGATCGCGACCAGCTCGCGCACCCCGTCAATTTCCATGTTCGCGCCACGCCCCTGCGCCAACACTGAGCCGCGTTCCATCACGATGTAGTCGTCGGCCAGCTCGCGGGCAAAGTCGTAGTACTGCTCGACCAGCACGATTGCCATCGAGCCCTTGTCGGCCAGCATGCGGATCACCCGGCCAATGTCTTTGATGATGCTGGGCTGAATGCCCTCGGTGGGCTCATCAAGCACCAAGACCTTGGGGCCTGCAGCCAGTGCCCGTGCAATCGCAAGTTGCTGTTGCTGTCCGCCAGACAGGTCGCCGCCGCGCCGGTGGCGCATCTCGTACAAGACCGGAAACCACTCAAACAGCTCCGGGGGCAGCGGCGTGGAGGTGGGTTTTCCGGCCAGGCCCATGGCCAGGTTTTCCTGCACCGTGAGGCGACCAAAAATCTCCCGCCCTTGGGGCACATAGCCAAAGCCTGCACGGGCACGGTCATAGGGCGTGGCGCTTTGCAGCGCCTGCCCGTCTAAGACGATGCTCCCGGTTTTGATGGGCACCAGACCCATCAGCGCCTTGAGCAGCGTGGTCTTGCCCACACCGTTGCGGCCCAGTACCACGGTAACTTTGCCCGGTGTGGCCTCCAGGCTGACGTCGCGCAGGATGTGCGAGCCGCCGTAGTACTGGTTGATTCCTTTGACTGACAAAGCCATAGTGCTAGCGCCCCAAATAAACTTCAATCACCCGCTCGTCGGCCTGTACCTGGGCCAAAGGCCCCTGCGCCAGCACCGTGCCCTCGCACAACACGGTTACGGTGTCTGAGATGGCCTTGATAAAGGCCATGTCGTGCTCCACCACCACCAGCGAGTGCTTGCCTTTAAGGCTTAAAAACAACTCGGCGGTGCGCTCGGTTTCCTGGTCGGTCATGCCGGCCACAGGTTCGTCGAGCAGCAATAGCTTGGGGTCTTGCGTCAACAGCATGCCGATTTCCAGCCACTGCTTTTGCCCGTGGCTAAGCAGCCCGGCTTGGCGGTTCAGGCTGTCTTGCAAATGGATGGTGTGCAAAACCTCGATCAGCCTTTGCGCCTGCTCGGAGCTGCGCTTGAAAAATACCGAGGCGCGCACGCCCTTGTGGGTTTTGAGCGCAAGTTCCAGGTTCTCGTACACCGTGAGCTGCTCAAACACCGTGGGCTTTTGGAACTTGCGGCCAATGCCCAGCTGGGCGATCTCGGGCTCACTGTGGCGCAACAGGTCGATGGTGCTGCCGAAGAACACAGTGCCCGAGTCGGGCCGGGTTTTGCCAGTGATGATGTCCATCATCGTGGTCTTGCCCGCGCCGTTGGGGCCGATGATGCAGCGCAGCTCGCCGGGTGCTATGTCCAAGGAGAGGTGCTTGATGGCCTTGAAGCCGTCAAAGCTGACATTCACGTCCTCCAAATACAGGATGCGGCCATGCGAAACGTCCACCTCTTGCGAGGTGCGAATCCGCGAAAACCCGGCAGCGTGACCGCCCGAGGCGGTCTGGCCAGTGATCTGCTGCGCGGCGCGCGCGTGCAGGCGCTGCGCGCCGGCTTCCAACAGATCGGGCGTCATACCTGGCCTCCCCGCAGTTTTCGCACCAAGCCCACCACGCCCTGGGGCAGGTAAAGGGTGACACCGATGAACAAGGCCCCAAGGAAGTAGAGCCAAAACTCCGGGTAGGTGACCGTCAGCCAGCTCTTGGCGCCATTGACCAAGAATGCGCCGATGATGGGGCCAATCAGCGTGGCACGGCCCCCCACGGCAGTCCAGACAGCAATCTCAATCGAGTTGGCCGGGCTCATTTCGCCCGGGTTGATGATGCCAACCTGCGGCACATACAGAGCGCCCGCTACGCCGCAGACCATGGCCGAGAGCGTCCAGATGGTCAGCTTGTAGCCCAGCGGCGAGTAGCCGCTGAACATGACACGCGACTCGGCGTCGCGAATGGCCTGCAGTACCCGGCCAAACTTGGACGCGACCAGCCAACGACCCAGCAAGTAGAAGCCCAGCAAGAACGCCGCCGTTAGCACAAACAAAAACATGCGCATTCCCGGCGTGGCGATGGTGATGCCTGCGAGCCGCTTAAAGTCGGTAAAGCCGTTATTGCCGCCAAAACCGGTCTCATTGCGGAAAAACAGCAGCATGGCGGCAAAGGTAAGCGCCTGGGTGATGATGGAAAAGTACACGCCCTTGATGCGCGAGCGAAAGGCAAAAAAGCCAAACACCAGCGCCACCAACCCTGGCACCGCCACCACCAGAAACAGCGTGGCGGGCAAGCTGCCGCTCAAGGCCCAATGCCAGGGCAGCTCTTTCCAGTCCAAAAACACCATAAAGTCGGGCAAGGCGCTCTTGTAATTGCCGTCCAGGCCAATTTGGCGCATCAGGTACATGCCCATGGCGTAGCCGCCCAGCGCAAAAAACAGGCCGTGGCCCAGGCTCAAAATGCCGGTGTAGCCCCAGATCAGGTCCATGGCCAGCGCGCACATGGCGTAGCACATGATCTTGGCCACCAGCGCAACGGCAAAATCACTGAGGTGAAAAACGCTGCCCTCGGGCACCAACAGGTTCAGCACCGGCACCAGGCCGCACAGCAGCGCCAGCGCGGCCAGCCAGACGGCCCAACCGGTGCGCGACAACACGGGGGCAGGTGTGGGTAAGGCAAGAGGGGTCATGCTTCGGCACTCCGGCCCTTCATGGCAAAAATGCCTTGGGGGCGCTTTTGGATGAAGATGATGATGAACAGCAGCACGGCAATCTTGGCCAGCACCGCGCCCGCCAAGCCTTCGAGAAACTTGTTGAGCACGCCCAAACCCAGCGCCGCGACCACGGTGCCCGCAAGCTGCCCCACCCCACCCAGCACCACCACCATAAAGGCGTCCACGATGTAGCTTTGGCCCAGGTCAGGGCCCACATTACCCACCTGGCTGAGCGCGCAACCCGCAAGACCGGCAATGCCCGAGCCCAGCGCAAAAGCGTAGGTATCAATACGCGCGGTATTGACGCCCATGCAGGAGGCAATCGGGCGGTTTTGCGTGACCGCCCGCACAAACAGGCCCAAACGCGTTTTGCCCACCAACAAGGCCACGGCGGCCAATACCGTCAAGGCAAAGGCGATGATGATGATGCGGTTGTAAGGCAGCGACAAATTGCCCATGAGCTGGATGCCGCCGCTCATCCAGCTTGGGTTCTCCACGCCCACGTTTTGCGCGCCAAACAGGGTACGAACACCTTGCATCAGCATCAGGCTGATCCCCCACGTGGCCAAAAGCGTCTCCAACGGACGGCCATAAAGGAAACGAATGACACCACGCTCCAGCGCAGCGCCCACCAGCGCCGATACCAAAAACGCCACCGGTACGCTGGCGAGCAAATACCACTCAAAGGCCCCGGGCAGGTATTTTTGAAATACACCTTGCACCACGTAGGTGGCATAGGCGCCAATCATCATCAGCTCGCCATGCGCCATGTTGATCACGCCCATCAGACCGTAGGTGATCGCCAAGCCCAGCGCCACCAGCAGCAGGATGGAGCCCAGGCTGATGCCGCTAAATATCGCGCCCAAGCGATCGCCCCAGGCGAGGCGGTCTTTGACCTCACGTAGGCTTTTGAACAAGGCTTGTTTGACGTTTGTGTCTGTCTCGACTTGCAAGCGCTCCGCCAACAAAGTTTGGGTCGCGGCTTGCGCGCTTTGGCCTAGCAGCGTTGCGGCTTGCTGGCGCTTGGCGGGATCTTCGCTGGACAGCAAGGCTGCCGCGCGCAACAGGCCCAGCCGGTCGCGGATATCAAGCTCGGTTTCTTGCGCCAGCGCCTTGTCAATCAAAGGTAACTGCGCGTCACTCACCTGGCCTTGCAAGGCCTTGGCGGCTTCGCGGCGCACCGCAGGCTCGGCGCTCAGCAGTTTGAGCGCAGCCAGCGCGTTGTCGATTTCGCCGCGCATGCGGTTGTTGACCATGGCGTCTTCGGCGGCTTGCAGCGCGTCGGCGGTGATGCTGAGTGGCGCGCCGCTGCTCGCATCCAAGGCCTTATCGCCCTGTACGACCACAGGCTTGCCGTCAAGCACTTTGACCGCACCGTCGGCCAGCGCTTGAATGAAGACCAAGGTCTGGGCGTCCGGGCTTTGCACTGCGGTCTGGAGGGCGGCGATGCGCGCGTCTCCATCGCCAATGGCCATTTTTTGTGCCTGCTCTGCGGTGAGGGCGAAGCTCGCGCCAGCGCTGAACAAGGCTATAGCGCCTGCCCACAGTGCGCGCTGAAATGCGCATCTCACTTTAAAGGGTTTGCTTTCCCCCCCTATCCCCCCGGCCCCCTTTCCACCCCAGCGGGGTAAAAAGGGGGAGCTAACAGCCACATTTGGTTACTTCGTTTCGGCTAGGGCACCACTGGCCGCTTCTATGTCGCGCCGGCTGCAAACCAGTTACCGGCGCGCAGGCAGGTGTGACGCCAGTAGAAGGCTAGCCGACGCGACGAAATCAAATGTGGACTTCGGCCCCCCTCTCTCGCCCGCTGGGCGAGAGAGGGGTTGGGGGAGAGAGTGGGAAAAAACGCCGCAATACGGACATAACTTTGCTACTTGGCGTGGCTTCAACGCAGACGAAAAAAGCGGCACTCAAGCCGCCACCAAATCCTCGTAGTAATAAAACGCATCACAGCACCCCGCCCAGTAGCGGTTGGTGGACTTGCGGGCGCCAATGCCGACCACGCGGCGACCGGAAGCTTTGAGTTTGTGGGCCAGGGGCATGAAGTCGCTGTCGCCGCCGATGATGACGACTTGGGAAATATGGGCAAAGCGCGCGCTGTCCTCCTGGGCGTCCAGGCACAGGCGTATGTCGGCGCCGTTTTTGGCGGATGCGCCGGGCGGGAACAGTTGCACCAGGTCGATGGCCGCGCCCAGCAGGGCTTCGCGGTAGCGGCCGAAATATTGCCAGTTGCAATAGGCACGGTTGATCGCGATGGGCCCGAGCGTGGCCGCAAAGTCCACCAGCTTTTGCACCTGCACCAGTGGCTCTTGCGCCTTGAAGCGGCCGTCGGGCGTGTTGTAGGCGCCGTCGCCCTGGCGGTCTTCCACCAGGCGGGCGTGCAGGTTTTCAAAGTCCCAGTAAAGGGCCACAGGGCTGGCAGCCGAGGCAGCGTTAGCGGGGTGCGGTAGCTCCATTAGGGTGCGGACGCACAGGTTTGGGTTTGCTCACCCAGGCCTTCAATACCCAGGCGCATTTGGTCGCCAGCCTTGAGGTACCAGGGGCTGGGTTTTTGACCCAGACCCACGCCGGCCGGGGTGCCGGTGCTAATGAGGTCGCCAGGGTGCAGGGTCATGAACTGGCTGATGTAGCTGATCAATTTAGGAATGCCAAAGATCAGATTCGCAGTGCTGCCGTTTTGTACCCGGCGGCCATTGACTTCGAGCCATAGGCCCAGGGCGTGCACATCGCCCAACTCGCCGGGCGTGACCAGCCAGGGCCCAATGGGCGAGAAGGTATCGCAGCCCTTGCCCTTGTCCCACTGGCCGCCGCGCTCCAATTGAAACTCACGCTCGGACAGATCGTTTACCAGCACAAAACCGGCCACGTGCGCCATGGCGTCGGCCTCGGTGACATAGCTGGCCTTGCTGCCGATAACGACGCCGAGCTCCACCTCCCAGTCGGTTTTGACCGAGCCGCGCGGAATCGTCACCGGGTCATTGGGGCCAGTAATCGAGCTGGTGGCTTTAAGGAACAGCACCGGTTCTTTGGGCGGCTCCATACCGCTCTCTTTGGCGTGATCGGCGTAGTTCAGCCCCACGCACACAATTTTTCCGATATCGGCCACCGGGCAGCCCAGACGCGGCGCTCCGTCCACCACGGGCAGCGCGTCCACGTTCAACGCGTGTAGCGCGGCAAGGGCGCGCGGCGACAAGTGCGCCGAGTCCAAATCGGCAAACAGCATGGATAGGTCGCGCACGCGGCCGTCGGTGCCCAGCGCGCCAGCTTTTTCATGGCCTGCGGGGCCGTAGCGGAGAAGTTTCATAAGAAGGATCCTCAAAAAAGAAGGGGCAGCCCGCGCCATATGCGCTTGCTGCCCCGGCTATTGTGCGAGTTTTTTGTCAGGCCGGTCCTTGCCTTGGTATCCGCCAGCTAGACGCGCTTCCTCAGCAGACGAGGCAAGGCCAGCACGGCCAGCACCACACCCAGCAGCGCAAGCGACATTGGGCGCTCTAAGAAAACGGTCCATTTACCCTCGCCAATCGACAGCGCGTTGCGCAGTTGCGCCTCGGCCAAGGGGCCCAGAATCATGCCCACCACCACGGGTGCGGTCGGGAAGTCAAAACGCCGCATCACCAGACCGAGCACACCAATGGCGTAGAGCAAGACCAAGTCAAACGCACTTTGGCGCATGCCGTAGGCGCCCACGGTGGCAAAAATCAGAATGCCCGAGTACAGCTGCGGCTTGGGCACCTTGAGCAGCTTGACCCACAGGCCCACCAGCGGCAAATTGAGCACCAGCAACATGACGTTGCCAATGTAGAGCGAGGCGATCAGCGCCCACACCAGCGTGGCCGAGTTCGTGAACAGCTGCGGGCCCGGCTGGATGCCGTAGTTTTGAAACGCGCCCAGCAAAATCGCGGTGGTGTTGCTCACGGGAATGCCCAGCGTGAGCAAGGGAATCAGCGCCGTGGTGACGGTGGCGTTGTTGGCCGCTTCAGGCCCGGCCACGCCTTCAATGGCACCTTGCTTGCCAAACTCGGCCTGGTGCTCGCCTTTGGCCAGTTTTTTCTCGACCGCGTAGCTCAGAAAGGTGGGTATTTCGGTGCCGCCGGCCGGAATGCAGCCAAAGGGCGCACCAATGGCAGTGCCGCGCAGCCAGGCTGGGATAGATCGGCGCCAGTCTGACGCGGTCATGCTGACGCGGCTGAGCTTGTTTTGAGACTCGCTGGTGGCGCCTTCAAACAACACCGCGTGCAAGGCTTCGGCCACGGCAAACAGGCCCACGGCCACCAGTACGATTTCAACCCCATCGAGCAGCTCGGGAACGCCGCCGGTGTAACGCGCCTGGCCGGTGATCTGATCCATGCCAATCAGGCCAATAGCCAGGCCCACAAACAGCGAAGCCAGACCGCGCACCGTACTTTGCCCTAGCACCGCACTTACCGTGGTCAGCGCCAGCAGCATCAGGCAAAAATATTCGGGCGGCCCCAGGCGCACCGCGTATTCAGCCACCACTGGGGCAAACAGCGTGACCATGATCGTGGCAATCGTGCCCGCCACAAAAGAGCCAATGGCCGCCGTGGCCAATGCGGCGCCTGCGCGCCCGCTCTTGGCCATCTTGTTGCCCTCCATGGCGGTAACCATGCTGGCAGTCTCGCCCGGGGTGTTGAGCAAAATGGACGTGGTCGAGCCGCCGTACATGGCGCCGTAGTAGATGCCGGCAAAAAAGATCATCGACGCGGTGGCGTTGACCTGCGAAGTAATCGGCAGCAGCATGGCCACTGCGGTGGCCGGACCAATGCCCGGCAGCACGCCCACTGCGGTGCCCAAGGCGCAGCCGACAAATGCCCACAGGAGATTGATCGGCGTGCCTGCGGTGGCAAAGCCCTGCATGAGTTGGTTCAGGATATCCATCAGAGCCAGCCGCTTTGGGTGAGTCCGGGCAGGCTGATGGCAAGGAACTTGGTAAACATCCAGAAAACCGGGGCGGCGATCAGCAATCCAAGTGCCCCATCGACCAGCCAGCTGCGCAGCCCTTGGCGCCTGCCTGACTGCGCCTGACGCAAACCATGTGCGGCGCAGGCAAAGCACAGGGCGCAACTCAAGATAAAGCCGATGCGGGTGATCAGCGCCGCGTTAAGCAATAAGGCACCTGACATCCAGACAAAACCGCTCCAGCAAGGGGCGCTGACCGGCGGCGCATCGTGGGCCAGCGGGTCTGGCATGTTGCGAAAGCCACCACTGTGCGCCTCAAACAACAAAATTGCCGCAACCACCGCCAGGCCCACAGCCACCAGCCAAGGCAAAAAATTTGGTCCGATGCCGGCATAGCCCGCCTCGGACGAAATATCGATGGCACCCCAGCCCAATCCGACGGCCAGCGCTAGCACGCCCAGGGCGACGGCGCTTTGGCGCTGCTTGTCGGACAACGCCCCCATCAAACCATGCCCGAGAGGTGCATGATGCCGCGCAGGTTGGCAAATTCGTCGTCCACGAAGTCGTCAAAAGCCTGGCCGGTCAGCAGCGCGGGCGTCCAGACGTTGCGCTCCAGTGCCTCCAACCATGACTTGGACTTAGTGGCCTTGACCACCAACTCAGTCAGCGCCGCGCGCTGCTCGGGCGTGATGCCGGGTGCACCGTAAACGGCGCGCCAGTTGCCCAGAACCACGTCATATCCCAACTCTTTGAGCGTAGGCACGTCGATTCCCGGCAAGCGCTTGGCGGATGTGACGCCAATGGGGCGCATCTTGCCGGCCTTGATGTATTCGGCAAACTCGCTGTAGCCGCTGCCACCTACCGTCACGTTGCCGCCCAGCACCGCCGCCGTAGCCTCGCCGCCGCCACGAAAGGCGACGTAATTCACTTTGCGGGGGTCCACGCCCACCTTGGTGGCTAGCATGGAGGCGCAAATGTGCTCGGTCGATCCGCGCGAGCCGCCGCCCCATTTCACGCTGGCCGGG
>CANHZG010000006.1 GCA_947464995.1 Comamonadaceae bacterium | reverse complement strand
TTTTTCTTAAAAAGAGGCATTGGTTACCTGTTTGGCGCATAATTGCTGCACTGCAACATTTTTTTACCAAGGACCACCATGTTCAAAAACACCCCCTTCGAAGCCATCGCCAAAACCATGTCGGAAGCTGCCCCCCAGTTCAATCCCGCAGCTGTGCAAGATGCCATCAAACCCGCCCAAGACAAGCTGAAGGCTTGGGCTGATTTAGCCCAAAAGCAGGCTGCAGAAGCCCAAAGCGCGATCACTGGGACCATGGAGTCCATCAAGGGCATTAAAGACCCCCAAGCAGCCTTCGAAATCATGAAAGAGTCTGCCGAAGCTGGCATGGCCATGTTTGCCAAGAATCTCAAGGAATCAACGTCGCTGAGCTTTGGCCAGTTCCACAGCACCGTTGACGCTGTTGAAAAAGTCCAACCCCAACCCGAAGTCTTTGCCGCTGTGGTCAAGAATCTCAAGGCCGCCGCATCGAGCGCCGAAAGCGCGATCGAGTCCGCCATGGAAAAAGGCGCTTCGATGGTTGCTTCCGTGTCGCCCGCTGCCAAGGCCAAAAAGGCGCGTTAATCGCAGTGCAACCTGCGCTTGGGGCCCTTGGTCTCTTGCGCAGGCCAGCGACGGCCAAACATCACATTGGACGCCACGCCGGGTGTTGGCGTGCTGCCCGATGGGACCGCTTCGCAGTGCGCGTGCCTACTTGCTTGCTGTGGGTGCTTGCAGTTTGTCTTGGGTTTGGGTGTCGAAGTCGCTGGCGTCGTGGCGCTCGTGCAGCTGGTTCTCCAGCGGCCCCATAACCCGGTTGACCATACGGCCCCGGCGCACGGCCGGACGTTTGGCGATTTCGTCAGCCCAACGGATCACGTGCGTGTATTCCTGTACCTGCAAAAATTCACCGCCTTCGTACATCTGGCCCTTGGCCATGCCGCCGTACCAGGGCCAAATGGCGATGTCGGCAATGGTGTAGTCGTCCCCTGCAATGTAGCGGCTGTGTTCCAGGCGGCGGTTGAGCACGTCCAACTGGCGTTTAACCTCCATCGCAAAGCGGTCGATTGCGTATTCGATTTTGATGGGCGCATAGGCGTAAAAGTGTCCAAAGCCGCCACCCAGGTAGGGCGCGCTGCCCATTTGCCAGAACAGCCAGGACATGCATTCGGCGCGAAGGGCGGGCTCGGTTGGCAACAAGCAGCCAAATTTTTCGGCCAGGTAGACCAAAATCGCGCCCGACTCAAAAATGCGCACCGGTTGGGGGCCGCTGAAGTCCATGAGCGCGGGAATCTTGGAGTTGGGGTTAACTTCCACAAAACCACTGCCAAACTGCTGCCCCTCGTTGATACGAATCAGCCAGGCGTCGTATTCCGCGCCATGGTGCCCCAGCGCCAGCAACTCCTCCAGCATGACGGTGACTTTGACGCCGTTAGGCGTGCCCAGCGAATACAACTGCAGCGGGTGTTTGCCATGCGGCAGTGCTTGCTCGTGCGTGGCACCAGCCACCGGACGATTGATATTGGCAAAACGCCCGCCATTGGCCTTGTTCCACGTCCAAACCTTGGGTGGTACGTACGCGCTTGAATCTGTCATGCGAAGCCTTTCAAAAAGTCAACGGGGTGGGGCCGCCGACATGCCGCCAATAGAAAAGGTCTACGGCTATTTGCATAGCGGTAGACCCTGAATGGTTTTGGTGCCGGAGAGATGAATCGAACACCCGACCTTCTCATTACGAATGAGCTGCTCTACCGACTGAGCTACACCGGCGCACTGCTGGAATTATAGCCAGTGGCTGCCTGTGCTCTTAAGGCGATTTGGCTGCTTCGGCGTAATAGCGTGTCACCCGCTCGACCTCGTTTTTGGAACCCAAAACGACGCTAACGCGCTGATGAAGTTGAGTCGGCGCAATGTCCAAAATGCGCTGGTGGCCGTTGGTGGAGGCGCCACCGGCTTGCTCAATCAGCCATGACATCGGGTTGGCCTCGTACATCAGGCGCAGTTTGCCGGGCTTACTGGGCTCGCGTTGGTCCCAGGGGTACATGAAGACGCCGCCGCGCGTCAGGATGCGGTGCACGTCAGCCACCATGCTGGCGACCCAGCGCATATTGAAGTTCTTGCCGCGTGGGCCGTCCTTACCCTGCAGGCATTCGTCGATGTAGCGCCGGGTGGGTGCGTCCCAGTGGCGCATATTGCTCATATTGATGGCAAATTCCTGCGTATCCTCAGGCACTTGGACGTGTTCTTGTGTCAGTACAAACGAGCCCTGCTCGCGGTCCAGGGTAAACACCGCCACACCATGCCCCACGGTAAGCACCAGCGTCGTTTGAGGTCCGTAGACGCAGTAGCCTGCGGCCACTTGCTGGCTGCCAGCCTGTAAAAAATCGCCCTCTACCACATCGTGTCCCTCGGGCTTGCGCAGCACGCTAAAAATGGTTCCGATGCTGACGTTGACGTCGATATTGCTCGAGCCGTCCAGCGGGTCAAACAGCAGCAGGTATTCGCCCTGCGGATAGCGGTTGGGCACCACGTAGATGTCTTCCATCTCCTCGCTGGCCATGGCCGCCAGGTGGCCGCCCCATTCATTGGCTTCGATCAGCACTTCGTTGGCAATGATGTCGAGCTTTTTCTGGATCTCACCCTGCACGTTCTCGGTTTGCGCCGCACCCAGCACGCCGCCCAGAGCGCCTTTGTTGACCGCGTGGCTGATGCTCTTGCAAGCGCGCGCCACTACCTCGATGAGCAGACGCAGTTGGGCTGGAATGGAGCCCTCGGCGCGTTGCTGCTCGACCAGGTACCGGGTCAGAGAAATTTGCTTGGACATAAGAATTGCCTCCAGGTTGCTTATTCGGCCAGCGCGCGGTCTATCACTTCGCGGACATCGTTACTCAAGTCGGTTTTGTCCGCCACGCGTTGCAGCGCCTCACGCGCACCGCTGCGGTAGGGTTCGGCCAAGCGGCTCCATCGGTCCAAGGCGCGTGCCAGACGCGCCGCCACCTGCGGGTTGAAGGCGTCGAGCGCAAGCACCTGCTGGCTCCAGAACACATAGCCCGCCGCATCGGCGCGGTGGAAGGCAGCAGGGTTCGCGCTGCAATAGCTGAAGATCACGCTGCGCGCCCGGTTGGGGTTGCGGATATTGAAGTCTGGGTGCTCGAGGAGTTGTCGTACCTCGCGCAGCACGTTTCCGCCACGGTCGCAGGCGCCCGCTTGCATACCGAACCATTTGTCCAATACCAGCGCTTCATCCTTAAACATGGCGTGAAACCGCGTCAGCGCCGCCGTTGCCAGTGCGTGGCCGCTACTCACGAGCGCTTGCAGCGCATTGGCGCGATCGGTCATATTGCCCGCATCTTTAAAGCGTTGCAGGGCTTTGCCCGGCCACTCCGTGTCACCTGAGGCAGTGGCGCCTAGGCACAGATAAGCCAGGGCTTGCCCAGCCAAGGCCCGACGCCCGGCAGCGGCTGCGTCGGGGCGAAAGCCCCCGGTGTCTTGGTGCGCGGTGTAGGCCCATTGCCAATCGGCGTGCAGGGCGTTGGCTACTTGCATGCGCATGGCCTCGCGCACTGCATGGATGCGCTGCGGGTCCACCACAGCGAGTTGTTCGGCGATGTACACCTCGGATGGCAGCGTCAGCACCAGCTCTTTGAAGGCCGCGTCAAGCGTCGGGTGGCGCAGCACATCGCGCAGCGCGCCCAGCAAGGTCGCGTCCAGCACCTGGTCGAGCGGGTGCTCGGACTGTAGTGCGCCCATGGCGCAGCGCAGCAGCAGGCGTTGGCCCGCTTCCCACTGGTTAAAAGGGTCGCTGTCGTGCGCCAGCAGGGCTAGCAACTGCGCATCGCTGTAGTCAAAGTCCAGTACCACCGGTGCGGAGAACCCGCGCAAAATGGAAGGCACCGGCTCCTCCGGCACGTTGTAGAAGGTGATGGACTGGTTTTGCTCGGTCATCACCAGCAGGTGGCCGCTGCTGGCCGGGGCATCTGCCTGGCTTTGCATGGGCAGCGCCACACCCGACTGCAGGCCCACCAGGCCCAAGCGCACCGGGATCACGAAAGGTGCCTTGGGTTCGTGGCCCGGCGTGGGGGCGCAGTTTTGCATGAGGGTGAGGGTGTAGGTCTGCGCGGCGGCGTCGTACTGGCCGCCAGCGGTCAGGTGCGGAGTGCCCGCCTGGCTGTACCAGCGCTTGAACTGGGGCAGTAGGCGCGCCAGCGCCGAGTCGGGGTTGGCGTCGGCAATGGCCTGGGCAAAGTCGTCGCAGGTGACCGCTTGGCCGTCAAAGCGCTCGAAATACAGATTCATACCGCGCGCAAACTCGGCGCGGCCATTGGCCTCGTCACCCTGGGCCGCCAGGGTTTGCATCATGCGCACCACCTCGGCGCCTTTTTCGTAGATGGTGACGGTGTAGAAGTTGTTGATTTCCACATAGCTGTCAGGCCGCACCGGGTGGGCCATGGGGCCGGCGTCTTCGGGGAACTGGGCGGTGCGCAGCACGCGCACGTCTTCGATGCGCTTGACGGCGCGCGCCGAGGGCTCGGCGCACAGGTCCTGGCTGAATTCCTGGTCGCGGAACACCGTCAGGCCTTCTTTGAGACTGAGCTGGAACCAGTCGCGGCAGGTGATGCGGTTGCCGGTCCAGTTGTGGAAGTATTCGTGGCCGACCACGCTCTCGATGTTGGCGTAGTCCACATCGGTGGCGGTGGCCGGGTTGGCCAACACGTACTTGGTGTTGAAGATGTTGAGGCCCTTGTTCTCCATGGCGCCCATATTGAAGTCGCTGGTGGCAACGATCATGAAGCGCTCCAGGTCCAGCGGCAGGCCAAAACGGGCTTCGTCCCAGGCCACCGAGGCCATGAGCGAGTTCATGGCGTGCTCGGTTTTGTCCAGATCGCCCGGGCGCACATACACCTGCAGCAAATGCTCTTTGCCCGCCAGCGAGTTGATGCGTTGTTCGCGGCACACCAATTGCCCGGCGACCAATGCAAATAGATAGGCCGGTTTTTTGTGTGGATCGACCCAGGTGGCATAGTGGCGCCCGTCGTCCAGATCGCCTTGCTCGACCAGGTTGCCGTTGGACAACAGCACCGGGTAGGCCGCTTTGTCAGCGCGTAAGGTCACCGTGTAACTGGCCATCACGTCCGGGCGGTCCAGAAAGTAGGTGATGCGCCTGAAGCCTTCGGCCTCGCACTGGGTGAAAAACGAGTCGTTGCTGACGTACAAGCCCATGAGCTTGGTGTTTTTGATGGGCGCGCAGGTGGTAAATATCTCCAGCGCAAAGGGTGCATTGCCCTCGGGCAGGTTCTCCAGCACCAGTTTGTCACCGTCCATCTTGAAGGATGTGCCAGCGCCATTGACCAGCACGCGCGCGAGATTGAGCTCTTCGCCGTCCAGACGCAGCGCTTGCACGGGCACGTCGGGATTGCGGCGGACCGTCATTTTGTTCAGCACGCGGGTTTTGGCCGGGTCCAGGTCAAACGCCAGGGCCACGGTGTCTATCCAGAACGCCGGGGGCATGTAGTCCCCGCGGCGAATGGTGGTGGCCGGTGCCTGGCCTTCGCGAAATGTCAACATCGGCAAACTCTCCTGTGGGTGGGGCCATTGTGGCCCTCTAGTGTTAAACGCCTTGCTTGAGCGAGGCTTGGATAAATGGGTCCAAATCCCCGTCCAGCACTTTTTGCGTGGCCGAGGTTTCGTAATTGGTGCGCAGGTCCTTGATGCGGCTGTTGTCGAGCACATAGCTGCGAATCTGGTGGCCCCAGCCGACGTCGGTTTTGGTGTCTTCAAGCTTTTGCTGCGCCTCTTGCTGCTTGCGCAGTTCGAAGTCATACAGGCGGCTGCGCAGGCGTTTCCAGGCCACGTCGCGGTTGCCGTGCTGGCTGCGCCCGTCCTGGCATTGCACCACGATACCGGTGGGAATGTGCGTCAGGCGCACCGCCGAGTCGGTCTTGTTGATGTGCTGGCCGCCCGCGCCGCTGGCGCGAAAGGTGTCCACGCGCACGTCCGAAGGGTTGATATCGATCTCGATCGAGTCGTCAATCTCGGGGTAGACAAACACGCTGGCAAAACTGGTGTGGCGCCCGCCCGAGGAATCGAACGGCGATTTGCGCACCAGGCGGTGCACGCCGGTCTCGGTGCGCAGCAAGCCAAAAGCGTATTCGCCTTCGATCTTAATGGTCGCGCCCTTGATGCCGGCAATGTCACCTGCGGTTTCGTCTTCCACCGTGGTGGCAAAGCCTTTTCGTTCGGCGTAACGCAGGTACTGGCGCAGCAGCATGCTGGCCCAGTCGCAGGCCTCGGTGCCACCGGCGCCAGACTGAATGTCCAAAAAGCAATTCAGCGGATCGGCCGGGTTGTTGAACATGCGCCTAAATTCCAGGCCCTCAATGGTGGTGGCCAGTGTGGCGGCTTCGGCTTCGATGGTGATGAGCCCGGCCTCGTCGCCGTCGTCCTTGGACATCTCGAACAACTCGGTGTTGTCTGCCAGCTCACGGTCCAAATCGTCCAGGGTGACGACCACGCCTTCGAGCGCTTTTTTCTCTTTGCCCAGTTCTTGGGCGCGCTTGGGGTCGTTCCAGACGCTCGGGTCTTCTAGCGAGGCGTTGACCGTGCGCAGGCGTTCCGACTTGGCAGCATAGTCAAAGATACCCCCGAAGCTCGGCGGTGCGCGCGCTCAGGTCGGTGAGTTGGGTGCCAATGAGGTTGATGCGTTCTGCGTCCATGGGGGTGTTCCTGCGGTATTTGGGTAATTAATCCGCATTTTCTCACGCATGCCCGTTCCCGGCATCGCCCGTTGCAGTTATGTTGCGGCGCAGCAGACGGTTGGCCAGTTCAAACACCCCCATCCCCGCCAGCATGGCCAGTACAAACACCGCGGCCTTAGGCTGGCCCGCCGCCAAGGACACCACGGCGGGACCTGGGCAAAACCCGGCAATGCCCCAACCGGCACCAAACACCAAGGACCCTATCACCAATGGCTTGTCGATGGCGTTGGACTCTGGCCACTGCAGCGCTCCACCCAAAAATGCCGTGGTGCGCCGCTTTGCCAGGGCAAAGGCGCCGACACCTACCGCGATAGCGCCCCCCATGACCAGCGCCAGCGACGGGTCCCAGGCGCCCGCCAGGTCCAAAAAGCCCAAGACCTTGCCCGGATCGGTCATGCCGGACAGGATTAAACCCAGGCCAAACAGCAGGCCGACCAAAAATTCGCTGATGCGGTTCATACGGATGCTCCTTGCAGGACGTGGCGCAAAGCAAACACCACCACAAAACCCGCCGCCATAAAGCTGACCGTGGCCACCAGAGAGCGTGGCGACAAGCGCGACAAGCCGCACACGCCGTGCCCGCTGGTGCAGCCCGAGGCGCAGCTGGTACCAATGCCGACCGCTAAACCGGCAAGGACCAAGCCCCAGTAGCCGGTATCAATGCGCGGCGCCTGGACAGCTTCTGCGGGAAAAATCCAGGTGAAAACCGTGGGCGCGCAGGCCATGCCCAATAAAAAGGCGATGCGCCAGCCCGTATCGCCCTTGAGCGGGGTCAGCAAACCACCCAGAATGCCGCTGATGCCCAAAATGCGCCCATTGAGCAAAATAAACGCCGCCGAGGCCAGGCCCAGCAGCACGCCGCCAGCCAGCGCGGTCCAGGGGGTGAAATGGGTCCAGTCGATGGTCATGGTGGGTTCCTTGAAGCGGGCGCGCAGTATATCGACGCCCCCGGCTGTGAAGCCGCATTGGCCCGTGGCTTGCTAACTCAATTCGCGGCCCAGCATGAGCAGGGTTGCCGCGCATTGCGCATCGAAGATGGCGGTCATGCGCGCAAGCAGATCGAGTTCCGCCTCGGTAGGCTTGTGCTCCTTGACGAGCCGGGCCTGGGTTTTTTGCCATTGCGCGGGCAGAGCCAGCGCCATTTTTTCTAGTTCCTTGAGCGTGGCCTGCATGCCGAAGCTGCAATCCTGGCACATTTCTTCCCATGAGTGTTTGTTCACGGTGTCAAACGTTTCCGCGTCGCCGATGAATAAGGCCAGCCCGTTGTCGCCATAGGCCTTCACGCACAGCAGGTCGTAAAACTTCGCTAACTGGTAGCCCTTGTCATTGATCAGCACCGACACATTTTTGGCATGGGCGTCCGCATTGCCAATCAAAAAGTTGAACATCACCCAGCGTTGAAACTGCAGCAAGTCGCTGCCGCGCAAAGACAAGCTCCGCATGGCGGTGACCAGTTTGGGCAAGCTCACCAGGCCGCCCGTGCGCTGGTACTTCCAGCCAGCGCCATGGCACAGCAGCTGGCAACCGTCAATCTGGTGAATGCTAAGAATTTTTCCGTTTTTGACCTCACGGTCGTAGCGCTCCACTACGTACACCGCTTCGGGCACCCGTTGCAGCCACACCTCGGGTACGGATAGCTTGAGGGCGGCCGCGAGCTTCATGCATGCGTATTCGTTGATTGCGCTGGGTTGGTAGCGCAGCTGTCGCGTGTCGGGCTTGGCGATGTGGGTGCTGGGCGACTTACCCACGCAGTCCCTGAACTCGCCGGTCTTTCCGTCAAAACGCAGCCCGAGCTTGTCTTGTGCACCGGCCAGCGACATGCTGCCCTGGTTGTTGGAAACCAGGAACGGAGTTTGTGCGCGGTTGTGCAGGCGGGCGCTGAGTTCTTCATGGCTCAGTGGCTTGTACTCCTGCCTGGCCATCGGAGGCTCATTTTCTGGTAGCAGCGACAACACGCCTGGCAACTCTGCGCCCAAGCGCCCCAAAAGCTCAAACGACGAGGCACCTCGGGTGGCGATCGCGCTGATGATGTCGTCCAACACATCACCTTCAGGCAGCAGGTTTTCAAAAAACGTTTTTACCTGGTCGCCCACATAACGCTGCCCCACCACCGGAAACTGGGGCGCCAAGACATAGCCCTTATCAGCGATCCACTCCGGGTCGTATTCAAAAAAGTAAGCGGCTTGTGCGTGACCAAACCAGCCTATCGGGCGCCCCGCGGCCCAGACGCGAAGGCGGATCATGGCGATGGCTTGGCGCCGTCGGCGGCCTGTGCTTCGTCCACGCTCCAACCTTGGACCTGCACTTGCAGCCCCAGTCCATTCAGCAAGCGAAGCAACAACGACAGTGAGCAGCGGCTGGGATCACTCTCTGCGTCGCGGATAAAGGACTCGCTCACATTGCAGACACCGGCAGCCTGTGCGCGGTTGAGTCCTTGGCGCTTGCGCTCTTCAAGCAAGCGTTGAGAAAGTTGCTTTACGGTGTCGGATGTGAGTTGCATCGTATTTCTGAGGTGGCATAAAGTCGATCACCCAAGAATTATGTCCCCATAAGATCAAAAATTATTAAAATCGAGCTGACGCCTGATAAGCCATGCAAATTTGCTCTTATAAGAGCATTAAATAAGGAAACCCATTTAATCAAAGGCATATTGACCCCATGGGGTCAAACAATAAACCGCTCAATCAGCGCCGCCAGCACCTCGGGTTGGTCGTGGTGCATCATATGGCCGGCGTCCGCGATGCGGGCGATTTCCAGGTGGGGAACGACCTGGATGCGCTCGTGGTACTGGGCCAGGGTGAACTTGCCTTTCCACCAGAAGTCCAGGCTGTTGTCCGATGCTTCTACGGCCAGTACCGGCATGCTCAGGCGCTGGTACAAGGCGCGCACTTCTTCCACCCGGTAGATGTTGGCGTTGCTCAGCTTGTGGCCGGGCTCGCCCAGGATGTTCCATTCCCCCTGTACGTTTTCTTGCGCCCAGTGGCGCGCCAGCCATTCGGCCTTGTCCGCGCTTAGGCGGGGATTGGTTTTCATCAGCCTCCGGGCCACACCGGCGGGGGCGCTGTAGGGGCGAAGGTCCATTTCGCCAGCGTGCAGTTTTTTCAGTTCGTCCATCCACTTGGCATAACGCCCGGGCGCCTGGTCGGGCGTGGTGGCGGGCATGCCAAAGCCCTCCAGGTTGACCAGGCGGCGGATGCGCTCGGGCCGGATGCCAGCGTAGTGCATCACCACATTGCCGCCCATGCTGTGTCCCACCAGGTTGACGGTCTGGTAAGGGGCGTAGTGGTCGAGCAAAAAGTCCAGGTCGGCCAGGTAGTCGGGAAACCAGAAGTTGTCCGCCCCGCCCGAAGACGTTTTGCCGTAGCCGCGCCAGTCCGGGGCGATGACGTAGTGCTCGTGGCTCAGCGCGTCCACCACAAACTGGTAGGACGCGGCCACGTCCATCCAGCCGTGCACCATCACCAGAGGCGTTTTGCCGGGCGCGGGCGTGCCCCAGGTTTGCACGTGGTAGCGCAGGTTGCGGATGGGAACGAATTCACTGCGGGGGGGTCTTTGAACTTGGTACATTGCACGCATGATAAAGAGACGCAGCCCATCCCCCCGCCCCAAGCCCGTGCCCGCTAGTCCGAACCGAGACACACGCGCCGCGCCTCGCGCCCCCGCTGAGCCGCAGTTTCCGCCGGGCTACACCGCTTTGCACGAGCAATTTCGTTGGGTGGTGCCCCACCACTTCAACATGGCGCACTGGTGCTGCGCGCGCTGGGCCGCTGCGCCTGACGCAGCGCAGCGCGTGGCCATACGCGTGCACATGGGCAGCGCTGATGCTGCGATCAGTGGCGCCGCCCGCCACAGCTACGGCGAACTCCAGGCCCAGGCCAATCGCCTGTCGCAGGTGCTCAAAGGCCAGGGCGTGCGCAGAGGCGACCGGGTGGCGATCGTCATGCCACAGTGTTTTGAGACGGCGGTGGCCTACATCGCGGTGCTGCAAATGGGTGCGGTGGCGGTGCCGCTGTCCATGCTGTTCGGGCCCGAAGCGTTGGCGTTTCGCCTGCAAGACAGTGATGCGGCGGTCGCGATTTGCCACGCCAGCGCCATCGACGGGCTTAAAGACAGTGCGGCGCAATGCCCTCTGTTGCGCAGCGTGTTGGTGGTTGGTGGCGCTGGCGCTGGACTTGGCGGGGCGGTAGCCGGCTTTGTGCCGCTGGACTTCGCCAAAGCGCTGGCGCATGCGCCGCAGCGCTTCAAACCCGTCAACACTTTGGCCGCTGACCCGGCGGTGCTGATTTACACCAGCGGCACCACCGGCAACCCCAAGGGCGCGTTGATTCCGCACCGCGCCCTCATCGGCAACCTGAGCGGCTTTGTCTGCAGCCAAAACTGGTTTGGCTTTGACCCGGCGGGGCCTAGCACGGGTTTGACCGACTTGCCCACGGGCTCGAACGCGGTGTTTTGGAGCCCTGCGGACTGGGCCTGGACCGGCGGGCTGATGGACGCGTTGCTGCCCACGCTGTATTTTGGGCGCGAGATCGTCGCTTTTGGCGGCCGTTTCACCCCTGAAGCGGCTTTTTCGCTGATGGCGGAGCACCGGGTCACGCATACGTTTTTGTTTCCGACGGCGCTCAAGGCGATGATGAAAGCCTGTCCCGGCCAGGGCAAACGCACCGTGCGCCAGCAATTCGGCCTGTGCCTGGACGCCATCATGAGCGCGGGCGAGGCGGTGGGCGACGCCGTGTTTGGCTATTGCCAGAAGCAGCTTGGCGTGGCGGTGAATGAGATGTTCGGCCAGACCGAGATCAACTACATCGTGGGCAACTCCAGCACCTTCTGGCCGCCCAAGCCTGGCAGCATGGGCATGGGCTACCCCGGCCACCGGGTAGCGGTGATTGACGAGGCGGGCCAGGAATGCCCGGTGGGCGAGCCCGGCGATGTGGCGGTGCACCGGCTGGACGTACACGGCCAGAGCGACCCGATTTTCTTTTTGGGCTACTGGAAAAACGAGGTGGCCACACGCGCCAAGTTCACCGGCGACTGGTGCCGTACCGGCGACTTGGCGGTGCGCGACGCCGACGGCTACCTCTGGTACCAGGGTCGCACTGATGATGTGTTCAAGTCGGCGGGCTACCGCATCGGGCCGGGCGAGATCGAGAACTGCCTGGTTAAGCATCCGACCGTGGCCAACGCTGCGGTGGTGCCCAAGCCCGATGCGGACCGGGGCGCGCTGGTGAAGGCCTATGTGGTCTTGTCGCCCGGCGCCCTGGCCGCGCAGCAGGCCTTGGGTGCAAAAGCGCGGCAGAAGTTCCAGGCGCGTCTGGTGGCGCAGTTGCAGGCGCACGTCAAAGGCTTGCTCGCGCCCTACGAATACCCCAAAGAGATTGAGTTTGTCGACGCCTTGCCCATGACCACCACTGGTAAAGTGCAGCGGCGCGTGCTGCGCCTGCAAGAAGAGGCGCGGGCCCGACAAGCCACCGGGGCGTGACGCGGCAGCTTTTTTCTACCCCATTTGTTTCTACCCGAGCCAAAACCGACCATGAAAACCATCCAACTTGGCAGCAGCGACCTGCACGTCACCCCCATTTGCCTGGGCACTATGACCTTTGGTGAGCAAGTGGATGAGCCCACCACCCACGCCATCCTCAGCCACGCCGTGGCGCGCGGAATTACCTTTTGGGATACGGCCGAGATGTACGCTGTGCCTCCGCGCGCCGAGACCTTTCAGGTGACCGAAGCTTACATTGGCCGATGGATCGCCAACAACCCGCAGTTGCGCCAAAAACTCACGATTGCAACCAAGGTCGCTGGTCCCTCGCGCGGCATGCCCTGGGTGCGCGGCGGTGCACTGGATGTGACGGCGGCTGACATCGTGGCCGCTTGCGAGGGCAGCCTCAAGCGCCTGAAAACCGACGTCATCGACCTGTACCAGCTGCATTGGCCGACCCGCAACATGCCGCTGTTTGGCATGATGTATTTGGACCCCAGCAAAGACCGCGAAGTCACATCCATGCACACCCAGCTTGAAGCCCTGGCTCAACTGGTCAAAGCGGGCAAGGTCCGTGCCGTGGGCTTGTCCAACGAGTCACCTTACGGCGTGTGTGAGTTTGTGCGCCTGGCCGAGCAACACGGCCTGCCGCGCGTGGCCACGGTACAAAACGCCTACGGCCTGCTCAACCGCACCCACGAAAACGGCATGGACGAAGCCATGCACCACTTGGGCGTTTCGCTGTTGGCCTATTCGCCGCTGGGCTTCGGTTTGCTCACGGGCAAGTACGACGCCTCGGGCCCCACCGGGCCGGACGCACCACCCAAGGCCCGCATCACGATGTTCGAATCCACCCGCAAACAGCGCTGGGGCCGCGCCGAGGCGCTGGCCGCAGCGCGCCGCTACAACGCGCTGGCGCGGGAACATGGCCTCACACCCACGCGCATGGCGCTGGCCTTTTGTTACACCAAGTGGCAGGTGGCCAGCACCATCATTGGGGTGACCACGCAGGCGCAATTGGATGAAGACATTGATGCCTATGGCACCACGCTGTCACCCGAGCTGCTCAAGGCCATCGACGACATCCGCTGGGAAATGCGCGATCCGACGGTCTAGCCGCTTGCCCGCTAGCCATGGCAAAAATCGACCGGGTGAGCCAGACCCCAGCGACGCTGCTACTGAAAAAGCAGGGCGTTGCGTTTACCGAACACCCCTACGAATACCTGGAGCATGGTGGTGCGCAGCACAGCGCGCTGGTGTTGGGCTGGGATCCGTTTCATGTGGTCAAGACCTTGGTGATGCAAGACCAAGACGCCAAACCCCTGCTGGTGCTGATGCACGGCAACCGCAAAGTGTCGACCAAGGCTCTGGCGCGCCAGACGGGTGCGAAGTCGATCGAACCCTGCACGCCCGAAACGGCCAACCGCCACAGCGGGTATTTGGTGGGCGGCACCTCGCCTTTCGCCACACGCCGGACTATGCCGGTGTTTATAGAGGCGTCCATACTGGCCTTGCCCCAGATTCTGATCAATGGCGGGCGGCGCGGCTATTTGATTGGCATCGCCCCGGCTGTGTGCCAAACCCTGCTGGGTGCAATCGCAGTACAGTGCGCCTTGGACGACTGATAAGCCAGTAGCGCCCCAAGGCGCGTCACGCTGGCGCATATGGAGATTTTTTTGGAACCTCTCAACGCATTGAACCCCAACGATGGTGGCGCGACCTACCTCGCGCTATACAGCCTGGCCGCTACCCTGGCGGGCTATTTGGTCGGTTCATTGTCGTTTGCGGTGATCGTCAGCCGGGTGATGGGTTTAAGCGACCCGCGCAGCTACGGCAGCAAAAACCCCGGCGCCACCAATGTACTGCGCTCGGGCAGCAAGCTCGCGGCCGTGCTGACCCTGTTGCTTGACGCGATCAAGGGGTGGTTGCCGGTGTTTTTGGTTCAGCACTATGGCGCAGCCTACGGCTTAGAGGCCGGCACGGCGGCCCTGGTGGGTGTGGCGGCATTTTTGGGCCACGTGTATCCCGTTTTTTTCCGGTTTCAGGGTGGTAAGGGGGTCGCTACCGCCATGGGGGTGGTGGTGGCGGTCAGCGCTGTGCTGGGCCTGGCCACGGGTGTGACCTGGCTGCTGATTGCCTACTTTTTTCGCTATTCCTCGCTGGCTTCCCTCGTGGCAGCGGTTTTTGCGCCCGTGTATTACCTGATGGGCGACGGTGTGGCCTGGCGTTCGGACAACCCGGTTGTCCTGGCGCTGGTGGCGATTTGCGCCATGCTGGTTTGGCGCCATAGCGAAAACATCTCCCGCCTGGTCAAGGGCAAGGAGTCGCGCTTGGGGAAGAAATAGGGCGCGTCCGAGCGCTCCAGGCGGGGCCTCGCCCGCGCCTTCAGTCCCTGAAGTTGTTAAAGCTCACCGGCACATCGGTGATTTCCTTTTTAAGCAAGGCCATGGCGGCTTGCAAGTCATCGCGCTTGGCGCCGGTGACGCGCACCGAGTCGCCCTGGATGGCGCCTTGTACCTTTAATTTGCCGTCTTTAATCAGGCGCTGGATTTTTTTGCCTAACTCCACTTCGATGCCGTTACGTACCTTAATGACCTGTTTGACCTTGTTGCCGCCCATTTTCTGCACGTCACCCAGGTCCAGAAAGCGCACATCCACGTTGCGCTTGGTGAGTTTGTTGCGCAACACGTCCTCAATTTGGGCGAGTTGAAATTCGGCGTCGCCGATCAAGGTAATCTCCTTGTCCTTAATCTCAATGCTGGCCGAAGTGCCCTTGAAGTCAAAGCGCGTAGTGATTTCTTTGGCGGTGTTTTCTACGCCGTTTTTCACATCGACCATATTGGCCTCGCAAACCGTATCAAAAGAAGGCATGGATTTATCTCTCACAGGTGGTGGGAACGGCATTTTCCGCTTTGGGCGGGTGCGACAATCCGGTCATGGTAGTCGAGAAAAACGTTCCTTTACAGCCGCTCAACACGTTTCACATAGTGGCCCGGGCGCGCCGCCTGGTGCGCATCGCCAGCCGAGACGACGTGCTGGCGCTGTTGGCTGACCCTGAGCTGGCGGCGGCACCCACCTTTATTTTGGGTGGTGGAAGCAATGTGGTGCTCACCGGCGACGTTGATCCGGTGGTGCTTAAAGTCGAAGTGATGGGGCGCAGCGTCCTAGCGCGAACTCCCAAAGTGGTGATAGTTGAAGCCGGGGCGGGCGAAAACTGGCATGACTTTGTGGCCTGGACGCTGGCGCAAGGCCTGTTTGGGCTTGAAAACCTGGCCTTGATTCCTGGCACCGTGGGTGCCTCGCCGGTGCAAAACATCGGTGCCTATGGCGTCGAGTTGCAAGACCGGTTTCACTCGCTGGACGCAATAGACCTGCGCACGGGCCAGGTTTTTACCCTGGATGCCGCGCAATGCGCTTTTGGCTACCGGGACTCGGTTTTCAAGCACGGTGGACCCGCGTCGTCCCTGGGGCTTAAAGACCGGGCGCTGATTTTGCGGGTGCGCTTTGCCTTACCCACGGCCTGGACGCCGGTTTTGGGCTATGCGGACTTGGACAAGAAGCAGGCCGAGCACGGCGTCACGCACCCCACGGCGCAGCAGATTTTTGACTGGGTATGCGACATTCGGCGCGCCAAGCTACCCGACCCGGCCCACATCGGAAATGCCGGAAGTTTTTTCAAAAATCCCACGGTTACGGTAGAGCAATGCGCCGACATCATTGCCCGGGATCCCAAAGTGGTGCATTACCGCTTGGACAACGGGTCGATCAAGTTGGCTGCAGCTTGGTTAATTGATGCCTGCGGCTGGCGTGGCAAGTCGGTGGGCCAGGCGGGCGTCTACGAAAAACAAGCGCTGGTCTTGGTCAATCGGGGCTCGGGCCACGGTGGCAACGGGGCTACGGGCGGCGAGGTCATGACCCTGGCGCGCGCCATCCAAACCAGTGTCTACGAACGCTTTGGCCTGATGCTGGAGATGGAGCCTGTGGTTTTGTAGGCGGGTGGTATAGCCCTTCGCACGCTGATTATCGGCAGGGCCGCTACAGTGCAAGCATGAAACACATTTTGGTCTTGGGTGGTACTGGTTTTGTAGGTAGCCATGTCTGCGAAAAACTCATTCGTGCCGGATTACGGGTCACGGTTTTGACCCGGCGCGCGCGCAATGCCCGGGCCATCCAGCATTTGCCGGCTTTGACCGTTCTGGAGTGCGATATTCACAATGAGGCAGCACTCACACTTGCCTTCTCGGGGGTTGACGCAGTGGTCAACCTGGTGGCTGTTTTACACGGCAGCGCGGCGGCGTTTGAACGGGTGCACGTGGCCCTGCCTGCTGCCATCGCGCGCGCGTGTCAACGACAGGGTGTGCGGCATCTGGTGCATGTCAGCGCCTTGGGCGCCGACCACCTGGCGCCGCAGACCGGCCCGTCTAACTACCTGCGCAGCAAAAGTCGCGGGGAGTTGAGCTTGGTTCAGATCACCGGCAACGGCCGGGCGGCGGGGCCTGTGGGTCAGCAGCTGGGCGTGGCGGTTGCGCATACGGGTCTGACGCTATTGCGCCCCAGCGTGATTTTTGGTGCGAACGACAAGTTCTTGAACGTTTTTGCCAGACTCCAGCGGGTGTTTCCCGTCATGCCGCTGGCCGGGGCTCAAGCAAGATTTCAACCCCTATGGGTGCAAGACGTAGCGCAGGCGGTGGTTCACTGCGTGTGCACGGGCCTGGCGGCGGCACCGCAGCTAAGCATTCTGGAATTGGTGGGGTCGCAGGTCTATACCTTGCGCGAGTTGGTCCACATGTCGGCTTGCATGGCCGGCATCAACCAGGGCCGGGGCCGTCCGGTGATCGGCTTGCCCCGATGGATGGGGCAAATGCAGGCGCTGATTCTGGGGTTGCTGCCGGGTGAGCCTCTCATGAGTCTGGATAATTTGGACTCCATGCGCAGCGATAACGTGGCCAGCGGCACCTGGCCAGGCTTAGAGACCCTGGGCATTGCACCAGCGTCTTTGTTGGCGATTGGACCCCAGTACTTGGCCGGTTCGATTGCAGGGTCGGCGCCTTTGGGTGCAACGACGCGCACTTATGCCTTGGCGCCGGTGGTTGGTATGGGGCTTGGTGGCATCCCAGAACCGAGCTGATGCCATGCTGCACCCCCGCCATCGAGCAGACTTTTAATCGCTTCTTGGAGTCGCGCCATGTGTACCGGTTTGGTGACTAAGCAACTCACGCCTGCCGCGGCGGCCTCTTCTTGGGTGTTTTGCATCACGTCTGCCGTGAGGGCAATGATGGGTACCAGGGCTGCGGGTGACGCTAGCGCACGAATGGCGCGGGTCGCTGCCAAGCCGTCCATGACCGGCATATGGACGTCCATCAGCACTAAATCAAAATCTTCCATTTGCAGTTTTTGGACTGCAAGCAGGCCGTTCTCACAAAATGTGGCGTCGTACCCCATGCGTTCGAGCACGATGCCAACAAATTTGCGGTTGACGGGGTTGTCTTCGGCGACCAGTATGCGGTAGCTGCGGTGCGACTCGTCGGCCGAAAGGGATTGCCCCAGGGTAGGAAAAGAGGATGCGCTGGGCGGCGGCGGGCAGCGCTGCAAAGGCAATCTGAGGTTAAAACAAGACCCGGCACCAGGGGTGCTTTGCACGTCTATCTGCCCTCCCATGAGGCTCGCCAGGGACTGCGATATTTCTAGCCCCAAGCCGGTGCCACCGTATTGGCGGGCTATCCCGCTGTCAACTTGGTAAAAGCGCTGAAACAGGCGTTCGAGCACATCCCTTTCCATCCCAATGCCCGTGTCATCTACGGCAAACAACAGGTTTACCGTGGCCGCTGTGTCATGGTCCTGCGTTCTAGTCGGCGTACCGGATACCGTAAGGGTGATGCTGCCCCGCGGCGTAAATTTGATGGAGTTGTTGATGAGGTTGAACAGAATTTGTCGCAAGCGGGTGCCATCGGTCATTACCCAGTCGGGAATATCGTCTTGCAGGGTGAGCGTCAGCACCAGCTTTTTGGCCACGGCCTGGGGCCGCGTGGTTTCTTCGACTTCGTGCAGCAATTGGAGCAAGTTCACCGGCTCATGCTGAATGCTGATTTTGCCTTCTTCCAGTGCCGAGACGTCCAAAATGTCATTGAGTACATTGAGCAAATGACTGGCCGAAACATTGGCGGTCTTTACATAATCGGCCTGTTGCGTGCTCAGGCCCGTGGTGCTCAACAGGCTGAGCATGCCCAAAATGCCGTTAAACGGGGTGCGCAACTCATGGCTCATATTGGCCAAAAATTGGCTTTTCCCCCGGTTGGCGCGCTCGGCTTGGAACTGGCTCTCCTGAAACTGGGCCGCCAAGTCATAGGACTTGTTTTGCTCCTGAATTTGCTGGCGGTTGTGTCGGTATAGGGCCATGCCTGCGCCGCACAGCGCGGCGACTTGCAAGAGCGTCAGCCCAGCCAGGGTGGTGATGTTGGCGTCCAGGGCATCTGCGTGTTTGTCGACCAGACTGTCGGCGCGGGTTTGGGCGGAGTTTTTCAGCGCCAACAGTTTTGGTGCAAGCGCCTGGGCGGTTTGGGCTACGCTGCGCAGGCCTGCCGGGTCCACGTGAGCGCGGGCAAGGGCTGCGCCGACCAGACCGTGCAGGCTGTGAACTTGGCTCAGCATCTCAGCGTTTGGCGATTCTGCCGAAAAAGCGCTCCACACCGGGTCTTGGCGAAGGAGCTGCACACGGGTGAATACACTGTCGTTGAGTGCGACAAGCGCAGCGGGGTCATTGGCAGTGCGGTCGCTCAGTTGGGCTTGAAGCAGGCTCTGAAGCTGCAAAAATTCCAGCTCCAGGGCCGCTGCGGGTGTGGCCGAACCGTCCCGGTGAAGCGCCTTGCTTGCCGTCAGACCTGTGTGAACCTGAAGCTCCAGGCTCAATTGAACGGCTACCACCAATGCGAAACTGACCAATGCGCCCACCAGCCAAAATGTAAAGGGCAGGGTCCTTAAACGGCTTTCCATGAAATAACTAAAGTGCGCTCTAGTAGGTGCTAGGCGTTGAAGTCAGGTGCCCCACAAAGCCCCAAACGATTGCACTTTTACAAAGAAAAAATAATTTCATTGCCGTAATTCATACTTTTAATAAAAAGTAGTTTTACGACAATTTCATTCTTTGGTCAAGCCCAAACCCAGCATGTCGGTGCCCGCGTCGCGTCCCAGTAAGCCGGACTGGGCGTAAATGCCCAGTTTGGCGCGCGTGTCCACAATGTCGAGGTTGCGCAGCGTGAGTTGGCCAATGCGGTCGGCTGGGGAGAACATGGACTCGCCTTTTTCCATGGTCAACCGCTCGGGGTGGTATGTTAGGTTGGGCGAGGTGGTGTCGAGGATCGAGTAATCGTTGCCCCGGCGCAGCTGCAGCGTCACTTCGCCGGTCACGGCGCGGGCGATCCAGCGCTGGGCCGCTTCGCGCAGCATGATGGCTTGCGGGTCAAACCAACGGCCCTGGTACAGCAGGCGCCCGAGCTTGCGCCCGTTGTCGCGGTACTGCTCGATGGTGTCTTCGTTGTGGATGCCGGTGACCAGGCGCTCGTA
The DNA here is from genome assembly GCA_947464995.1 of Comamonadaceae bacterium. Taxonomy (GTDB): domain Bacteria; phylum Pseudomonadota; class Gammaproteobacteria; order Burkholderiales; family Burkholderiaceae_C; genus Allorhodoferax. The sequence goes on along the minus strand of CANHZG010000006.1, from coordinate 14,572 downwards.
GGCGGTAAACAGCAGCGCCAGGCCGGGCGCCTCGTAAATGCCACGGCTTTTGGCCTCGATGATGCGGTTCTCAATCTGGTCGCTCATGCCCAGGCCGTGGCGCCCGCCGATGCGGTTGGCCTCCAGAATCAGTTCCACCAGGTCGGGGTATTCCACGCCGTTGAGCGCCACCGGACGGCCTTCTTCAAAGCGCACGGACACGTTTTCCCGCTTGACCATGACATCGTCTTTCCAGAACGCCACGCCCATGATGGGGTTGACGATCATCATGCCGCTGCTCAAATGCTCCAGGTCCTTGGCCTCGTGGGTGGCGCCCAGCATATTGGAGTCGGTGGAATAAGCTTTCTCGGCCGACATCTTGTAGCCAAAGCCCGCTGCCGTCATGAACGCCGACATTTCTGCGCGGCCGCCCAGCTCGTCAATAAACGCCTGGTCCAGCCAGGGTTTGTAGATTTTGAGGGCCGGGTTGGTCAGCAGGCCGTAGCGGTAAAAGCGCTCGATGTCGTTGCCCTTGAAGGTGCTCCCGTCTCCCCAGATGTGGACGTCGTCCTCTTTCATGGCGGCTACCAGCATCGTGCCCGTCACGGCGCGGCCAATGGGCGTGGTGTTGAAGTAGGTGACGCCAGCCGTAGAGATATGAAAAGCGCCGCTTTGCAGCGCGGCAATGCCCTCGGCTGCGAGCTGGCTGCGGCAGTCAATTAGGCGGGCGTTTTCGGCGCCGTATTCCATGGCCTTGCGCGGAATCTCTTCGTAGTCGGCCTCGTCGGGCTGACCCAGATTGGCGGTGTATGCGTAGGGGATAGCGCCCTTGTTACGCATCCAGTGCAGCGCGGCGCTGGTATCCAAGCCGCCGGAGAAGGCGATACCCACTTTTTGGCCAACTGGGATGTTTTGAAGAATAGTGGACATGGAATACGTGGGTAATTAAAGAGGGGGGCGCTGCGAAAGAGTGATCTCTTAGGCGTAATGGCAGATGTAGTGAAAGGCGTCGGTCACGCGGACCTGAAATTTGCTGTTGCCCGGCACGCTAAAGCTTTGGCCTGCGCTGACGTGGTGCCAGCTGTTCTCACCGGCCAGCAAATAGTCACAACTGCCCGCCACGCATTCCATGACCTCAGGTGCCGCAGTGCCAAAGGTCAGTTCGGCGGGCAAGACCACGCCGACTGATTTTTTGCTGCCATCGGGCAGTGTCAGGCTGTGGCTAATGCATTTGCCGTCAAAGTACACGCTGGCTTGGGTGGCGACGGTGGCGCCTTGGAGGTGGGTGGTGGTCATGTGCGGTCGATCAATGGAGGAGGGTGTGGGCGGTGCGAAGCCATGCTCGCTTAGGGAAGCGGCGCTGAGCGAGCATTTTATAGGCCAGCGGCGGCGCGTTTCGGGCGAGGTTTAGGCGCCTGCAGGTGCCCCGTGATGGGCCACAAACAGCGCCTGGCTAAAGCCCACGCTCAGGCGACCGTCCGGCCAACGCACCACAGGGCGTTTGATCACGCTGGGATGGGTCAACATCAGCGCGCTGGCTCTAGACGCGTCCTGGGTGGCGGCTTGCAAGGCGAGGTCGAGCTTGCGCCAGGTGGTCCCTTTGCGGTTGAGCAGCGCTTCCCAGCCCAGCGCCTTTAGCCAATCGGACAGGGCAGCCTCGGGCACCCCCGCCTTTTTGAAATCATGAAACTGGTAGTCCACGCCAGCGGTGCTGAGCCAGTCACGCGCTTTTTTGACGGTGTCGCAGTTGGGAATGCCGTAAACGGTAACGCTGGGCGCAGGGGGACTTGGGGTCGATGAAGGTGCCATATCCGGCATCATGCCAGCACAGCACAGACCCGGAGGTCAACCAGGTGCTGCGCGACAATGCGGGGCATATGAAAAACCTGAACGACTGGCTGGCCTACTGCGAGCAACTGCACCCGAAAAACATCGACATGGGCCTGGACCGGGTACGCGACGTCGCCGACCGCATGGGGCTGGCGCTGCATTGTCCGGTCATCACGGTGGCGGGCACTAACGGCAAGGGCTCGACCTGCGCCATGCTGGAGTCGATTCTGTTACAGGCTGGCTACCGCACGGCGGTGTATTCCTCCCCGCACCTAGTGCACTTTGAGGAGCGCCTGCGTTTGCAGGGCCAGTCGGTGCAGGCCGAGGCGTTGGTTGTTGGGTTTGCCGCGGTGGAGGCCGCGCGCACGCGGGGGGACGCCGTGTCGCTGACCTACTTTGAGTTTTCCACACTGGCCATTCTCGACGTCGTCTCGCGCACGCCGCTGGACGTTGTTATCTTGGAAGTGGGCCTTGGCGGGCGCTTGGACGCGGTCAACATCATCGACTCCGATTGCGCTGTCATCACCAGCATTGACCTCGACCACATGGAGTTTTTGGGCCACGACCGCGAAACCATTGGCCTAGAGAAAGCCGGCATCATGCGCGCGGGTCGTCCGGTGGTGGTTAGCGACCCAGTGCCACCGCAAAGTGTGCTCGACCACGCTCAGCGCCTTGGCGCAGACCTGTGGCGCGTGGGCCAGGACTTCAACGTCTCGGGCGACCCGCAGCAATGGAACTGGGCCGGGCGCGGGCGGCGCTACAGTGGGCTGGCCTATCCGGCGCTGCGAGGCGCCAATCAGCTGGTGAACGCCTCGGGCGTGCTGGCGGCGCTGACGGCGCTGCGCGAGAAGCTGCCGGTGACCGCCCAGGCCATCCGCAACGGACTGGCTTTTGTGGAGTTCGCTGGGCGATTTCAAATCATTGCCGGCCAGCCCACGCTGGTGCTTGACGTGGCGCACAACCCCCACTCGGTGGCCGCACTGGCCGCCAATTTGGATGCCATGGGCTATTTCCCCTGCACCCACGCCGTGTTTGGCGCCATGGCCGACAAAGACCTGGCGCCCATGCTCTCGCGCATCAACCCGGTCATTGACCGCTGGTATTTCACCGACTTGCCTACGGCACGCGCCGCCAGCGGGACCGATCTGCAGGCACGCTGGAAGGCCCAAAAACCAACTCCGCGCGGCATATCAGCCGTGTTTTCCGACCCTGCCAGCGCTGTGGCCGCAGCTGTGGCCGCAGCAGACCCCGCTGATAGAATTGTCGTGTTTGGATCGTTCTACACGGTGGGCGGCGTCATGGCGCACGGGCTGCCGCGACTGCACGGCGCACACCTGCGTTCTTGAGTAAAAAATAATCCGCTATGCCCTTTTTTAAATTCCGCAAAAATGGCGCCGAGCAGTCGAACCCAGGCCCCGCGCCTGAGAGTCTGGACGTCTTGCGCAAGCGTGCGCGCCACCGCTTGATCGGCGCAGCGGCCTTGGTCTTGTTGGGAGTGGTGGGGTTTCCCATGCTGTTTGACAGCCAGCCCCGACCCATCTCCGTGGACATTGCGATCGAAATACCCGACAAAGCCAAGGGCGAACCGTTGACAGCCAGGCCCGTGGAATCGCCCGCAGAGTCCGAAATCCAGCCTCCAGCACCGGCGCAGGTCGTGGTTACCGCGCCTGCGGCAGACCCCGTGGTAACAGCCGCGTCCACCGTTCAAACGGCCAAAGTTGACCCCAAGCCAGAGACCTCCAGCAAGCCCAAAGACGATGGCAAGGTCGCAGCGCAGGTGGCCGATGAGGCCAAAGCGAAAGCCATTTTGCAGGGCAATGCCGCCCCTGAGCCTGCGGCTAACGCAGCGCGTTACGCTGTGCAGGTGAGTGCTTTTGCCGATGCACAAAAGGCCCGGGAAGCCCGTGCAGCGCTCGAAAAAGCTGGCTTAAAGACCTATACCCAGGTCATCACCAATGCAGATGGTCGCCGTACCCGGGTCCGTGTGGGTCCATGGGAGGACAAGGCCGAGGCGGAGAAGGCGGCTGAAAAGATCAAAAAACTGAACTTACCTGCTGCGGTGTTGCTGCTGTAGTGGCGCGCGGGCATGGCTGACTTGGATTGGATTTTTGGAGCGGTTCTGGTCGCATCCACGCTGATTGGCTTGGTGCGTGGTTTGTTGCAAGAAGTGCTGTCCCTTTTGTCATGGATAGCCGCATTCATCTTGGCCCAATGGCTCGCGCCCCAGGCCGCGCAATATATTCCCATGGGAGGCGCCGGCGACTCGGTGCGCTATGCGGCGGGCTTTGTGCTTACCTTTATCGCCACACTGGTGCTGTCTACCGTGATGGTGTTTTTTTTAAAAAAGGCCATTGCCGCTGTGGGCCTGAGGCCCATTGACCGGATTCTTGGAGGGCTGTTTGGTGCGGTTCGTGGCGCCATCTTCCTCCTTGCCGTTGCGGTGGTCGTGCATATGACGCCTTTGCAGCAGGCCAGTTGGTGGCAAGAAGCCCAGGGCCCGCGTGTAACGGATCTGGCGCTGCTGGGGCTCAAACCGCTGTTGCCCCAAGAGTTTGCAAAATACCTACCTTGAGCGAGTAAACCAAAACCATGTGTGGAATCGTAGGCGTTGTCAGCAACGCACCTGTCAACCAGCTCATTTACGACGCCTTGCTGCTCTTGCAGCACCGTGGCCAGGATGCTGCGGGAATCGTCACGCAGCAAGAGCGCAAGTTTTTCATGCACAAGGCCAAGGGCATGGTCAAGGACGTGTTTCGCACCCGCAACATGCGCTCGCTACCCGGCAACTGTGGCCTGGGCCAGGTGCGCTACCCCACAGCGGGCAACGCCTATAGCGAAGAAGAAGCGCAGCCCTTTTATGTCAACGCCCCCTTTGGCATCGTGCTGGTGCACAACGGTAACCTGACCAACGCGCACACGCTCAAGCGCGAATTGTTCACCAACGACCATCGCCACATCAACACCGACAGCGACTCGGAAGTGCTGCTCAACGTGCTAGCCCACGAGGTTGAGCGCACAAGCCGTGGTATGCCGCTTCAGCCTAAGCACTTGTTTGCGGCGGTGCGCAATGTCCACGCACGCGTCAAGGGCTCGTACGCCGTAATTGCGCTGATCGCAGGCCATGGGGTGCTGGCATTTCGTGACCCGCACGGCATTCGCCCCTTGTGTATGGGCCGCAGCGCGGGCAACGTGGTGCTGGCCAGTGAGTCCGTGGCGCTGGAAGGCACGCTGCATAAGTTTGAGCGCAATATCGACCCGGGCGAAGCAGTATTTGTTAACTTGCAAGGCGAAGTATTGGCAGAGCAATGCGCCGATGCGCCCACCCTTAACCCCTGCATTTTTGAGTTCGTTTATCTGGCTCGGCCCGACTCGGTGATGGACGGTATTTCGGTCTACCAGGCGCGGCTTAATTTGGGCGAAACCCTGGCCAAACGTGTGGTGTCCACCGTGCCGCCCAATGAAATTGACGTGGTCATTCCCATCCCCGAGTCCAGCCGGCCGAGTGCTGCGCAGCTGGCGCAGTTGCTGGGTTTGCCCTACCGCGAAGGCTTTGTGAAGAACCGCTATGTCGGCCGCACTTTCATCATGCCGGGACAGGCGGTGCGGAAAAAGTCGGTGCGGCAAAAGCTCAATGTGATTGCCAGCGAGTTCAAGGGCCGCAACGTGCTATTGGTCGACGACTCCATCGTGCGCGGCACCACCAGCAAGGAAATTGTGCAAATGGCGCGCGATGCAGGCGCGCGCAGGGTCTATCTGGCCAGCGCCGCGCCACCCGTACGCTTTCCCAACGTCTACGGCATTGATATGCCCACCAGCAGCGAACTGGTTGCCTACAACCGCAATGTGGAGGAAATCCGCGCCATCATTGGCTGCGATGCGCTGATTTACCAGGACGTCGACGGCATGAAAAAAGCCGTGGGGTCTTTGAACACCAGCATTGCCGACTTTGACGCGTCATGCTTTGACGGCGTGTATGTCACCGGCGACATCACCAGTGACGATATCGCCCGACTGGGCGCCACGCGCGGTGGCAGCGAAGAGGACCAAGACGATGCATCCCGTCTGGCCTTACCCAACCCGATCGAATAAGCCCATGACCGCAAAAACACTCCCCCCCGGCCTGCACCGCGACACCCTGGCCCTGCGCACCTCGATAGAGCCCAGCCAATACGGTGAAAACTCTGAGACGATGTATCTGACCAGCAGCTTCATCCAGCCCGACGCGGCGACCGCTGCCCGCCGGTTTGCCCAAGAGGAAGACGGTTACATGTACACCCGCGTGGGCAACCCCACCGTCACCAGCATGGAACTGCGCCTGGCTGCGCTGGAAGGTACCGAGGCCGCAATTGCCACTTCTAGTGGCATGGCCGCCATCCTGCTGCTGGGCATGGGATTGCTCAAGGCGGGCGACCATGTGGTGTGTTCGCAGTCGGTTTTTGGCTCCACCATTCGCTTGTTTTCGGTGGAATTTGCCAAATTTGGCATTCGTACCAGTTTCGTTGCGCAGTCCGATGTGTCCGCTTGGGTCGCTGCAATGGGCCCCGACACCAAGCTGCTGTTTGCTGAAACTCCGACCAACCCGCTGACCGATGTGTGCGACATCCAGGCGCTGGCCGACGTCGCGCATCAGGCCGGGGCCAAGCTGGCCGTGGACAACTGCTTTTGTAGCCCCGCCTTGCAGCAACCGGTGCGCTTTGGCGCGGACTACATCATCCACTCGGGAACCAAATACCTGGACGGCCAAGGCCGGGTCGTTGCCGGAGCCATTTGCTGCAGCCAAAAAGACGTTGACGACATCTTTCTACCCATCACCCGCACGGCTGGTATGGTGCTGTCACCGTTTAATGCGTGGGTGGTTCTCAAGGGGATGGAAACCCTTGCGGTGCGCATGCACGCGCAATGCGCCAACGCGCTGGCCCTGGCGACCTGGCTCCAACACCAACCACAAGTAGCGCGCGTGCATTACCCTGGTCTAGCTTCGCACCCCCAACATGCGCTGGCGATGCGCCAGCAGTCTGGCTCTGGTGGACCGGTGTTGGCGTTTGAAGTCAAAAGCCAAGATCCCACGGCAGCCCGCGCACGGGCTTTCCATGTCATTGACTGCACCAAGGTGTGTTCCATCACGACCAATTTGGGTGACACCAAGACCACGATTTGCCATCCTGCCAGCACCTCACACGCCCGTATTACCGAGCCCCAGCGCCAGGCTGCAGGCGTGGTGCAAGGCCTCGTCCGCGTGGCCGTAGGCTTGGAGCACCTAGACGATTTGAAGACCGACCTCTTGCGTGGCCTTAACAGTTTGGCAGCTTGAACATGGGCAAAACACGTACGCGCTTTGCGCCTTCTCCCACCGGCTTTATCCACCTAGGCAACATCCGCTCGGCGCTCTACCCTTGGGCTTTTGCCCGTGCCACCGGTGGTGACTTCATTTTGCGCATTGAAGACACTGACCAAGACCGCAGCACCCAGGCGGCGGTGGATGTGATCATTGAAGGTATGCGCTGGCTGGGGCTGGAATATGACGAAGGCCCGTTCTACCAAATGCAGCGCATGGACCGTTACAAACAGGTGCTGCTGGAACTGCAGGCTGCGGGCTGTGTCTACCCCTGCTACATGGGAATGGCCGAGCTCGACGCACTGCGCGAGCGTCAGATGCAAGCCAAAGAAAAACCCCGTTACGACGGCACCTGGCGCCCCGAGCCAGGCAAAGTCCTACCGCCCGTACCGGAGGGCGTGCAGCCAGTGTTGCGCTTTAAGAATCCGCTGGGCGGCAGCGTGGTTTGGGAGGACAAGGTAAAAGGTCGCATCGAGATCAGCAACGATGAGCTAGATGACCTGGTGATCGCGCGCCCAGCGCAAACGGGGGAGGCCGTGGGCACCCCCACCTACAACTTTTGTGTGGTTGTAGACGATTTGGACATGGCCATTACCCATGTGATTCGTGGCGACGACCACGTCAACAACACGCCCCGCCAGATCAACATCTTTCACGCACTGGGCAAAACGGCCCCCGTCTACGCCCACTTGCCAACCGTACTCAACGAGCAGGGCGAGAAAATGAGCAAACGCAATGGCGCCAAGGCAGTCACCCAATACGCGCTGGAAGGCTACTTGCCGGAGGCCATGGTCAACTATCTGGCCCGCCTGGGCTGGAGCCACGGCGACGACGAGATCTTCAGCCGCGCGCAGTTTTTGCAGTGGTTCAACCTCGACCATCTGGGGCGCAGCGCCGCCCAATTTGACGAAGCCAAGCTGCGCTGGGTCAACGCCCAGCACCTCAAGGCCATGGCGGGCGAGGCATTGGCTCCGTTGGTCCAGGAGCACTTGCAGCGCCAGGGCGTGAAAGCCGACGAAAAACTCGTTGCGCTGTGCGATTTGTTCAAAGACCGTTGCGACACGACCGTGGCGCTGGCGGAATGGATGGCACGTTTTTATTCAGACGTTTGCCCGGATTTTGCCGAACTGGCGCAGCACGTGACCGATGCCGTCAAACCCGCCTTGTCTTTGTTGCAGGCCCGACTCACAGACTGCACTTGGGACAAGGCAAGCATTGCCGCAATGCTCAAAGCGGTATTGACCGAGACGGGTCTGAAAATGCCGCAACTCGCCATGCCGGTGCGCGTGCTAGTAATGGGTACGGCCCAAACCCCCTCCTTGGATGCGGTGCTGGCGCTGTGCGACCGAGAAAAAGTTCTGGCGCGGCTGCGGAAGGCATGAAATAACTGGCTATAATCGAGGGCTCGGAAGCAGAGAGCGTCGCGCTGCGGAGTTCTTCGGTTTAGGGGGTATAGCTCAGCTGGGAGAGCGCTTGCATGGCATGCAAGAGGTCAGCGGTTCGATCCCGCTTACCTCCACCACAAGCTTTCGAGAAAACGGATTGTTCCAAGGTTTTGACCCCATCGTCTAGAGGCCTAGGACACTACCCTTTCACGGTAGGTACCGGGGTTCGAATCCCCGTGGGGTCGCCAGATTCACTGCGAAGTGATGAAGCAAAAAGTAGACAACGGTAACGTTGTCGCTACCAGGAGTGGTAGTTCAGTTGGTTAGAATACCGGCCTGTCACGCCGGGGGTCGCGGGTTCGAGTCCCGTCCACTCCGCCAAGGTTAAGTTTTAGACCGTCAAATACGGTCCAACAAGTACACCTAAATGCCCCGTTCTACGGGGCATTTTTGTTTTCAGTCTTCCGAGAAGGGGTATTGCAAGCCGACGGCAATTGGGGTCAACTCGGTGGGGCCAAAGTTGTGGCGGTGGAGATGCCAATTCGTCTGTTGAAACTAAAACTTTGTGACGACTTGGAACTGGTGGCCGTTAGCGCGGGCCAAGTAAATGGGGGAATTTTTTAAATGATTTCCCATGTAACTTGCACCACGCGCACTTTGGTATGACAAATTGCGCTTGGCAATGTGCGCCCAATGTTCGGGCATGTGCAAATTTTGGTTAAAAATGGCAGCTAAAAAATGCATGCCCTCATATGCGGACTGTCCCAAGGCATTGAGCACTGGGGCGCGAATGCCGTGCAAGGTATTGAATCGTTCTTGCAAAGCCAAGTTGGCGTCAGTTTGCAAGTCGGCGAAATAACTGGCCGCCACATACAGGCCTTCGCTTTTGTCTGAGCCTATGCCCATCAACACGTTTTCTTCAATGGCGCAAGACAAACGCACCGCACGCCGGTTAAGCCCTGCGTGGCCAAATTGACGGTTGAACGTGATGGCGTCGTGACCCACCAAGGACACCAAGACCGCATCGGCTTGCAAGTTATTCACACAGTCGAAAACCGCCGAAAAATCCTCGGTGCCGATAGGAAAATACATCGAGTTCATGACCATGCCCCCGCTTTGCTCAACATAGGTTTTCGCTAAACGATGCGACACACGCGGCCACACATAGTCATTGCCCACAAACAACCAACGCTTGGATTTTTCATGGCGACTAAGCCATTCCACCGCAGGTCTCAACTGCTGCGCAGGCGTTTCGCCGAGGGTGAACACTCCGGGCGTGACCTCGCCACCTTCATATAAGGGCGTGTAGACATAAGGCAGCATGCCACCCACAGCTTGCACAATGCGTTCGCGCACCGTACTCGTGTGCATACCAACCAAGGCTTCGACGCCGTGGGTCTCAATGGTGCGCAGCAAGGTGTCTTCAAAATCAGACGACTCATCACAGGCATTTATGCAAACCAAGCGCACTTGGCGTCCTGCGATGCCGTCGCGCTGATTGAGTTCGGCGACAGCCAATTGGGCACTGGCTAAAGCAGAGGGTGACCAAATACCCGCTGCGCCGTTGTGGGCCAGGCACAAACCTAAAGAGATAAATTGTGAATCATCGGGCAACTCAAGTGTCCGATGCGACCGCCAAGTGCGCGCTTTGCTAGGGCGATGCATGCGTGCTTCGATACCCCGATATTGACCACTGCAATGTCTGAACATGGTGCCTACGCCAACCTTTTCACATGCAATCTCCACAGAACGTTCCAAGAGCCATAAAAGTTTCCTAGGCAAGCAATTTGGCTATACTAGCATAGCCCCAAACCACTGTAAGTAGGATAAGTGCCTAGTCCCGACCTCAAGAATTATCTCGCCTATTTGCTGGCATCGGCCAACCGTACGATGAGTATGGGTTTAGTAAAAGCCATAGCCAAAGAAAAGATGACCGAGCAACACTGGCGCATTTTGCAAGTGCTGTCAGACGAAAATGGGCGTGTCATGGGGGAATTGGCTGAACAAGTCCTGATGAATCATCCTGCACTAACCAAAAATATAGACAAATTGGTCAACAGTGGCTTGGTAATGCGGAAAACTAGCATGGAAGACAACCGTAAGGTGCTGGTTTTTATATCCGACAAAGGTTTGGCCACGGTCAAACGCCTCACAGCTCAAGTCGACGCTCACCATCAATCGATTGACAAATTGCTGGGCCATCGCAAAACAGCGCAACTGAAGAAACTTTTAGATGATTTTGTTCGCGATAGCGCGATGCACAACTAAGTCTCAAGGTTTGCGCATGGCCGCCAAGGTTTGCGCCGTGTTTGGCCAAGTCGGTTTATCGGGGGCATAACGTGCCCGCATTCCATTGACAAGCATTACCAACTGCTTGTCGCTCAAGGTGTTTGCAAACGCAGGCATGAAGCCTATGTCTTTGGAGGCCGGTGCTTGTATGCCCTCCAACACAATGCGTAGCAGATTATCGGGCCTGTCACTGTGCACATTGGTATTGAGCGCAAGGGGCCGGTTAACCCCTAACAACTGAGGTCCATCGCCATCATGGTGGCAGGCGCCACAGCTGCCTTGGAACAAACGTTGGGCAGCGTCGGGCAGGGGGGCTTGGTTGGCAGCAGCAAGCACCACTTCTTGTGACCTCTGTGTGATTTGGGTTTCATCCAGCACGGGGCTGGTTTGCAATGACGCCAAATACACCGCCATGGCACGTATGTCTTCATCCGACACGGCGGCCAAGTTGCGCACCACCAACCCCATAGGGCCCGCCGCAATGCCGTGGTGGTGCGTGTGACCGTGGCGCAAGTAACGGAAAAATTCATTTTCGTCCCACGCCACAGGTGCCGGGTTCAAACGGTCTAGCGCAGGTGCCTGCCAACCATCCACCATGGCGCCTTGCATGTAGGCGTCTGCGTGGCGCTCGGCGCCCAAACCATTACGTGGTGTGTGGCAGGCGCCGCAATGCCCCAAGCCATCGACCAAATAAGCCCCCCGGTTCCACTGTTCGCTGCGCTGCGTTTGGGTTTGGAACTGGGTTGACGAATGAAATAAACCATTCCACAGCGCCATCAAAGGTCGCCACCCCAGTCCCCAGCGCATTTGTGGCTCTGGTATGTGTGATGTCACCGCGGGCTTTGACATCATCCAAGCGTACAAAGCCATCATGTCGCCATCACTGATCTTGGCAAACGATGTGAAGGGGAACACCGGATATAGCGCATGCCCGTCTCGGGAAATGCCTTGGCGCATGGCTCGATCAAACGCTTGGTAAGACCAGCCCCCTATGCCTGTCTGCACATCGGACGTGATGTTTGTGGAATACACCGTGCCAAATGGTGTAACCATGGCACGACCGCCCGCATTGGGAACACCGTCTTCGGCGGTATGGCAGCCTACGCAATTACCGATCGCTGCCAACTGCTGACCGCGTTGCAACATCTCGGCGCTGTAGCCGCCCGATTGATGCGTGACGCTGGGTAATGCTGCACGCCAACCCACAACGGCCGAACCCAACACAAACACACCCAAGGCCAAGCCCGTTGCTTGCTTCCAGCGGGTACGCCAACCGTCGGTCAGTCCAGGTTGAGTGGATTTTGATCTTGACACGGTCTCGGCCATCGGAGACGGGGCAGGAGTTGGTGCCCCTAAAGGATGCAAAGCTGCACGCACCACCTCAGGGGTGAAAGGTGGGTTCCGAAAGCGAACGCCGGTGGCATCAAAAATCGCATTGGCAATCGCTGCAGTTCCCGGCACCGACGAAGACTCGCCCGCACCCAGCGGTATGCCGTCACCTGGGCGGGGCATTTGCAGCACTTCGATCACTGGTACTTGCCGGAAGTTCAAGATGGGGTAGCTTCCCCAATCTTGGCTGATCACGCGTCCATCCTTTGCATCGGTTTGCACTTTTTCCAGCAAAGCTCGGCTGGTGGTTTGCAACACATTGCCATGCACTTGTTGCTCAATGCCTTTGGGGTTGACCACCAAGCCTGCATCATGGCCGACCACCACGCGCTTAACGTGCACTTCGCCGGTGTGTCGATGCACTTCAACATCAGCCACCCACGCCGACCAGGCGGCACCAAAGCCCGGCCATTTGCTGTGCACATAGCGCGCGTAAGCCACACCCTGACCTTGCAACCAATCTCCATGCAGCGCTTGTTGTTGCGGCTGGGTATGGATCTTCCATTGCGCCCGATCGGCCGTGGCTTGCAGCAGTTCTTTTGCGCGGGGGTCGTTGAGCATCTGCAAACGGTATTGCAAGGGATCGACATGGGCTGCCGAGGCCAGCTCATCAATGAAGCTCTCATGCGCAAAGGAGTTTGGCAGGGCCGATACACCGCGCAGCCACGAGGCCCGCAGCAAGGGTGCCATGTCGTGTACCGTTACGCGCAAGTCGGCGTAGTCATAGGGTGGTCGCGCGGTGCGGTCGCCCATTTCATAAGCGCGTGCCGTTGGTTCGATGGTTCGCGTGAGCAGCAAGGCCAAGGTGGGTGCGCCGTTGGAGGGGTAAGACGTCTGAAAGTCATAGCCCATGGCACCGCCGTTGCTGCCGAGTCCGCCACGCACTTGCATGAGTTGCGCGGCGCCCTTGGGCTCCCATGCATGCTCTTGCTCGCGACTGAGTTGCACCCGTACAGGTGCGCCCACCGCTTTGGATAAGAGCGCCGCGTCGGCGGCAACGTCGTCAGCGCCATTGCGGCCATAGCAACCCGCGGCTTCCATCCGAACCACATCTACCTCGGGATCGCTCACTCCACACAGTACCGCCAGGTCAGCCCGCAAAACATGCGGGTTTTGCGTGCCGGCCCAAACACGCAGTTGCACATGGGGCGACTGTGTATCCGAACCTTGTAGCCAACACGCTACCGCACAAGAAGGTCCGATGGACGCATGCATTTGATAGGGCCATACATACTCGCGTTGTAAAAGCTGATTTGCAGCCAACAAAGCGGAGTCGACATCGCCCTCGTTGACTAACTCACGGCTGGTGTGGGTGTTGCGCCGAATGGCATCCGCCGCGTCGTGAACATCGGGCATACCCGGCCACGGCTTCCAATGCACCCGCAACTCGTTCATGGCCTGCTCGGCTTGTTCTTCGCGCTCAGCGACTATTCCCACAAAGTCACCCTGCACCACCACGGCACGGATGCCATCAATGTGTGCAATGGACTCCTTGTCTACCTTTGCTAAGGTCTTGCCTATGAAGTCGCCATGGTCGGCACCTGCATAGGGCGGGCGGACCACGCGACCATGCAACATGCCGGGCATGCGCATATCGTGCACATAAATCAACTCACCGAAGACCTTGGCCGCCATGTCAACTCGAGGTGTGTTTTGGCCCACGGTATGGTATTGCTCAAGAGGCTTTAGCTTGGCTTGGATATCAAGTTGAAGTACCACGCGTTGGTTTGATAAAAGTCGGCTGATACTGACTTGTCCACCAGACCCCTGCAAGACGCCATCGTGCAAGCGGACGTCATCCTGCTCGCATTGCAACGCTTCGGCAGCTTGGGTGCACAACCAATGTCGCGCTTGGGCCGCAGCGCAACGCAAAGGTGCAGCATGTATTTGCAGGGACGTACTGGCAATCGTCGCACCTTGGTTCGGCGAAAGGGCGGTGTGGCCCATCAAAAGATGCACTTTGGCAACCGGTAGATTCAACTCCTCTGCCACCCACTGTGCCAGCGCGGTACGCAAACCGGTGCCCAAATCCACATGACCGTGCAACGCTGTGACGCTGCCGTCGTCCCACAAGGCCAAAAGGCATTCATCGCCTTCACTGGGGTGACTTGCAACAAACGTGGGTTGCCCCGCCACTGGCACCATCTTTGGTAAGGGCGAGCGCAACACCAGCAACACACCATGTGCATCGAACAAATCGCCGCGCCGCAGCACCGAATCGGCACGCATCAGACAGACTCGGGGGAGGGGGAGTGCGCCAACAAAGCCGCCGCGCGGTGAACCGCTGCGATGATTTCCATATGGCTGCCACAGCGGCACAAATTGCCTGACAACGTCGCTTTAATCAGTGCGTCCGTGGGCTGCG
>CANHZG010000005.1 GCA_947464995.1 Comamonadaceae bacterium | reverse complement strand
TTGAGCCACAGCGTCCCGGGTGTGGCGTTCCACTGCACATAGGGGCTGGCCGGCGCGAAGGCCATTTGTTGCGCCTCTGGCAGCTCCAGTGCGCCGGTTTTATCAAAATATCGCTCCCACTTCACTTGGGGTCCAGCCCAACAGGCTGGGGAGGCCAGCCCAAAGCAATAGGCCAGCGCGATAAGTAAAATGATTTTCATAAGAAATTTTATCGCCAAAAACACTATAAAAACGGTGAAATCATAAAAACCGGCAAAATCGCCGAATTCATTTCTACCTTTGGAATCTCCAACCTATGAGCCTGCTCTTTTCGCCACTGACCCTTCCCTCACCGCAAGGGGGCCTGACGCTACCGAACCGCATTGTGGTGGCGCCTATGTGCCAGTATGCAGCCAAAGATGGCCAGGCAACCGACTGGCATCTGATGCATTGGGGCAATTTGCTCAACAGTGGCGCCGGACTTTTTACCATTGAGGCCACCGCGGTACTGAGCGAAGGCCGCATCACCCCGGGCTGCCTGGGCCTGTGGGACGACACCACCGAGGCAGCGCTGGCCGAGCACCTGCACCGCGCCCGCGCACTGGCGCCGCACACGGCGGTATGCATTCAGCTGGCGCACGCGGGGCGCAAGGCGTCCAGCGCGCTGCCTTGGCACGGCGGGCAGTTGCTGTCGCCCGAACAGGGCGGCTGGCAGACCGAGGGGCCATCCGCCCTGGCGCAATTGCCCCACGAGCCTGCGCCCCACGCCATGACCGAGGCCGACTTGGCGCGCGTGCGCGACGCCTTTGTGGCTGCGGCGCTGCGCTCGGTGCGCATCGGCGTGGACGCCATCGAACTGCACGCCGCACACGGCTATTTGATGCACGAGTTTTTGTCGCCGCTTGCCAACCAGCGCAGCGACGCCTATGGCGGCAGCCTGGAAAACCGCATGCGCTTTCCGCTTGAGGTGTTTGCCGCCGTGCGCCAGGCTTACAGCGGCTGCTTAGGGCTGCGCCTGTCGGCCACCGACTGGGTGGAAGGCGGTTGGGATATTGCGCAAAGCACCGCGTTTTGCGCTGCCCTCAAGGTGGCGGGCTGCGACTTTATCCACGTGTCCTCGGGCGGGGTGTCCCCGCAGCAAAAGATTCCGCTGGCTACTGGCTACCAAGTGCCGTTTGCCCGCGCTATTCGCGCCGCCACCAGCATGGCGACCACCGCTGTGGGTCTAATTACCGAGCCCGCCGAGGCCGAAGCACTGCTGCAAGCCGGTGACGCCGACCTGGTGGCGCTGGCGCGCGCCTTTTTGTACCAGCCACGCTGGGGCTGGCAAGCAGCCGTGGCCCTGGACGGCCAGGTTCAAGCCACCCCCGCCTACTGGCGCTGCCTGCCACGCGGCGCGCAGGCGGCGTTTGTGGGCGCCAGCGTAGGCACGCGCTAGGCTTGCCCATGGCGCAGCGCCCGGCTACCGCTCTTTTGCTGGCCGCTGGCCGCGGCGAGCGCATGCGCCCGCTGACCGACACCTGCCCCAAGCCGCTGCTGCAGGTACGCGGCAAACCGCTGCTGCAATGGCACCTGGAAGCGCTGGCGCGCGCGGGCTGCGAGGCGGTGGTGGTGAATACCGCTTGGCTGGGGGAGCAAATGGAGGCGCGCTTTGGCGACCATTTCGACCCGGCTTTTCGCGCCGATACCTTGTCTGCTGCGCCCCAGACCACCAAGCCCGGCGTGAAGCTGCGCTATTCCCACGAAGGGCGCGACTTTGGCGGCGCTTTGGAGACGGCGGGCGGCATCGTTCGCGCGCTGCCGTACCTGGCCGACGTGTTCTGGGTGGCAGCGGGTGACGTGTTTGCACCCGACTTTGTGTTTGACCTCGCCGCCATGGCGGCTTTTGCCGCCAGCGGCCGGCTGGCCCATATCTGGCTGGTGCCCAACCCCGCGCACAACCCTGGGGGCGACTTCGGCCTGTCCGCCGATGGGCTGGCGCTGAACCTGCCCAAGGTTGCAAACGCGACCTCGCGCTACACATTCAGCACCATCGCGCTTTACCGGCGCGCTTTTTTTGAAGCCGCCTGGTGCGGCATTCCGGCAGGCAACCCGACGGGCCAGAAAGCGCCGCTTGCGCCACTGCTGCGCGCGGCCATGGATGCGGGCGCCGTGGGGGCCTCCCTCTACACTGGCCGCTGGACCGATGTGGGAACGCCCGAGCGCCTGCAGCAACTCAACTCCGACCCGAGGCCAACGCCATGAACACCGACTCCGCCGCACACGCCAACTACCATGACCGCCGCGCCCGCCTGGCCGCCCACATGGGCAGCCACGGCATCGCGCTCATTCCCACCGCGCCCGAGCAGCAGCGCAACCGGGACGCAGACTTTTTGTACCGCTTTGACAGCTATTTCCATTACCTGAGTGGCTTTACCGAGCCCAAAGCCTGGCTGGTGATTACCGGCAGCGGCAAGACGGTGTTGTTTTGCCTGCCCAAGGACCTGGAGCGCGAAACCTGGGACGGCATTCGCCTGGGGCCACAGGCCGCGCCGGCCGCGCTGGGCGTGGACGAAGCGTATGCCATTGATGAGCTGGACACCCGCATGCCGCTGTTGATGGACGGTTGCGACACGGTGTGGTACCCGTTTGCCACCCACAAGGGGCTGGAGGCGCGGGTGAACGGCTGGCTGCAGCCGCTGCGCGATCGGGTGCGCTTTGGGACGCTGTGCCCGTCGGCGCAGCGCGATCTGTGCGAGCCGCTGGACGAGATGCGCCTGGTCAAAGACAGCTTTGAGCAAGCCACCATGCGCCGCGCCGCGCAAATCAGCGCCGGGGGCCACATCCGCGCCATGCAACTCAGCGCGCGCATGCTGCGCGAAGGCAAAGAGGTGCGCGAATACCACCTGGACGCCGAGCTGCTGCACGAGTTTCGCCGCCGCGGCTCGCAATGCCCGGCCTATGGCTCCATCGTTGCTGCTGGCGAGAACGCCTGCGTGCTGCACTACCGCGCCGACGCCGGGCTGGTGCGCGACGGCGAGTTGGTGCTGATTGACGCCGGTTGCGAACTCGACGGCTATGCCTCCGACATCACCCGCACGTTTCCGGCCAACGGCAAGTTCAGCGGGCCGCAGCGCGCGCTCTACGAGCTGGTGCTGGCCTCGCAACAGGCCGCCGTCAATGCCACCCATGCTGGTGCGCGCTTTACTGACCCGCATGAGGCCACCGTCAAGGTGCTGGCGCAAGGCATGCTGGACCTGGGGCTGCTGGACGCCAACCAGGTGGGCAACCTGCAAGACGTGATCGAGAAGCGCGCTTACTTTGCGTTTTATATGCACCGCACCGGCCACTGGCTGGGCATGGATGTGCACGACTGCGGCGCCTACACCGAGCCCAGCGAAATCGGCCAGGCCACCACCCGGCGCGACGCGCTGACTGGCCAGACGATTGTCAACCGCCCTGCGCGCGTGCTGCGCTCGGGCATGGTGCTGACGATTGAGCCCGGCATTTACGTGCGCCCCGCGCCCGGCGTGCCCGAGCAGTTCCACGGCATTGGCATCCGCATCGAGGACGACGCCATCGTCACCGACACCGGTTGCGAGCTGATCAGCCGGGGCGTGCCGGTGGAGGTGGATGCGATTGAGGCGCTGATGCGCGGCTAGGGGTGACAGGAGCGCCTGGCGCTGCCCCTACAAAGGAAGACAGACCACCCGATGCCGCTGGTCGATAGTGTGCCAAGCATGCGCTTGCGCACCCTGGCCGTCACCAGGGCTTTACAAGTTGCGGTTACCGTTGGCGTATTTCTGCCTGAATTATGAAATTCATTTCCCAACTTCGGCGCTTTGGCGCGGCTGTTCTGGCGCTCGGTCTGGCTGCTGGCGCTTTGCACGCGCAAGAAGCGGGCGCGCCAACAGCGCCCCATTCCGCCACGGACAACCCAGCGCCAACTCCGACTCCGACTCCCACTCCATCACCATCTACCGCCTCAGTACCAGAGCCCGCCGACGCCAACGCGCTCAAACCGGTGGAAATCCGCGCCAACCGCGAGACTGAGGAGCGGCGCCAGTCCACGGCGGCCAAGATCGTGGTTGGGCGCGAAGAGATTGAGCGCTATGGGGACTCCACCCTGGGCGAATTGTTCAAACGCCTGCCCGGTGTGACCACCAGCGGGCGCCCCGGCCATGGCGGCGCGCCACGCATGCGCGGCATGGGCAGCGGCTACACGCAAATCTTGATCGACGGCGAACCGGCGGCGCGCGGCTTTTCCACCGACGATATTGCACCCGAGCAGGTAGAACGCATCGAGATCTTTCGTGCGCCAACGGCCGAGACGGGCGCCCGCGCCATTGCCGGCACCATCAACATCGTTACGCGCGGCGGCTACACCAAGACATTGAACAACGCTACGGCGGGCGTGGGCGTGGAAAACGGACGCGCCACGCCAGGCGCATCCTGGTCGCGCAACGACAGCGTGGACGGGGTGGTTTACAACGTGTCGGTCTCGGTGATGCACAGCGAGCGCAACAACGACCAAAACAAATCCACCACAAGCGAAAACCTGGATACCGGCGCGCTGCAAAACCTGGCTGAAACCACCAGCGCCAGCAGCCAGCGCAATATGCTGCACGCCAATGGGCGGCTGCAATGGAACAGCGCTGCGGGCGACGCCTTCACGCTCTCGCCCATGCTGATCGTGTCGCAGGGCACGGGCCAGTCCAGCAGCCTGCTGTCCCAAACGGGTGGCGACCTGCCCTACGCCAGCAGCTTGGGCAGCAGCGCCAGCCGTTTCCAGCTGCTGCGCTCGGCGGGCACGTGGGCGCGCACGCTGGAGGGCGGCTCCAAGCTGCTGCTTAGCGCCAGCCTCGGGCAGGGCCAATGGCATTACGAGTCACAAAGCGCTAACAGCGGCGGCAGCACGGCAGGCGTAGCCAGCGCGGCCAGCCTGCTGTCGCAGCAGTCCGACCAGCAAGACACCACACTGTCGGGCAGCGCCAAGCTGACCCAGTCGATTGCCGACAAACACAGCCTGGTCAGCGGAGTAGAGATCGAATCCAACCAACGCAACGAGAGCGCCAGCACACTGCAAAACGGCCAAAGCCCTTTGAGCGACTACGACGGCAATCTGCTGGCCAGCAACCAGCGCCTGGCCGTGTACAGCCAAGACGAGTGGGAGATCGACCCGCACTGGGCGGCGCATGCAGGCCTGCGCTGGGAAGGTATTCGCACGGTGGGCAGCACCGCCGTGGGAGCGGAGCAGGTCAGCAACCAGAGCGAGGTACTCACGCCCTTGTTGCACGCGGTGTGGAGGCCCGACCTGGCGGTCAAAGACCAGTGGCGCCTGAGCCTGACGCGCAGCTACCGCGCGCCCAGCCTGGGCAACCTGATTGCCCGCCCCACCCTGAACACCACCTACCCCAGCGGCAGCAACACGGTGCTGCAGCCCGACACGGCGGGCAACCCCAAGCTGCTGCCCGAACTGGCCGTGGGCGTGGACCTGGCGTTTGAGCACTACCTCCCCAAAGGCGGCTTGCTAAGCGCCAATGTATTTGTGCGCCAGATCAGCAACACCATGCGCAGCCAGACCGCCCTGGAGACCGTGTCCTGGTCCGACGTGCAGCGCTGGGTCTCGCGCATGCAAAACGTGGGCAACGCCACCAGCCAAGGCCTGGAACTCGAAGCCAAGCTGCGCCTAAGCGAATGGCTGCCCCAGGCGCCGGCCGTAGACCTGCGCACCAACCTGAGCCTGTTTCGCTCCAGTGTGGACGGCGTGCCGGGGCCCTACAACCGCATCGACCAGCAGCCCGACGGCACCGCCAACCTGGGCGCCGACTATGCAGTGCGTGGTTGGCCGCTCAGACTGAGCTCTAACCTGGCTTACACACCGGGCTACACGACGCAAGTCAACGCCACGGACCAGGTGTTTCAAAGCGACAAACTGGTGGCCGACGCCTCGGTGCTGTGGATCTGGAGCCCGCGCGCCCAGCTGCGCCTGAGCGCGAGCAACCTGACTGCGCGCAACTACCTCAGCGGCACCCGGCTGCTCAGCAGCAACAGCGCAGGCCAGTCGCTACGCGACACCACGCTGAGCACGGCGCCCACGGCGACCAACCTACAGGCCAAACTCGAACTCAAGCTCTAAGGCGGACAAGGCAAGCGACTTGCCTATCAAGGCATTAGCCATTTGCAATTGGCTTTGTTAATAGATTAATCCTATGATTTCGTCCATGCCGATTGAAAACCATCAACTGGCAGTTTGTAATCACCTAACGGAGTAAAGACCATGAGCACCCCAAGCCGCCCCGAGATCAAGACCATCGCCAACCTCGAATCCGCCTTTGCTGGCGAGTCGATGGCGCACATCAAATACCGCTATTTCGCCAAACTGGCCCGTGAAATGGGCGACGAACTGACGGCCCGCACTTTTGAAGAGACCGCAGCGCAGGAAGTGATGCACGCCTTTGGCCACCTGGACTTGCTCTACCCCAGAGCCAGCATGACGCCGGCCAAGGCCTTGCAAATTGCCATCGACGGCGAAACCTACGAATACACCGAGATGTACCCCGGCTTTCGCAAAACCGCCGAGGCAGAGGGCAACGCTGCTGCCGTAGCTGAAATCGACGAACAAATTTCGGAGAGCAAAGAGCACGCCCAGGCCTTCCAGGCCGCGTTGGACGCTGCTGCCGCCCTGAAAGCCACGCTGGACAAGGCGCAAAAGCGTTTTGCCGCACTGGCCAAGGTCGAAGAGCGCCACGCCAAGCACTACCAGTCGGTTCTGGATACAGTCGCAGCCAACTAATTTGTACCTTTGCACCAAGCAAACTTTTATTCACTTCTTTTTTTTAAGAGACAACCCATGAAAACCTATATCTGCATCGTGTGTGGCTTTGTATATGACGAGGCCGCTGGCCGCCCCGAAGACGGCATCGCCCCCGGAACCCATTGGGCCGATGTGCCCGAGACCTGGGCCTGCCCGGACTGCGGCGTAGCCAAGGCCGATTTTGAAGTCGTGGCGATCTGAATGAGCGCCGCGTCCAACCCCCACGCAGCGCAAGACGCGGGTGCCCTGGTCATCATTGGCGCCGGCTTGGCGGGTTGGACGACGGCCCGCGAGTTTCGCAAGCTCGACACCAGCACGCCCATCGTGCTGATCACGGCCGACGGCGGTGACTTTTACGCCAAACCCACGCTGTCCAACGCCTGCGCGCAAAAGCGCAGCGCGGACCAGTTGGTCACCACGCCAGCGGCCAAAATGGCCGAGACGCTGAACGTCACGCTGCGCGCCCACAGCCAGGTGCGCAGCATCGACACCCAAGCGCAAACCCTGACGCTTAGCGCCGCTGACGGCGCCACCCATACCCAGCCCTACGCCCAACTGGTGCTAGCCACGGGCGCGCACCCGATCCGCATCGGCCTGCAAGGAGACGCCAGCGCCGACGTGCAGTCCATCAACCAGCTCACCGATCTGGCGCACTTTCAACGCACCCTGGGCGCTGCCCCAAAAACCGTGCTGATCATGGGCGCGGGCCTGATCGGCTGCGAATTTGCCAATGACTTGCTGCTGGGCGGCTACCGCGTGCACGTAGTCGACCCGACCGAGCGCCCCTTGGCCGCCTTGTTGCCCGCCGCCGCAGGGGATCAACTTGGCGCGGCCTTACACGCGCTAGGCGCGGTGTGGCACTTTGGCGCCACGGTCGACGCGGTTAACCGGGCAAATGGCTCGCCGCCGCTTGCAGTCACGCTGTCCAGCGGCGAGGTGGTGGGCGCCGATCTGGTGCTCAGCGCCGTCGGTTTGCGCGCCGACACTGCGCTTGCCAGCGCGGCGGATATTGCTTGCGAGCGCGGCGTGGTGGTGAACGATCTACTGCAGACCAGTGCTCCATACGTTTTTGCCTTAGGCGACTGCGCCCAATATGCCAGCGCCGGTGCGCGCACCCTGCCTTACGTCATGCCCATCATGAACGCCGCGCGCGCGCTAGCCGCCACGCTGACGGGCACGCCCACCGCCCTGGTGTTTCCATTGATGCCGGTGTCCATCAAAACCCCGGCGCTGCCTACCGTGGTGGCTGCGCCCCATCCGGCGCAGGCCGGTGCCTGGGTGGCCGACGCATTGGACACGGCCGCCGCGCAGGGTGGTGGCGTCTGGCGATTTATGGATCCGGCCGGTCAGCAGCGTGGCTTTGTGCTCACCGGCGGGCAAACCACGAGACGCATGGAACTGGCCAAGGCCACAGTGCTTTAACGAGGGGCGAAAAAAGCCCCCGCACTACAATCGGCGCCCTCAGCAGCTGAGCGGAAAACGGCTTTTTTTGCCCGATCCGCCACAGCGCACAAGGATGCACGATGGCAAACGACTCCCTCCCGACCCCCAGTTCTGCAACCCACGATCAAGCTGCACAAGAGCAGCGCGCGCAGTTGCGCCTGGCAGCGCTGGAATACCACCAATTTCCGACCCCCGGAAAAATCTCGATCGCCGCAACCAAACAGCTGCTCAACCAACACGACCTGGCGCTGGCGTATTCGCCTGGCGTGGCCGCACCCTGCGAGGAGATCGTCAAAGACCCCAACAACGCGTTCAAGTACACCAGCCGGGGCAACCTGGTGGCGGTCATCACCAACGGTACCGCCGTGCTGGGCCTGGGCGACATCGGCCCGCTGGCGGCCAAACCGGTGATGGAGGGCAAAGGGGTTTTGTTCAAAAAGTTTGCCGGTATTGACGTGTTCGACATCGAGATCAACGAAAAACACGATCTGGACAAGCTGGTCGACATCATTGCCTCGCTGGAGCCAACCTTTGGCGGCATCAACCTTGAAGACATCAAAGCGCCCGATTGTTTTTATGTGGAGCGCAAACTGCGCGAGCGCATGAAGATTCCGGTGTTCCACGACGACCAGCACGGCACGGCCATAGTGGTAGGCGCGGCGCTTCTCAATGGCCTCAAAGTGGTAGGCAAAGACCCTCAAAAGATCAAGCTAGTCACCTCCGGCGCCGGTGCTGCGGCGCTGGCCTGCCTGGGCCTGCTGGTCAAACTGGGCATTCCACGTGAGAACATATATGTGACCGATCTCGCTGGTGTGGTCTACGAGGGCCGCACCGAGCTGATGGACGCCGACAAGGAGTTTTTCGCCCAAAAGACCGATGCCCGCACGCTGCGCGAAATCATTGCCGGGGCAGATGTGTTTCTGGGCCTCTCCGCCGGCGGCGTGCTCAAACAAGACATGGTCAAGAGCATGGCGGCCAAGCCGCTGATCTTTGCGCTGGCCAACCCCACGCCTGAAATATTGCCCGATGAAGTGAAAGCGGTGCGAGACGATGCCATCATGGCCACCGGGCGTAGCGACTTTCACAACCAGGTCAACAACGTCCTGTGCTTCCCTTACATCTTCCGCGGCGCGCTCGACGCCGGCGCCTCCACCATCACCATCGAGATGGAAATCGCCGCCGTCCACGCGATTGCTGAACTGGCCCAGGCCGAACAAAGCGACGTGGTGGCTGCGGCCTACGCCGGCGAGCAACTCGCTTTTGGCCCGGAATACCTGATCCCCAAGCCTTTCGATCCGCGCCTGATGATGAAAATCGCCCCGGCCGTGGCCCAGGCTGCGTTTGACAGTGGCGTGGCGCTGCGCCCGATTGCTGACATGGACGCCTACCGCGAGCAGCTGCAAAGCTTTGTCTACGCTTCGGGCACCACCATGCGGCCAATCTTCACCATGGCCAAGAACGCGCTCAAAAAACGCGTGGCCTTTGCCGAGGGCGAGGACGAGCGCGTGCTGCGCGCCATCCAGATCGTGGTCGACGAAGGCCTGGCCATGCCCACGCTAATCGGCCGCCCGACGGTGATTGCCGAGCGCATCGCCAAATTTGGCCTGCGCCTGCGCCAGGGACAGGACTACGCCGTGGTCAATGTGGAGCAAGACCACCGCTACCGCGACTTCTGGCAAACCTACCACCGCATGGGTGAGCGCAAAGGTGTGACCGTGCAAGTAGCCAAAATTGAAATGCGCCGGCGTCTGACACTGATTGGCGCCATGCTGCTGCACAAAGGCGACGTCGACGGCCTGATCTGCGGCACCTGGGGCACCACCGCGCTACACCTCAACTACATCGACCAGGTGATCGGCAAGCGCCACTCGGCGCCTGCGGGCAGCAGCCAGGACGTGCCCATTTATGCCTGCATGAACGGGCTGATGCTGCCCGGGCGCCAGGTGTTTGTGGTCGACACCCATGTCAACTACGACCCCACCGCCCGCGAACTGGCGCGCATCACGGTAATGGCAGCCGAAGAAATGCTGCGTTTTGGCATTGAGCCCAAAGCCGCGCTGCTGAGCCACTCCAACTTTGGCAGCAGCAACGAGCCCAGCGCGGTCAAAATGCGCGAGACGCTGCTTATCCTCCAAAAAGACGCTCCTTGGCTCGAAGTCGACGGTGAGATGCATGGCGACTTGGCCCTGGACAGCCACGCCCGCACTGCGCTGATGCCCCATAGCACGCTGCACGGCGACGCCAACCTGCTAGTCATGCCCAATATCGACGCGGCCAACATCGCCTACAACCTGCTCAAAACCGCAGCCGGTGGCAATATTGCGATTGGGCCGGTGCTCTTGGGAGCAGCCAAGCCGGTGCACGTGCTAACCGCCAGCACCACGGTGCGGCGCATCGTGAACATGACCGCGCTGACCGTGGCCGACGCCAACGCCACGCGCTGAGCGTGCAAATGTTTCAATAACGGGCTACTTCTTTTAGGACTGCGTGAAAAAACTATTCCAACTCAACGTTGAAGGCCGCAACCGCGACCGCCTTTTAGACGCCAGCAAGCATGAAGTGCGCAAGTACGTGGCGCGCCAGCGCCGTGCCGCCTTGCCCGACGGCGTGGACTACTGGGACTTTGCCTGCCGCTTCGGCCCCACCGAGACCGAGGCGACCGATGTGCATTTCTCCACCCTGATCGGCCTGATGGACGAGGCCGGCAAGGCTGGGGCGGATGCCTTCTTTGTCAGCATCCTGGGTACGCGGGGGGTGCGTATGGCCAAACCCCAGGACGCAAGCGCCGACAGCCGCAGCGCCCAGGCCAATCGGGTCCTGCATTCGCAACTCTGAAGCACGGGCGGTCACGCGCACGCCCCTGCCACGCGGACCAAATACGGGCAAACCCTGATAAAAACAGGCCTTGACCGGTCCCGGGGTATTGCTTTTTTGTGCTAGGTCAACGACAATCGCGACTATGGTTTTTGGCAGTTTTTTTGTTCGTTGACGGATTTTCATGTGTTTTCGAGGGCTAGAACGGTGTTTATGGATGCCCTAGCGGCAACCGAACACACCAAGGCGGCGCGGAAGGTCACCCTAGCATGCGTGGCGCTCTTTTGGGCGGCAATGGCACCGCTGGTGTGTGCCTCAGAGGCGAAATTAGCGTTCGGAGCCCCGCTCCAGACGATTTCGCAGCAAGCTTTGCCCGCACATGGGATGGAGACCTACCGCAACATTCAACAGGGCGGCCCCTTTCCGTTTGAGAAAGACGGCACTATTTTTGGTAACCGCGAACGTATTTTGCCTTTGCAAAAGCGGGGTTATTACCGGGAATACACCGTCAAAACGCCGGGCTCGCGGGACCGTGGAGCACAAAGAATCGTGTGCGGTGGCCCAGCCACAGCGCCAGAGACTTGTTACTACACGGCCAATCACTATGCGAGTTTTCGCATGATCGTGCCTTGAATTGAATTTTTATTTTTGAAAGTGAATCGGGGATGGATACGCCACTTCGAACCGTAAGAACGAATATCGTTCAATCGATACGCGCATTCCGCGTGTCAGACTTGCAAGAAGCTGCCCAAGGTTTGGGGCACCACTTTTTGTACGCTAATTTGGGCAGCGCCCAAACAAAGCAAGACGTGCTCGACCTGATTGGGGCGCAGTTCACGCTGCCCACCACATCGGGCAAGAATTTTGATTCTTTATATGACAGCATGACCGACCCGGTGCACAAGTCGGGGCCTCAGCCAGGTTTTATCGCGGTGCTGGAGCACATACCGGCCAATGTCAAATTTGACAAAGAGGCGCGCGAGCAGTTGCTCGACATTTTTCGGGACACGGCAGATTATTGGGGGGACCGGAAGATTCCGTTCCGATGCTTCTATTCTTTTCTGTAGCCCGTTCTGCACACACCAGCCAAGCAGAACGGGCGAACCAGGCAAGCACCACCACTGAAGCCAGCGCGCCTCTTGGTGTTGAAGCAAATCCCAACGGAGTCAAGCTACCCAGCGATTTCCTGTTGGATGTATCGCCTTTGGCACTGCGCATGAGCAGTCCTTTTAACGCCGGTTATTGGCTGGCGGCCGCTTAAAAAGGGCACGTCGGTCATCTGCCCAGAAGTCCCGGCGTGCGCGTTGGGGCTTGGGCTTTCAACCCTGTCACGCTAAAGACAAAAAATTCGGCTGCAATCGGCTTAAATCCGGGCATGGGAACTCTTTATCTTGTGCGCCACGGCCAGGCCTCGTTTGGTGCCGAGAACTACGACCAACTTAGCGATCTGGGTGTGCGCCAAAGCGTGCGGTTGGGTAAGTACTTTTCACAACGGGGCCTCAGGTTTGATTCCGTGCTTACCGGCAGCTTGAATCGCCATGCACAAACCTGGGCGGGCATTGCTCAGGGTGCCAATCTCCCTACCGAGGCGCTGGTTTGGCCAGGGCTCGATGAGTACGACAGCGCAGCCGTCATTGGAGCGATTCACCCGCATAAGCTGGAGAAGCCCGACTCGCCCGAGATGTACCGCGCTCACTTTCGTTTGCTGCGCGACGGCTTGACGCAGTGGATGAACGGTGTGGTGAGTCCCGCGGGAATGCCAAGTTATCCTGACTTTGTACATGGTGTGACCAGTGCGCTGGACCATGTACGCGCGCACTGCACGGGCAACGTGCTCATCGTCAGTAGTGGTGGTCCGATTGCGACGGTCATCGGTCACTTGCTGGGTACCACGCCAGAGACAACGGTGGAGCTCAATTTCCGCATCCGCAACAGCTCGGTAACCGAACTGACCTTCAACCCAAAACGGCACGCCTTGGTGACTTTCAATACGCTACCGCACCTAGACGACGAGGCCTACGCATCGTGGGTAAGCTACGCCTAAGGAAGATGGAGGCGGATCACCTGACGACCGTGCTCAGGGGTAGGCGCTGGACTTCGCCAAGCAGCTTAGCTAGCGCAAAACCAGCGGCCTGCAAGGTCTTTTCGCCTTTGGCGGCGGTTGCTGCCGCGGCATTGCCCACTGCGCCTGCCGGGTTGTAGTCTTGGATTTGCCACGCCAATTTGGCCGACTTCCCGTCGCCCAGAATGTCAAAATTCGCAGCGCGCTGCTGGGAACTGGATGTGAAGTTTTGGGACTTCTCCATGGCAACGTGCTGCGGGGCCAGGGCCAGCATCAGCGAGGTTTCGATGTCTCCGGCGTGAATGCCAAAGCGGTGCTCATCGGCGCTAAACAGCGTGTGAGCGTCATCTCCCTGCGGTCCTCGCAGCGGCAGGCCGTACCAGTTCACGCTGAAGACCAGCATCCCTAAGCGCGCACGCAGGTCGCGAGCAACGATGTCCATAAAGTTGGCCTGGCCGCCATGGGCGTTGAAAAACACCATTTTCTGAACGCCACAAGCGGCCACACTCTCACCAATATCGGTCCACAGGCGGATCAGGGTTTCGGCTTTGAGGGTGAGTGTGCCGGCAAAGCGCGCGTGCTCGGGACTAAATCCCACCGCCTGGGTGGGCAAAAATAAGGCGCTGGAATCAGGCGCCAGATGTGCCAACGATGCCGCAACGATGCCGTCGGCGATGCAAGTGTCCACTTTAAGCGGCAGGTGGGGGCCGTGTTGTTCCGTTGCTGCAACCGGCAACACCGCAATGGTTTGACTCATGCGGCCACCAGTTTGCAAAGCGTGGAAGTGGTCGGTGCTCAGGTCGGCCCAATAGCGGGATGGGGGGGAAGTGGGTTGCATGGCGAACTTTTGAGATGAATCGGTCAGTGTTGGTTTTGCGAGGCGTGGCGGTGTTGGCGCCGTGTATGCGTGGACGATTCTGCGGCCAAGCTTGCCACACCCGCTTTGCCCACGGCTGCGGCTTGCTTGTAGCGGGGCAAATACCCAAACAGTGAGCGGGGGCTCGCACGCGCCCCGCTGGCCACATAGTCGGCCAACAAGGCTTCGCGCACCGTTGTTTGTGCCACACCGCCAGGGCCGGTGAGGTAGTCAAACAAGGCGTCAACCAGGTCCTCCGGGCTCAAGCCATTGGTACGGGCCCTTGTGTGCCACAGCCAGTGCGAGAACCGGCCGAAGGCCTCGAAGGGCGATGGCGCCTGCAGCAAAAGAGACAAGGTGTTGGAAAACCGCCCAGAGTTGGCGACCAGGTCCCAGTAGCGCGCCAGCCGCGTAAACGCCTGCACTTGCGCGGGAACGAGCACATCCGTCGCCAACACGGTGTACGGCGGCTCGGCATCAAAGACCATACCCGCAGGGGTTTTGTTTGCCAGCGGGGTGCCGCGCAGGCGTTTGAGCAGACCCAGCTGAATTTCATCGGGCCCCCAGGACCACAGCGCATCAAACCCTTGTCCAAAACTCTCCCAACTCTCGCCCGGCAGACCAAAAATCAAATCGGTATGCAGGTGGGCCCGGCTGTGGCCGGCCAGCCAGCGCAGGTTGGCCTCGGTTTTAGCCCCGTCTTGGCGGCGAGAAATCGTTTTTTGTACGACCGGGTTGAGGCTTTGGATACCGATTTCAAACTGCAATACCCCCGCCGGGAAGCGAGCGATGCATTCCTTTAAGCGCTCAGGTAGCTGGTCGGGCACCAGCTCGAAGTGAACAAACAAGGGCTGGTGCGGATGGGCCACCAGGCGCGCCAAAAAGAACTCCAGTATCCGCACCGAGTCGTCAATTTTGAGGTTGAAGGTGCGGTCTACAAACTTGAAGGTGCGGGCGCCGCGCTGGTAGAGCGAGTCCATTTCGGTCAAAAAATCATCTACATCAAAGGACCAGGCTGTTTTGTCCAGCGCGCTGAGGCAAAACCCACACTTGAATGGGCACCCGCGCGAGGCCTCGACATACAAAACCCGGTGCGCCAGGTCGGCGTCACTGTACTGGGCGTAGGGCAAGGCAATGTCACCCATGGGTGGCTGCTCGCCCACGATCACCTTCATGAGCGGTTGGGGACCATGCACCAGCACCCAGCAAAGTTTGGGGAAACTCACGTCACCCCAACCGGTAATGACATAGTGGGCCAAGGCGGCAATGGCCTGCCCCGAGAGCTCGTGGCTGACCTCGGGACCACCGAGCACGATCTTGACGTCAGGCCGCTGGGCTTTAAGCAGAGCGATGACGGCAGTGCTGGGGGTGACGTTCCAGATATAAATGCCAAAACCCACGACGTTTACTGCGCCGCTGTGGGCTGGTCCAAGCGATGCGATCAGCTCGTCGACGATGTCTTGCGGTGCGCGGTGGATGGTGAACTCCCGCAACAGCGTACAGGCTTGCAGATCAGCGTCGCCATGGCGCGCCATATTGGCGTACAAATAGCGTAGCCCTAGGGAGGCGTGGATGTATTTGGCATTGAGGGTGGCCAGGACGATGCGGTGCTGCATGGCCGTATTATCAAAGCATGGAACGCATTAACACCGCAGACACATTTTTCCGCTGGGAAGGCGACGTGCTCGTGGTCAATATATTGGGCAAACCCGCTGCCGGCAAGGACGCCATCGGTAAGCCCAAGGGCGCGCAGCTCAAGGTGAGCGTTACGGCGGCACCCAAGGGCGGCAAGGCTACGGACCACATGGTGCGTTTCCTGGCGCCCCTGTTTGGCGTAGCGACGCGCGACATTGAGGTGGTGTTTGGCCAGGAAAACGTCAATAAGCAATTGCGCATCAAGGCACCGAAGAAATTGCCCGCTGTATTTACGACGCCTTCTGCGTGATTTGCTGGCCCTGCGACAATTGAGCGACGCCGCAGCCAAGCGCCTGACATTTCACCCATCATGCAAGCACCCATGTTCTCGAAACCCCCGGTAGATGCCATTGATACGCCGCGCCTGCGGGGTGCCGCAACACGGTGGATCGCAATGCTGGTCCTGGCCTTGCTGGGCGCCCAGTCCGCCCCTGCCGCACAGAGCCGGTTGGATTTGGGAAGTCCCCCAGCGGCTACGTCCGTCGTGCAGACCCCCGAAGTCCGGGCCGAACTGGTGGTCCATGCGCCGCAAGGCATTGTTGCAGGTGCCCGCTTTGAGCTAGGTCTGCTCTTGCAGCACCAACCTGGCTGGCACACCTACTGGAAAAACCCCGGCGACTCCGGTCTGCCCACCGAATTGCACTGGTCCGCCGCCCCTGGGCTGAGCGTTGGCGACGTGAACTGGCCCACACCGGTCAAGATCAAAATCGGGCAATTGGCCAACTTCGGGTTTGAGAACACCATCTTGCTACCCGTCACGGTGGAAGTTGCGAACGCCTTTCGCCCCACCAACCCGCAAGGCAATGTACCAATCGTGTTGAACGCCACCTGGCTGGTGTGTCGGCAAGAGTGCATTCCACAGGAGGGTTCATTTGCACTGAACCTTCCGGTGCAAGGTTCGATCGCCGAGCATGCGGGTCTGTTTGACGCTGCCCGCCACAAAAGACCACAAGACCTGCCAACACCTATGCAAGCACGCCTGGATGGCCATAGCCTGGTCCTGTCAGGCAAAGAATTACCGGGCGCCTGGACTGGGCGGGCTATCAGTGTTTTCCCCGAAGTACGCGATGTGTTTACCACTTCTGCCATCGCGTCGCAGAACGACCCGGTGGCCAACCGGCCTGGTGCACCCGGCGCAGGAACCCAGAATTGGTCTGGCGGCGAATGGTCTGTGCGTTTACCCCTGTCGCCCCAGCGCAGTTCCAACCCTGGTGAGTTTTCGGTGGTGCTGGCCATGGGCGACAGCAGCGTTCGTGCCAGGGTGGTCGTTTCGGGCAATTGGCCCGCTGCGGCGGCTGCGCGTGGGGCCGGCGAGCAGGTGCCGTCGGCTGCCCGTAACGATTCTCGCGATGACCAAACCTGGTTATGGGCGCTGGCAAGCGCTTTTGTCGGCGGCCTGATTCTCAACCTGATGCCCTGCGTGTTTCCGGTGCTAGCCATCAAAATTTTGGGCTTTGCAAGCCAATCGGCTCGAGGCGGTGTCTCCCCTCGCGTGCTGGGCCTGGCCTACACGGCTGGCGTAGTGGTGTCCATGGCGGCCTTGGGCGCTACATTGCTGGCTTTTCGCGCAGCCGGTGAACAGTTGGGCTGGGGCTTTCAACTGCAGTCCCCGCCCGTAGTGGCTGGCTTGGCGCTGCTGTTTACGCTGATCGGGCTCAATTTGATGGGCTTTCTCGATCTTGCCGTGGTGCTACCAGGTCGGCTGGCCGGTCTTCAGCTGCGCCATCCCGTGGCTGACGCTGCGCTGTCTGGTGTACTGGCCGTTGCCATTGCCTCGCCCTGTACCGCCCCGTTCATGGGCGCCTCGCTCGGGCTCGCGCTCACGCTGGAGCACGGGCAGGCCATGGGGGTTTTTATCGCGCTAGGACTTGGTCTGGCCCTCCCCTTTGCGCTGGCCGCAGGCTTTCCGGCGGTCGCCAATTACCTACCCAAGCCGGGGGCATGGATGGAACAACTGCGCCAGTTCCTAGCCTTCCCGATAGCGGCCACCGTATTGTGGTTGCTGTGGATTTTTGGCCACATGTTGGGTGTAGATGCAGCCGCCAGTTTGGCGGTTTTGCTGCTGGTATTGGCACTGCTGTTGTGGTCCGTGAGCCTGGTCGGACGCGCACGCTGGGTTTACGGTGGCTTGGCGGGGCTGACTCTGGCTCTGCTTTTGCATTGGATAGGTCCACAGTTTCTTGAAACAGCCTTGAGCACGCCACCGCAAGACCCCACCGCTGGCGCCGCCACTGTAAATTCCAGTAAGTCCACAGTCTGGCAGGCTTGGAGTACGCAGCGGGTGCACGATGAACTTGCACAGGGCCACCCAGTGTTTGTAGACTTTACCGCCGCATGGTGCATCACCTGCCAATACAACAAGCAAACGGTTTTGGCGGACACCGCAGTTTTACAGGACTTTGCGACGAAGAATGTCCGCTTATTGCGCGCTGACTGGACACTGCGTGACCCCGCCATCAGCCAGGCTCTAACAGACCTCCAACGCAGCGGCGTTCCCGTTTACGTGCTGTACCAGCCCAATAGACCGCCTATCGTCTTTTCGGAAATACTCAGCGTAAACGAGCTACGCGGCGCACTCAAGGAGCTCTAGTCGAATGCAGGTGTGCTGCAACAGGCTCTATCGCTGCGAGAACATGCGCTGAAAATACTCAGCCTCTAGTTTGGCAATATCGGTGCGGGCCAGGGCCGCATCAAAAGCATTGCGCATGTCCAAACCAGCGGGAGTGCGCTTAAAACAAATATGCAAGGTCAGGCGTGCGATGGGGTTTGCACTAAACACCACACTGCTGCGGTCGCCTAAGCTAAACAGCGTGTAATCGAGCACATTTTTGTCGATCACGATGGCACGAATTTTTTTGGCACGCAGTTTTGCGATATTTGCGGCATCGCTAGTGGTCACCTCAACGGCCTGGCGCTTGTCTTTGATGGCAGCATCCAATTCATCGCCATTGACATAGCCGTCCACCACGCCCAACCGAATCCCCTCCAAATTAGATAGCCTATTCCAGACCACCGGTGCAGCTTTGAGACTTGCTATGCCCAACACACTGGTTCCGATAGACTGCGAGAGGTAGCAGGCGGCGTCTCGTTCTTGGCTGAAGTACTCAGGAAAGTACCCCTCGAAATCGGAGCTCTTTTCGCCCTTTTCAACTGCCTTGGTCCATTCAAATGACGCTGCCAAGAGCCTGAACCCTGCCAGCTTGGCAACCGTGGTTGCTACGTGGGTCGACACACCTTCCTTGGGCAGCAGCAAGCCTGTAAAAGGCGGCCATTCCAGCGTAGCCAATCGAATCAGCTTGGTATCCGACTGGGCCAGCGCGCTGCAGGCACAGGCCAAGACCAACAATCCCGAAATGACATTTTTTTTCATTTGTATTTTCTCTTTTGCTGATCCATCAAACGGGCACCGTTTGGGAGCAATAGCTGCGCACCAAGGCCATCAAATCCAGTTCCGAGTAGGGTTTCCCCATGTAATGGTTTACACCAAGACTGGCTGCGTGGTCACGGTGTTTTTGCGCTATGCGGGACGTAATCATGACGATGGGCAAGCCCGCCAGCCCCGCGTCGGCGCGAATGCTTCGGGTGAGCTCAAAACCATCCATGCGCGGCATCTCGATGTCCGTCAACACCACCATCGGGCGCTCCAATTGCAATTGCTCCAGGGCCTGTAACCCATCATTGGCCATGGCAACGCGAAACCCTTCGCGCCTTAGCAGACGATGCGCCACACGGCGCACCGTAATGGAGTCGTCCACTACCAACACCAAAGGCGCGAGTTGATCCATTTCGGTCACTAGACCAGCATGACGTTGAATGCCGCCGGTCAAAGCCCCCGCTGAAGTGCCACCCCCCAATACTGCGCTCGGGACCCTGAGCTTCCCAGAAGCTAGAACCTGGCGATCGGGGTCGGCATACACGGTGGCCAAAGCTACGGGGTTGTATATGAACACCACGGCACCGGTTGCCATAGCCGTCATTCCCGCCATTCCAGGTAGGCGGCTTAACTGGGGGCCTAGGTTTTTGACAACGACCTCGCGATTACCCAATACTTCGTCGATATGCAAGGCAACGCGTCGGCCCGCGCTGCGAAAGATAGCTACTGAATTTTGCTTGTTTGATCGCTCCAGACTACGGTCTGACACCTGAAGCAAAGACCCTCCCCAATACAACGTTACAGCCTGACCGCCCTCCACCAAGAAACCATCTTCATAAGCACGATCGAGCATGTCCGATGGAACACGCAATACAGTTTCCATCAACTTTGAGGGCACGCCCATCGTAAACGCGCCCATGCGCAACAGTACAACTTGAGTTACCGCTGTGGTCAATGGCAGAATCAACTCAAAACTAGTGCCGACGCCCACTGTCGTTTTGGTATCGATGCGCCCACCAAGGGCATTTACGTCCGAAAGTACGACGTCCATGCCAATGCCCCGACCTTCCATTTCAGTAACCCGTTGCGCCGTGGTGAACCCAGGGAGAAATAGCACCCGCACTGCATCCTGTACGCCGAAGTCCGCCTCCCCATCCCAAAGATTTTTTGCCTGTGCAGAAACCCGGATTAAGTCGATGTCTAAACCACGACCGTCATCGCTGATGGTGACGGCAACATCGCCGCCATCTTGGACCACGACGATGGTAATGCACCCAGTGGCCGACTTACCAGCTGCTAGACGCACATCGACCGGTTCGATGCCGTGTCCAACCGCGTTACGCAAAATATGCTCGAGTGCCGGGGTGATCCGATCCAATACGCCGCGGTCAAGCTGAATGGTACCGGCCGAAATATCGAGGCGCACCTGCTTTCCGGTTGCCTTACACGCCTGACGGACCACTGCGTAGAGGCGGTCTGCGATACTTTCAAACTCGACCAACCGCATGCGCAGCAAATCGTGCTGAAGCTCCTTCACGCGTCGACCCTGGGCGCCCACATCGTCTTGAGCGCCTTGCACGCAAATCTGTAAATTGCGCTGCACCGTGGCCACGTCTTCAACAGACTCTGCCAACAATCGACTGAGCTCTTGAACACGCGTGAAGCGGTCAAATTCCAAAGGATCGAAAAATTGCGCGGAACCTCGGGTTTGGGTTTGGGTTTGGCGTGTTTGCATTTGCAGATCAGCCTGAAGCTCCAATTCGCGCAACTGGTGGCGCATCCGCTTCAAAGTGTTTCCCAGGTCTGTCAGTCCGTTGTGCGTTTGAGCTACGTTGGCATCCAGTCGGGATCGACCCATCATGACCTCGCCGGTTTGGTCCAGCAGGCGGTCCAAAATTTTCGATCGAACCCGTATCGAATGCCCCAGCAGCCTGTGCGAAACAGCTTCGCCAGTCGCACCCTGTTGCACATCCGGTCGGTTTGGCGCGGCGACCGGCGAGATGGCCGGTATTTCATCCGGTTTTGCCCCAATATTGATTGGACCCAATGCATCAAAAATGCCGCGTAGCTGGTCAAAAACATGGATCGATGAATCGATGTACGACGGGGTCGCGCGCTCTGCCTTGGCGTCGGCAATCTGAGACTCCAATCGGTGTGCCAACTCCCCCAAACGCAGCGCGCCCGCAAGACGCGCGCTACCCTTGATGGTGTGGAGAACGCGTAACGACTGTGAGCGCGCACTTTCTAATTGCGGGTTCGATACCCATACCCGAAGCGAACGACCCAGAGCCAGAAACAATTCATGTCCCTCTTCTCGGAATATGGGCAGCAACTCTGCATCGATCGCGTCCTCGCTCTCTAGGTCGTGTTGCGGTATGGACTGTGTTTGGACATAGCCCTCTAAAGTTTGCGTCGCTTGGGAAGGGGCGTAGGCGTGTGCGACGGCGGAAGATTCAATGACGGAAATATTCAAATCATCATTTTCGCGATCGCCTGTAGCGGCGATAACAGAACTCTTCCGTTGGCCGCTAAGTCCCGGTCCAGGGGCTGTTGGAGTGACACTGAGTTCATTCTTGATCGAGTCCTGTAGTGCGCCTAAAGCAACTTCTAATGGATCCGAGCGGGATGCCCATCCGTTTGGTTCGACGATTCGCTTGAGCTCCACCATGAGCGCCTCGTCAAGTTTTGGTAAATTTCCATTCGTAAAATCTGCAAGCAAGTCACCAATGTGCCGTGCACATGCCAATAAGGCGATGGCCCATTCGCCGACTTTCTTCGGATGAGACCCGACATGTTCAAGCGCTTGCTCCAACATCCGTGCAAGCTCGGCTAAGGCATCAAACCCTACAGTCGCTGACGCCCCCTGTAAAGAGTGGGCCAAAACCATGGCGGCTTCTGTCGAGCGAGCCTCCGGGTCATGCACCCATTGCTCGATCTCAGCAATCAAGCGGGAAGACCATTCATCTGCCTCGGTGCTGTAAACAGCAAAGAAAGCTGGACTCAATCGCAAATGCCCTATGACTTTCATTGGTGCTGGGGACACTGGCGGTGATAGGTCGGCTTCAGCGGTATCGCTAACCTCTGGCGGGGGATTTCCGGTGCGCGCTCCCAGCTTATTCGGACTGCCAATTGGCACGCCATCGGTCGACGGTAATGCAGTCAACACAGGTATTGACACCGCTGCTTGTTCAAACAGACCCCGCGTCACTTGATCCGTGGAAAAGTTGACAACGTCAAAAATTGGCTGCTGTTCAGATTGCTCTGACAATTGTGTCGTACCGCTTGCCAAGGTCTGATAGCACCTACCGTCGTCGGTGCCCTGCACCGCGTAATCGGGCAAGCGCAAAGGTCTGTACTCGCCCGATGTCCTAAAGGCATCTGCGCTGTCTCTAAAGGGATCAGCCGTCCAAGGTCCATCCCTACCGTGTGAAATGTCATCAACCCACATTTCAAAGGCTCGGACGGCGCTGCTCGTCAGGTCAAACATTGCGCCAGTGAAAGGCGTCTCATCAGCCAACCACTCGTTAAGCAACCGCTCAAACGCCCATGCTGCTTCTCCCAACGTTTGGAGGCCCACCATGCGGGCACTTCCCTTGATGGTGTGAAATGCCCTCCGCAGCCGAACCTGCGCTCCAATGTTTCCGGTCTGCGCTGCAAGTTCTTGAACCGCAGAGGCGGCCACCAAGATGACCTCTTTGGACTCGTCCAAAAAAATTTGGTGTATATCTTCGTCGCCCGTTCCCGAGACAAGCAGATCTTTTCCTTCATCGCCACCCCCCAGGACTGGTGTTGGCTCGGTTTCGGGAGAGATCACGTCCTCAAGATTTTCGAAAAACGGGCTAAGTGAACCGAAAGTCGACTGGTATTGAGGTGGCGGATCGCGGTCAAGTGACAGGGTAGTTGGCGTTATTGGCGGAGTACGCACCGACCGATCTCGTTCAATAATGGACCGGAATTCCGCCAAGCCTTCGTCGTAAACAAACATGCGCCGGGCCAAGGGCAGTTGGTAGCTCAGCATGTCGATCATGAACCCCATGGCGCCCAGACTGTTCCCCAATGTATCGAATAGGGCAGAAGGATGGATGGCAGCATCTACGCTGTCCAGAAGGTACTTCTCAATGCTTGATCGCATTCGCACTGCAGCGAGCGCAGCCTGCTCGAGCCCTAGCACCATAAATACGCCACGCATCTGCGCCAGATGAGCGGGGGCGGCATGCAACACGGCATTTGCCCGTCCACTGCGAAAGAATTGGTCCAAAGCTTTTTCAACTTCAACGAGTGAAATACGTAGTTCGCGCGTGACGCTGCCCATAGTTTGTTGATCGCTGGCGCGGCGGTACAACTCCTCCATCCAATCCTCTATCGGATAGGAGTCGTTTGCGGCGCAGACATGGTGCAAGCGGGCGGCCAACTGAGCGCTACGCTGATAGGTTGCTGCGTCGGCATCCATATGCGTATAGGCCGCCTCCAAATACAAGATGGCAGTTGCTACCTCCATCGCCAGCGCCGCCCTCAGCGGGGCGATTTCGTGAATCGCAAGCTCGACGGCATCACTGAGCGCACTTACGAACGCAGTGTGCTCAGAGTGCACCTTCAGGACGGCGGTTCCAACTTCGGAAAACAGGTCGGCAAGAGAACCAGCGCGGTGGGTTTCCCCATTAGCGAAGGCAGACCAAGCTTCGCTGGCGGCGGCAATTTTGCGAAGAACTCGGTCAAGTTGGTCGGCGTCTAATCGACCTAACTTCTCAATTTCATAGTCGGAAACCGGTGTGTGTTCCAAACCGTAAGCTTCGCGGACCGCCCTTAAATGCGGCGCAGACTGTTGAGTCGAAGGCTGCGCCATTGCGCAAAAAAAGGTGAGGTCCTGCGCAACACGTTCGGACGGTCGAATGGTACCTTGGCGAAGCACTCCAAATTGCTGCAAGACGTTTGAGGCCGCTCGCTTAACGTATATATCTTTCGGCACCAAGTCTAAAGAAATCGCTTCAAAGAAACCCGCGGCCAGCGCCCATAGCGTGGTCTGTTCCCGAACGTCTCTTCCAGCCGCCAAAGCGGCGCAATACTCAGTCATCTCGCGGGCAGCACCATGGTCACCAGAATGGAGAAGTGTCAAAAGCGACTCGCTCATGCGGACGCGTATTTCCGAACTATATTGTTCACCTAGCAGCCCTCTAGGTAACGCAATGTCGCGCCAATGCCAGAGTGCACTCCAGAGATCTGCCGGATGAATCCGTTCAGCTCCGATGCGCACCAAGACGGCGCGGTGTTGGGGGAAAAGTGCAACGGGAGACAAGGTCCGTCCCTTGAGAATTCCCTCCAAATAGTCGACGACGGCGAGGCAGGATCGATCTATGCAATGCGCAGCATCTTCAGTGCAGGACTTGGGCGACTGAATGAATTTTCGTGACAATGACTCAACCGCGCGCAACATCACGGCCGGAACCTGTTGACCTACCATGTCCAGTGCTGCTGCCCCTTGCTGGAGTTGCCGCTGGACCTGGGACAGCGGACTAGTATCCATCTCTAGCGCATTATTTCCAATCGAACTTTTCACCTCCCAAGCAAAGCGGCAGACGACTGCTGTGGCGAATTTAAGAGATTTCTTTAAATCTTCGAGAACCCATGCCAATGGACTCCTGTCGATGGAAAAGGGGCTGGCCTCGGTTCCCAGAATGTATTGATCCATGGTCACTGTTTCCCAATCCACCCATGCAGTTACAAGTGCCTACTAGGCAATCTTGAAACGTGAAACAGAATTGCGGAGTTCCTGCGCCATACGGGAGAGTTCGCGTACCTGACCAGCGGTTGCGCGGGTTCCTTCACCGGTCTGTTCCGTCACCAAGAAGATTTTTTGAATGTTCTGAGCAACGGAGTCCGCCAGTGCCGCCTCGGTAGAAGCTGCCCTAGATATCTGGTCGATGCGATCGGCCATGCTACGGGAAACCCTGTCAATTTCAGACAATGCAGTACCTGCGGCGTCCGACAGCTTTCCTCCCTCCACCACACCCTGCGCAGATCGCTCCATCGCGCTCATCGCATTGTTGGTATCGGTCTGAATTGCTTTAACCAAGTTTGCGATTTGTTGGGTCGCAGCAGCTGATCGCTCGGCAAGCCGCTGAACTTCTTCGGCCACCACAGAAAATCCCCGCCCAGCCTCCCCCGCTGACGCCGCTTGTATCGCTGCGTTGAGCGCTAAAACGTTGGTCTGCTCCGTAATGTCGGAGATCAACTCAGTTATTTCACCAACTTCTTGCGATGACTCGCCAAGTCGTTTGATGCGTTTGGAGGTTTCCTGAATGTGGTCGCGCAAGACATTCATGCCATCGATGGTGTTTTGCACCGCACTGAGTCCCGTTTGAGCCGCTTGCAGCGATTGCCTTGCGACAACGGCGGACTCCTGTGCCCGATCGGAAACTTCGTTGATTCGGCTGGCCATCTCCACCACGGACTGCCCGGTGCTACGAATCTCTACGAGTTGCTGATTCGACTTGATCAAGAGCGCGGCAGACGCAGCGTCCACGTTTGAAGTGGTCTTTACTACTCGATCAACGGTTCCTTGGACATTGAGTACCAAGGTTCGCAACTCTTCGACTGTGTAGTTCACTGAATCGGCGATGGCTCCTGTAATGTCTTCGCTGACTGTGGCTTCCTGCGTCAAATCACCTTCCGCTACGCTCTGCAACTCATTCATGAGTCGCAAAATGGCTGTCTGATTGGCGTCGTTCATGCGCTGGAGGTCACGCTCCTTTCGCTGAGCTTCGGCGCGCAGTTCCTCGGCGCTTTT
Organism: Comamonadaceae bacterium; assembly: GCA_947464995.1. GTDB lineage: Bacteria > Pseudomonadota > Gammaproteobacteria > Burkholderiales > Burkholderiaceae_C > Allorhodoferax. Next base: position 9,872 of record CANHZG010000005.1, on the reverse strand, counting down.
GTGTCTGGTTTCAGCGGCGATTTGACGAATTCGACTGTCCTTCAGCTGAACGTAAACCATACCAGCAGCAGCGAGGATCGCTAGCGAAGCGGTCAATATTCGTGCTAACCATATTGCGGAATTCACTTTTGCACTCTCGGACAACCCGGACTGGAGCCCTTCGAGTTGGTCCCTTATGTACTGACTGTCTGCCACAAGCGACTTTTGCGCTTCACGTGCGGCTGCGAGACCTTGCAGGTTGTCTAACAACGCACTGGCCTGCGTCCGCGTCTCCTCGTACATTTCAATTAGCGTCAAGAGTTGATCGCGCGTCCCTTTGTCTCTTGTTGGATTGATGCGCAACTCGGAGCTACCGTCAAGGAGTCCAGCCGCGATGTCACGAAACGAATTGAGGTCTTTTCCCAACAAGAATACCGCTTCTGCGCTGACGCCCATCGTGGTCATGAACTCATTGGAGGACTTTCCGATGCGTTGAGTTAGGGTAGACAACTCGCCGATGGCTGATATTTCTGCGGGTGACGCCGATTGCTGCTGCTTAAGCGCAGAGATATTTTTCGTCAGGTCAAGCAACTCTTCAGACCTGCGATTTACCAGAAGTAAGGCTGCGCCCATCTGCATAAGGGTTTTCTGCTGCGCCCCAATGGTGTTGGCATTGGCTTCTGATCGCTCAGCAAGCGAGGCCAGTTTTTCGACTACGGTTTGATATTCTGGCCCCAACGGTTGCACTTGGACAACCGGCTCCCCGGAGTGCAGTACGTTAATGGCCTTTACCAGTAGTTCCGTGCTACTGGCTAAATCTGCAAACGCGCTTTCATTGCCTGTTAAAGCCTGCGTTGCGGCTTTTGCCAAGCGCTCGGACTGCAGCAACGACTGCCCAGTGGCTTTCAAATAGTGGGTAGTCGCGTCCGACTGGCTCAAAGTCATGTAAATGAGGACCCCAAGTGCAATCAGCGCTGCACCAAAAATCCCGCCCAGAATGGATTGGTGTTGCCCGAGCGTTCGCCACCCCAATAATGGCAGAGAGATCAGGGAGGATGTGTCCCATGGAAATGAATTAGCGCTATCAAGCTTTGCGGACTTTTCCTTCGCAAACGATGGTTTGGGGCCACCTCCTGCAGGTTCTGGCCACGCAAATCCATCTAAGGAATGGCCCTGATGAAACTTCTCTTCTGCAGATTGGTCCAAGATTGATGGGTCTGTCGACATGTACTTACCTTTTAGCAAACGCTGATATCCAAAAACTCGGGGTTCCGCGCAAGTATTTGCAAATCACACGATTGCCATACAAGTCCCGTGTTGTCCTCATAGCAATGTGAATAGTAGGGAGGTGCTCCTGACGCAGAGGGTTTCGATGCAACAAACGCCCCACTACCCTTCAACCCCAACACCTCGTCTACCTGCAAAGCGCAATTCACTTCCAATTGTTCATTCATCGAAATGGCCATGCTGCTCTCTTCACGCCAAGAGGGAGCCGGTACAGCGCTGAGCGTGAATTGGCCAAACTCAATGACCCCTAACAACCCACCACGAATGGTGAGCACGCCCAAAAACCAGGGCTTTGTGAATGGAACCGGTTGCAGGTTGAATACTGGAAGTATTTCGCCGGCTTGTCTAAGTGAAAACAAATAGTGCTTCCCGGCTGACCGTACAGCCAACCAATCGGCCACGCCGCCTTTTTCTTGGACCAACTGCAAACGATTTGCTAACCGGTCCTGCAATTCCCGAATAACGGTCCTTTGTCCCATGCGCTAACCACCGTCCAAAGACTTGATTCGCGCGAGCAGTAGCGCAGGGCTGACCGGTTTGGTTAGATAGTCCAAGGCTCCTTGGCGAATGCCCCAGATTCGATCAGTTTCTAAGGATTTGCTGCTGCAAATGATGATCGGAATATGGGCGTATTCGGGCGTCCGAGAAACCGCGCGGGTGAGCTGAAATCCATTTTTTCCGGGTAACACTACATCCATCAGTATGAGGTCGGGGTGTTCTGATTCCAATGAGGCAAAGGCCTCCTCAGCGTTTTCCGCGCTACATACGACGTATCCGCTGTTGATCAGGATTTCCGTTAAGTACATCGTTTCAGTCTTTGAATCGTCGACCACCAACACCGTTTTTATTGCCATTACGCAACCCCTTGAAAAGGTACGCCATACTGTTGCACCGCATGCAATATTTGGGTTTTTGTAAACGGCTTGGTGAGGTAATCTTGTGCTCCAACGATGCGTCCGCGCGCCCGATCGACTACGCCATCTTTGGATGAAAGCATGACCACCGGAACCGATGCGAAGCGGGAGTTGCTTTTGATGATTGCGCAGGTCTGATATCCATCGAGCCGCGGCATGGAAATATCGCAAAAGATCAGGTCCGGCTGGTGTTCATAGACCTTGCTAAGCGCGTCGATTCCATCCTCGGCCAGAAAGACGTTGTGACCGCCCTGTTTTAGAAAAAACTCCGCACTACGCCGAATGGTATTGCTGTCATCCACTACCAAAATGCGTCCTAAATATTCAACTGTGTGCTCCATCATTGACCTCCGTTTACCTTTGGTTGACCCGTACCCACGGTCCTTCTGCCATGCACAATGCATGCATTTTTCCAACGCTGGGGGGGTGAGAATCGCAGTATCAAAATTTGTCACACCCGTCCGATAGCCGATCATTGAATTTCTAGTGCTTTTCGGAAAAAATTTTGAAGCTATTCGTTGAAGATGTTACAGTAAATTTTGGTAATCATTAACAAATTAAATAAAATTATTCGGATGAGTGAATTGCCCTGCATGACCCGGTGTAGCTGATAGCTTCATCCATCAGGCACCTGTGAAGTCCGTCGCACACGGGCTGTGTGTGACAAGCGATCACCGCGGCGGTGCTTGCGTGCTTCGGTTCGACCTCCCGCATTGGCCGTTTCTGTAAGCACCGCCGTTGGGGTGCCAAAGCGTGCAACGTGCCTGTCAACAAATTCCGGCGGGAGCAGCTTGAAACCTGGTGTCCTCCCGGGTACGTGAGGTGGCTGCTTTGCACTTTAGTCAGCAATTGGCGGTAGACGACCCGTCTGTGCATGGGCGGTACAGTAAGGAACAGTCAATTTCGGGGGCTAAGTTGCGCAAATGCACCTGCCCGCTGAGCCTAAATGATGGCGCACGCAGACTCGAGAGCAACAGCTTTTGCGGTCGACTCGCCCCGGTGCTCACCAAGAACTCGAAGTGCAGCACTACCTCCCATTTACAAGCACTGTTTTCCCCTGTGGGCGTTGAGTGGCACTGCCAAAATGGCCCTGTACATAGTGTAGAAAGTATCACCAGTCCATTTTCAAACTGCTTATCAAGTGGCTAAGGGTAAGCCACGCTTACACTTAAACCCCAACCACAAGTGCCATCGGCCAAGGTAAAGCAACCCATGACAACGACCTACCCCCTGCACACCACCGACGCTTTAGCGGCTGCGTTTTCAGGACTGCAGAACGACACGTTTATGCGTGCCTGTTTGCGACACGCCACGCCTTACACCCCTTTGTGGTTGATGCGCCAAGCCGGTCGCTACCTGCCCGAGTACCGCGCAACACGCACCAAGGCAGGCAGCTTCATGGGTTTGGCCACCAACCGTGACTACGCCACCGAAGTCACGCTACAGCCCCTGGAGCGCTACCCCTTGGACGCTGCCATTTTGTTCAGCGATATCTTGACCGTTCCCGACGCCATGGGCTTGGGACTGAGTTTTGCACTTGGCGAGGGTCCACGTTTTGCCAACCCGGTACGTGACGAAGCAGCTGTGAATCAGCTCGAAGTGCCCGATATGGAGAAGCTGCGCTACGTCTTTGATGCAGTCCGCTCCATCCGCAAGGCCCTCACGCAGTCCGACGGAAAGAGCCGCGTACCTCTGATCGGTTTTTCTGGCAGCCCCTGGACATTGGCGTGCTACATGGTCGAAGGTGCCGGTTCCGACGACTACCGGCTGGTTAAAACCATGCTGTATTCCCGCCCGGACCTTATGCACCGCATATTGGCAGTCAACGCCGATGCAGTGGCGGCTTACCTCAACGCACAGATTGACGCAGGTGCGCAAGCCGTTATGGTGTTTGATAGCTGGGGGGGCGTGCTTGCCGATGGAGCATTCCAGACCTTCAGCCTTGCCTACACAGCGCGCGTGTTGGCCCAACTCAAACGCCAAGGTCCTCAAGGGCAAGCCATTGCGCGCATTGTGTTTACCAAGGGCGGCGGGCCCTGGCTGCAAGAGATGGGCAGTCTTGACTGCGATGTACTCGGCTTGGATTGGACGGTGAACTTGCGCGCAGCGCGTGCTGCAGTGGGCGGTGTTGCCAACGGTCCGGGCAAAGCCCTGCAAGGCAATATCGACCCCAACGTACTGTTTGCCCCCCCGGCACAGATAGCGACCGAAGTTGCGCAAGTTCTCGACAGTTTTGGGGCCCCGCACAAGGGCCACGGCGTAGGACCCACGCATATTTTTAATCTCGGCCACGGTATCAGCCAGCACACGCCCCCGGAACATGTGGCGGCATTGGTCGAGGCGGTTCACAGCCACTCGCGCGCCCAGCGGGCCTGAAACGCGCTCGGTTTCCTAGCATAGGGACGGGCGTTTTCCAAAGCCGATTGCTGACTTGTGCACAAAAATTGAATCAATTAAGAAAAGCAACAACATTCGCAGCAAGGACTGCGCCTAAGGGCACAAGCCCCTGTAAGCCATTGATTTATATAGAAATTTGATTTTGCATCATTTCAAGGCATGCTGGCGAAAGCCTTGATTCTTGGGGCTTTTTTATGCCCTGACGGCAGATATCAACAAAGTTATCCACAGAAAAACCGGCTAAGGCAAGCCCACTATACGAATCAATCACTTACGCGGCATTCAGATATTCTTCATCACCATACCGTCCCAATGGATTGCCATACTGTTGGTTCGGCACTAGGGAATATGCCGACGAGTTTATTGCTGGACCCGGCATGCTTTTTGATTCCAAAGACGCCGTCTCTATAAGCTAATCGAGGACATTGCGAGCGCGAGGCGACTGAACTTATGCACATTTTTGACAGGCCATTGGGCGGCGGCCTGCAGCGCGTCCCTATGCTGCTATAAATCCGAGAGCGTATGCAAGTTATTGATTTTTAATGGATTTTTAAATTGCTTAATTTCTGAGCAACCCTATTTAAGCCCCGCATTGCCACTGGAGCCGACCTGCTGTGCAGCCATATCAACAAAGTTATCCACAGAATCTGGGGGCAATCCTGGGGTTCATTACAGATCAATGACTTAGCGTGCTTATTTATCGCAGGATATCTACATCCGCCGCCAATAAAGGCCTTTTCGCTTCGAACATCTACGACGCCAGCGCTGTGGGATCGCCAGCGACCCCGTACACCGACAATAAAGGCTCCATGACCACCTGGCTAAGCGTTCTCGTGCACACCCCCGCGCATTCCGTGCTGGGCTCGGTGCTGACTTACCGCCACCCGTCGCCACTTGCGCCGGGTACCTTGGTGCGCGTGCCACTGGGCGCACGCGAAACCCTGGGCGTGGTGTGGCACAAAGACTCGGACGAGGCCACGGGCGAGTTGGACGTCGGCAAACTGCGCGACGTGGCCGGCGTGATTGACACCGTCGCGCCGTTGAGCCCGCATTGGCAACAACTGGTGCGCTTTGCAGCGCAGTATTACCAACGCTCGCTCGGAGAAGTAGCCTTGGCGGCGCTACCACCCCAGTTGCGCGAGCTCTCGCCACTGCAAATGCAACGGCGTCTGGCGCGTGCGGCACGGTCAGCCGAAAAAGCCGGTCCACCGGACAAGCGCCCAAACGCCAGCGAGCCCATGCTCACGCCTGAACAAACGCACGCTGTGGCGCAGATTCAGGAGCAGGCTGGTCCATTTTTGCTGTTTGGTGCCACGGGCAGCGGCAAAACCGAGGTCTATTTGCAGTCCGTGCAAGCACTGCTGGAGCGGGACCCGACGGCGCAGGCCTTGGTCATGGTCCCCGAAATCAACCTCACACCCCAGCTAGAGGCGCGTTTTCAAGAGCGATTTGGCCCCCTGTTTGGCGCGCAGGCGCTGGTCAGCCTGCACAGCGGCATGACCAACCCACAGCGCCTTGGTGCCTGGCTGGCCGCACACGAGGGCCGCGCCCGCATCGTGTTGGGCACGCGCATGGCGGTGTTTGCCTCAATTCCCCGCCTTGCGCTCATCGTCGTCGACGAAGAACACGACCCCAGCTACAAAAGTGGTGAGGGCGCGCGCTATTCGGCGCGCGATTTGGCCATTTACCGAGGCAAGCTTGAGCAGGCCAAAGTCGTGCTCGGGTCGGCCACGCCCTCGCTGGAGAGCTGGTACCTCAGCCGAGCCGCTGAGCAGGGCGGTCGCTACCTGCGCCTGCACATGCCCAGCCGCATTGGCAGCGTTGCGCAAGACTTGCCCTTGGTGCGCCGCGTGGACATGAACCACCAGGCCCGCAACGCCATTTTTTCGCTCCCGCTGCTCCAAGCCATCAAGGAGCGGGTGTTGCGCGGCGAGCAGTGCATGGTGTTTTTGAACCGCCGCGGCTACGCTCCGGTGCTGCACTGCGCAGACTGTGGCTGGAAGAGTGCGTGCCCGCACTGCAGCGCCTACCGCGTGTTCCACAAAATTGACCGCAGCTTGCGCTGCCACCACTGTGGCTTTACCGATCGGGTGGCGCGCGCCTGCCCGGACTGTGGCAACCCGGATATTGCGGCGATTGGCCGGGGCACCGAGCAAATCGAAGAGGTGTTGGCGGACTTACTCTCGGACGTGCGCCGCCCCGGAACCGTGTGCGCCGAATTCCCGCTGGGCGAGCCGATTCGGTTGGCCCGCATCGACGCCGACACCACGCGCCTCAAAGGCACGCTGCAAACCCAATTGGCAGCGGTGCATGCCGGCGATGTGGACGTGCTGGTGGGCACGCAAATGATCGCCAAAGGGCACGACTTTCGCCGCATCACCCTGGTGGCGGCCGTCAACCCCGACGGCGCCCTGTTTTCCAGCGACTTTCGTGCACCCGAGCGCCTATTCAGCCTGCTAATGCAAGCCGCCGGACGCGCTGGGCGCGACGCACGTCTGGGCCAGCACAGCGAGGTCTGGATCCAAACTTTCCAGCCCCCGCACCCGCTTTACGCGGCACTGAAAAACTACGACTACCCCGCCTTTGCACAAAGCCAATTGGTTGAACGCGCGCAAGCCGCCATGCCGCCATTTAGCTTTCAGGCGCTGGTGCGGGCCGAAGCGCGCAGCCAAGAAGCCGCACAGGCCTTTTTAAACGCCGCCAGCGCCAACGCGAGCGCCGACATGGCGCAGTGGGAAGGCTGGGCCGAGACCCTGGCGCAGGTCAGCTTGTACGCCGCAGTGCCGATGGCGGTCCAGCGCGTGGCCAACATCGAACGCGCCCAAATGCTGGTGGAAAGCCCGTCGCGCGCGGCCTTGCAGCGCTTTTTGGCGGCTTGGCAAAGCGTGTTGCAAGCGACCCGTAGCGAGCCCGCAGGCAAAGGCCTGATCCGCTGGGCGATTGATGTAGACCCCCTGGCTATCTAGGCGCTGCCATCCAGGCCACAGCGCCAGAAAAGCTCAAAAACGCCACCGCAGTGGACACCAAAATAATGCGCGCAATGCGCCCGTTGTCCGCGCCAAAGCGCTCGGCCAGCATGGACACATTGCTGGCGCTGGGCAGGGCAGCCACCAAGACCATCACGGTGAGGGCAAAGGAGTCCAAGGGCACGCCCAGGGCCCGCACCGTGTGGCCCACCGCCAAAACCCACAGCGGATGGACGAACAGCTTGATTCCCGCCACCGGCAGCACCTCGGACCAGCGCACTGCCGGAGCGTGGCCGCTGGCGGCCAGCATATTGGAGCGCGCCAGCACCGCGCCGATGGTGAATAGCGCCACCGGCGAGGCTGAGTCGGCCAGCAGCCCCACCGTCGCCGCCACGGGCGCGGGTAAGTGCAGCTGGTAAGCCGACACCAGCGCGCCCGACAAAATCGCCCAGGGCATGGGGTTGGCGGCCACACCCTTGAGCGCGTTTTTGGCGGCTTGGGCGGCCGACGTTTGCACTACGTCCATTTCCGGTTGGGCCGCGTCTGCTACGGCGGGCCCCAGGCGCGACAGCCCAATGCACAGCGAGGTGGTGATCACCATGTCGACCAAAATCGTCACGATGGCCGGACCTGCCGCCTGCGGCCCCAACAGCGCGACCAACAGCGGCACACCCATGAAGCCCGTATTGGGAAAGGCCCCGACCAGGGCGCCAAAGGCGGCGTCGTTCCAGCCAATGCGCCCGCGCCGCGTCACGCTGACCACCAGCGCCACCATCACCAGCGCGCAAAACAGGTAGCTCATCGCCACGCTAGGGTCGAGCAACTGCGCAATCGGCGTGCTGGCGCCAAAGCGGTACAGCATGCACGGCAACGCAAAAAACAGCACAAAGCTGTTCATGCCCGGGATGGCTGCCAGCGGCAGTAGCCCCCGGCGCGCCGCCAGGTAGCCGCACAGCACCAGGGCGAAGAAGGGGAAGGTGACATTCAAGGTAGCAAGCATGGAGCGATTGTCCGGGCAAACAGCAAGGAGTACGGGCTAAGATGCCCGCTGGCGCACCTTGTTTCGCCGCCGCTTGGCGGGCTTTTTGCCTGATTTGGTCCGTTTTTTCGCCGTCCCCTCCCGCTCCTTGATGTCCGCCACCCCCGCCAACGCCATGAACCTAGCCCAGCAAGAGGCGGTCAACTACCTGCACGGCCCCTGCTTGGTGCTGGCCGGGGCCGGTTCGGGCAAAACCCGGGTGATCACGCACAAGATCGGGCGGCTGATCCAGGTGGGCATGGCGCCCCAGCGCATTGCCGCCATCACCTTCACCAACAAGGCCGCCGCCGAAATGCGCGAGCGCGCCAAGGGTTTGATCGGCAAGCCGGCGGGCGATGTGCTGATTTGCACCTTCCACGCCCTGGGTGTGCGCATGCTGCGGGCCAACGGCGCGGTGCTGGGGCTCAAACCGCAATTCAGCATTTTGGACACCGACGATGTAACAAGCATTCTGAAAGACGCCGGCGGCAGCACCGACGCCGCCACCGCGCGCGCCTGGCAGTGGACCATCAGCGCCTGGAAAAGCGCCGGTCTGAATGCGGCGCAGGCCCAGGCCCTGGCCGCCAACGACAGCGAGCGCCTGGCCAGCGTGGTGATGGCGCGCTACGAAGAGCGCCTGACCGCCTACCAAAGCGTGGACTTTGACGACCTGATCAGCCTGCCACTCAAACTGCTGCGCGAACACGCGGACGTGCGCGCCCAGTGGCAGACGCGCATGGGCCATGTGCTGGTGGACGAATACCAAGACACCAACGCCACCCAGTACGAGATGCTCAAGCTGCTGGTGGGCTGCGAGCCCGACGGCAGCCGTGCCGCTCACCTGGACGGCGACGCCCGCTTTACCGCCGTGGGCGACGACGACCAGTCGATTTACGGCTGGCGCGGCGCCACGCTGGACAACCTCAAAAAACTGCCTCTCGATTTCCCGAAGCTCAAGGTGGTGAAGCTGGAGCAAAACTACCGCTCCACCTCGGCCATTCTGCGCGCCGCCAACAACGTGATTGGCCCCAACCCCAAGCTGTTTCCCAAAAACCTCTGGAGCGACCTGGGCGAGGGCGAGCCGGTGCGCGTGGTGGACGCCGACAACGAAGAACACGAGGCCGAACGCACCGTGGCGCGCATCCAGAGCCTGCGGGTGAATGGCCTCGCGAGTACACCCCCCAGCGCGAGCCCAGCCGCAGCGCCGGGCCGCCCCAAGCAAGGCACGGCCCCCTCGGGGGGCAGCGCAGTACACGCAGTGACAAGCGTGGGGGCACAACAGTACCGGGAATTTAAAGACTTTGCGGTGCT
>CANHZG010000004.1 GCA_947464995.1 Comamonadaceae bacterium | reverse complement strand
CCTGGCCGATGTCGTGTCTTTCATCGAAACCAAAGGCCTGCTGCTGGCCCAGTGACGTAGGGTAGATAGTGCGCCTGCCCCGTTAGAATGGCCGGCATGGAAGCTTGGCCGAGCGGTTTAAGGCACCGGTCTTGAAAACCGGCGAGGATGTGAGTCCTCCGTGAGTTCGAATCTCACAGCTTCCGCCAGAAAATTGACTTAACTATATGAAATATATAGATATTGTTATTTTCAAAATCTAAAAATATACATCTAAAGATACACTTATTGGTATGGTCTATTGCTGAAAAAATAGGCAAAACAGATCAATTTATCACCGATAAGTTGTTTGGGCAAGCTATCCAAGTCGATGAATCTTGACGCACAGCATGTTGCACAAGTAGCTTTCAATTCTGGGACTAAATCTGCCCCACAAGCCCATTGAATTTCAAACTGATCAGCAGGTATCAGGTCGTCAATCGCTTCACCACATCACTGTTAGCAAGTGGGTAGAGTTGGCGCTGAATGTTTGCGACTGAGTTGGGGTCATGCCGCTGACGCTCAGAACGAGTCTTTGCAGCACTCTGCGCTGAAAGACTACTAGCACTAGTCACTGGCGTCTGTGGTGCAGCTAAGTTGGATTTAGCTGTGTTGCTGAACACTTTGGGCGGTACTTGTGGTTTCTGAGTCTGTGGTTGCACAGTTTGCTGCTTCGTCTGGTTGGGTGACCAAATCCGGGTTCAACGCCGGTACAGGCAACGGCAGAAGCCTGTCGCAACTGACGGGAATACCTGAATGCGCCGCTCGCTTGCCCTGCAAACCCACCGCGAAGCCATTCGTACCGTTGCCTTGAGTCACCGGGCTACTAAAGTACGGGTATTCGGGTCGGTGCTGACCGGTGACGAAACCGATGACAGCGACCTTGTCCCTAAGAAACAAATCGAACAAGAAGTAACCCAACAGCAGTTCGCCACGACTCCTGGCTGCCTTTCACAAAGCCAGGTTGGCTCTAGCTCTCACTTCAGTCAGCAGAACTCAAGTGCAGGAATCGAGGCGGACCGCTGAGAAACGGGCCAATCACGCCCATCATGCCTGTTTCGGCCCGCCAAGCCATATAGGCCTCTTGGTTGCTACGCTGCACCCATTTTTCCCACAAGACGATCAAGTCCGAATTGTCATGGTCGACATAGGTCTCAATCAACTGGCAACCCTCAAATGCCCGGGTATCGGCAAGGGCCGTGAGAAGCAGAGAAAGAAACTCTGGACCCTTTCCCGGCGCGCATGGGAATTCAACTATCACAGTATGGGACATAGGTTTTCCTTAAAGTAAGCCCAGAAAGCAAAACCAACTTTATGTGAGTCTTTATTGCTCTCAGCTTTGATGCAGCTGGTCAGCGCTGCCCCGTTTGCTCCTACTCGTTAACACACCAGTCTCTGCGTCCATTTCTCTGGAGGAAAAGCATGGTTTTATGGTTTTCCATAGAGGTTTCCCCAGATGGCGTTCGCCCTTACCCACCAGGGTGGTGGGACTTACTCCACTTTGGCGCCAGAGGTTTTGACCACTACCGCCCATTTTTTAATCTCAGCGTCAATCAGCAAGGCAAATTCCTGCGGTGTGTTGCCGCTGGGAATGGCGCCTTGGGCCAAGAGTCTTTCTTTGATCTCCGGTGAATTGAGCGCTTTGGCGGTTTCTTGTTGCAGACGGTTGACCACCGCCTGCGGCGTGCCAGCCGGTGCCAATAAGCCAAACCAACTGGTGGCCTCGAAGCCCTTGAGCGGTCCGGCCTCCGCAATCGTGGGCAAATCGGGCAAGGCATCCGAACGCTGGGCGCTGGTCACGGCAAAAGCTGTGAGCTTGCCTGCCTTGATAAGGGCCATGGACGATGGCAAGTTGTCAAACATCACGTCGACCTGGTTGGACAGCAGGCCCACGAGCGCGGGCGCCGAGCCACCGTAGGGGATGTGGGTCATGTAGATGCCCGTCGACGCCTTAAACAACTCGCCCGCCAGGTGGATGGACGTGCCGTTGCCGCTGGACGCCATGTTCAACTGGCCCGGGCGCTTGCGCGCGTAGGCAATGAAATCGGGGACCGAGTTGATGCCCAGGCTTTTGGCCCGCTCCGCGTTCATCACCATCACATTGGGCACCCCGGCCACCAGGGTAATGGGCGCAAAGTCTTTTTGTGGGTCGTAAGCCAGCTTGGCAAACAGGGACTTGTTGATGCCGTGGGTGCCCACGGTGCCCATCAACAGGGTGTAGCCGTCAGGCGCAGACTTGGCCACTTGCTCGGCCCCGATGTTGCCACCTGCCCCAGCCCGGTTTTCAATCACAAAAGACTGGCCAAACGCCTTTGTGAGTTCGGGCGCGACCGCGCGGGCCAAAATGTCGGTAGTGCCGCCAGGTGCAAACGGCACCACGATCTTCACCGGCTTGTTGGGCCAGGCGCTCTGGGCATTTGACGGCCCCATTACCAAAGCCAAGCCAAGGGCAGCCAGAGGCAAAAGCAAAGAACGTGCGAACGAGGTGATTTTTTTCATGGTGATGTTCCTGCTTGGGGGTAAACAGTTTTTGAGATTGACTTGCGCTCAAGGCTCGTTGCCAAGCGGCAACACCGGAAGAAGCACGCAGAGTGGCACACAAAAGCCATTATGAAGGCCGATCAACGCACAAGGCATACTCAATACAGGGTACAAACCCGTATCGCCTGACCATTTATTTCCTGTCCATTCTTTCTTGGAAACACCATCGTCATGACCCCAACCCCACCGCCGACAGGCGCCAGTTTGCTCATCGACGCCTTGATTGCCCAGGGCGTAAACACCGTGTTTTGCGTGCCCGGCGAGAGTTTTTTGGCCGCGATGGACTCTATGTACGCGCACCGCGACTCCATTCATCTGGTGGTTTGCCGTCACGAGGGATCGGCCATGTTCATGGCCGAGGCACATGCCAAAGCAACAGGACGCCCCGGCATTTGCTTTGTGACGCGCGCACCTGGCGCGGCCCAGGCCACCATTGGTTTGCATACCGCGCACCAGGACGCCACGCCGGTGATTTTGTTTATCGGTCAGGTGGGGCGGGGGTTTATGGAGCGCGCCGCGTTTCAAGAGGTCGATTACCGAAGCATGTTTGCACCCATCAGCAAATGGGTGGCGCAGGTGGACGACGCCAGCCGCATGCCTGAGATGGTGAGCCACGCCTTTCATGTGGCAATGGCTGGCCGGCGCGGCCCAGTGGTGCTGGCCCTGCCAGAAGACATGCTCAGCGGGGCAGCGATTGCCCCGGTACGTCCTGTGCAAGCCGCTGCGCCGGTGCGCGCCACGCCTTCAGCGCCCGATCTGGCGCAACTGATGGACATGCTGGCCACCGCCCAGCGCCCCTTACTGGTTGTGGGCGGCAGCGGCTGGACTGCCCAGGCCGTGCAGGACCTGCGTACTTTTGTCCATGCTAGCGGCTTGCCCGTGGCGTGTTCCTTCCGGCGCCAAGACCTGTTTGACAACGAAGACCCGCATTACGTAGGCGTGTTGGGCTTGGGCGCGGACGCCGCCCTGCACAAAGCGGTAAAAGCAGCGGACCTGCTGGTGCTATTGGGCGCACGCTTGGGCGAGGTGCCCAGCGCGGGCTACACGCTGATCGACATTCCCCAGCCCCAGCAAAAGCTGGTGCACGTCCTACCCGAGGCGCAAGACCTGGGCCATTTGTACCGCCCCGACTTGGCCTTACTGGCAACCATGCCCGAGCTGGCCCGCGCCCTGGCGGCGCTACCCCTGCAAGCGCCGCTGCGCCAGCGCCTTCGGCCCCAGGTGCAAGCCATGCGCAAGGATTTTGAAAAATTCACAGCCATTCCCCCACCGCAGGCAATCCCAGACCCGTTGGCTGCGGTAGACCTGGCACAAACCTGGGGCCTGCTACGCGATCAGCTTCCAGCGGACGTGGTGATTTGCAGCGGCGCGGGCAACTACACCACCTGGGCGCACCGCTACTTTAGGCATCGCAGCTTTGGTAGTCAGATTGCGCCCACCAGCGGCGCCATGGGCTACGGCCTGCCAGCGGCCATAGGTGCCAAACTCGCACACCCACAACGCGACGTGTTGTGCCTGGCAGGCGACGGCTGCTTCATGATGAGCAGCCACGAACTGGCCACCGCCGTACACCTTGCGCTGCCCATCGTGGTGTTGGTGTTTGACAACCAGATGTACGGCACGATTCGCATGCACCAAGAAAAATTCTTTCCGCAGCGCGTCTACGGAACCGCACTGCACAACCCCGACTTTGTAGCCCTGGCCCACGCATTTGGCGCCTACGGCTTGCGCGTCGACCAACCCGCAGCGCTGGTGCAAGCCGTGCTTCAAGGTTTCAAAGCCGACCGCCCTACCCTCATCCATGTGCTGACCAACCCCGAGCAGATCAGTGCTGGATCAACCTTGAGCGGCATCCGCGCACGGGCGATGGCCTAAAACAAAAATCCGGTGGAAAGCACCTGCTCGGACATCCAAATCGTCTGGTCCGCCGAACCCAGATAAACCGGTACGCCACGCAGCGCGCCGTAGGCCAATTTGGAGGTCAATTCGAGGTATATCGACTTGTACACGGTGTAGCGCACACCCACTTCGACGCCGGCAGTCCAGCCGTTGACCTGCCACCAATCGTTGCTCGCAAAGCAACATACGTTTTGGTTCTTGGGACCCACCTGGTTTGGTGAGCCCAAAATGGTATTGTCCGCGTGCGGCAACAAAATACCTGCACCAACGCGGCTGATCAATTGCAAATCTCCGGGCTGCCTATACGGTCCGGCCAGGTGGTGCAACCACACGGCATTGATCATCAGGTGGTTCAGGCCGTTGTGCAGCGCATAACTAAAGTTCTGCGCGTTAAGCGCCATATTCGTGTTGACAGCCTGGTTGTTTATGGTTCCAGTGACTGCAGCCGTTTGGTTGAGATCAGTGTTGTATTTGCTGTGGTCTAGCGAAAACTCAATAGCAAAGGTTTTCTCCGGGTTCATAAACCGGCCAATGCGGATATTTTCTTGGGGGGTGGTGAAATCCAGGTTGGCAATCGAGTCCAGCGTCTCCTGAAAGCTTGCCGGATAGTCCCCTGCCGAGGCCTGACGAACAGTGAAATCATTGCCCAACGTCGGCTGGGAAACATGGATATCCGAGGGCGCATATTGCTGGCGGCTATAACCCCATGAGAAATACCAGTTGCCTTCTTGACCGAGTGCGCGATCAAAGTTTGCCTTCGCCGAAGTTTTGACAACGGGCGTCTCGGGGCTTGCGGCGGCGGTATTTGTGTTGCTTTGGGCCAGCACTGCCGACGATGCCGCTGCCATGAGCACGGCGACGCATAGCAATTGCCTTATTAAGCGTTTTGTCATTTTGGGGATAAAAAAGCGGGTGAGCGGTTCACTGATCATAAACCGCAGGGCCGTCACCGCCGGGCACAACCCGGACAGCGGCCTCGCTTTCATTGCGAATGCGTTGACCTGCATCAAAACAGGGTTCCCCGCCCTGCGTGTGACGGGCGTTTTTACCGCCCGAGGTCTTTGGCGCTGACGCCTGCAATGCCCCAGTTGGTTTTCGGAACGTCTTGGATTAACACGCGCACGGTATTGACCGGAGCACCCACCGCCTCGACCAGGGCCTGGGTGACCTTTTCAATAACGGCGCGCTTTTGTTCTTCGGTACGGCCTTCGAGCATGTAAATTTGGGCAAATGGCATAGGAATTCTCCGTTGGAAATAGAGGTGTATTTACACAAAACGCAGGCTGGTGCTTCCCATGCCTTGAACGCGCAGAGTGACGTTGTCCCCGGCTTGAACAGATACGGCTTCGGTAATGCCGCCCGACAAAATCAGGCTGCCCGCCGGAATGCACTGTCCGCGTGCGCCAAGGTGGTTGGCCAGCATGGCAATGGCCGCTGCCGGATGGCCCAGCACCGCCGCACCGGCGCCAAAGGCCACAGGCAGACCGTTCTTCTCGAGCACGATGCCCACGGTGCGCAGGTCCACGCCCGATACGCCCATCGGCTGGCCGCCCACCACAAATCGCACGGCCGAGGTGTTGTCTGCCACCACGCTTTTCAGGTCAAATTTGAAGTCGCGGTAGCGGCTGTCGATCACCTCAATGCCGGGCATCACAAAGTCTGTGGCCGCCAGCACGCTGCCGATGTGGCAGCCGGGGCCACGCAGCTCGGTTTTGGTGACAAAGGCAATTTCGGGCTCGACCTTGGGGTGGATCAGCTCGCTCATGCGGCATTCGCCGCCATCGGGCACCGCGTAATAGTCGGCCATGAAGCCAAACACCGGGGTGCTCACGCCCATTTGCTTCATCTTGGCGTGCGAGGTCAAGCCGGCCTTGAGGCCGACGATGCGCGAACCGCGCACAATTTTTCGCCTGCGCAACTCGTCTTGGATGGCGTAGGCGTCGTCCCAGTCCATGTCAGGATATTCGTCGGTTATTTTGGTCGTGTCCTGCGCTTGCAGTTCACAGTTTTCCAGCCGTTCGGCCAATGCGGCAATGGTGGCGAGGTCGAGTTTCATGCGGCTGCCTTCTGGGTGGTGTTGCGGTTGCGGACCATGGTCATGGCGGTGTCTTCAATCATGTCTTCCTGGCCGCCGACCATGCCGCGGCGACCCAGTTCGACCAGCAGGTCGCGCGAGGGGACACCGTACTTGGCTCCTGCGCGCTTGGCAAACAGCAAAAAGCTGGAATACACGCCGGCATAGCCCAGGGTGAGCGAGTCGCGATCGATGCGGATGATGTGGTCCATGATGGGAACGACCAGGTCTTCGGCCACGTCCTGGATCTTGAATACGTCCACGCCGGTCTCAATGCCCATGCGTGCGCAGACGGCAATCAGCACCTCCATCGGCGTGTTGCCCGCTCCCGCGCCCAAACCTGCGGCAGCGGCGTCAATGCGGTTGGCGCCCGCAGCCACAGCCGCAAGTGAATTGGCAATGCCCATGGCCATATTGTGGTGGCCGTGAAAACCCAGCTCGGTCTCGGGCTTGATGGCATCTCGTACGGCCGCCAGGCGGACGGTCACATCGTCGGGCAGCATGTAGCCAGCCGAGTCGGTGACGTAAATGCAGTTGGCGCCATAGCTTTGCATGAGCAGCGCCTGGCTGACCAGCTTCTCGGGGCTGGCCATGTGCGCCATCATCAGGAACCCCACGGTGTCCAGGCCCAGCGCGCGCGCCTTGCTGATGTGCTGCTCCGAGACGTCCGCCTCAGTGCAATGGGTGGCCACGCGGATGGTGCCCACGCCCAAGTCTTTGGCCATGAGCAGATGGTCCACGGTGCCGATGCCTGGAATCAACAGGGCCGAGACCTTGGCCTGCTGCATTAGAGGAATCACGGCGCCCAGGTATTGCTCGTCGGTATGGGCTGGAAAGCCGTAGTTGACCGAGCTGCCACCCAGGCCGTCGCCATGGGTAACTTCGATCAGCGGCACACCAGCAACGTCCAGGCCGCAGGCAATGCTCTTCATTTGCTCGAGCGTCATCAAATGGCGCTTGGGGTGCATGCCGTCGCGCAGCGTCATGTCGTGGACGGTGATTTTTTTACCCAGTAGTGTCATAGTGGTTCTCGGTGGGATTCAGGCAAGTGCGGGCTCGGCGCTGTTTTGCAGCGTAAGCCGGCCAGCGATGATTTCTTCGGCGAACATCTCGGCGGTGCGGGCCGCAGCAGCGGTCATGATGTCGAGGTTGCCCGCGTACTTGGGCAGGTAGTCGCCCAGGCCCTCGACTTCGAGGAACACCGAGACGCGGTTGCCGTCAAACACCGGACCATTGACCAGGCGGTAGCCGGGCACGTACTTTTGCACCTCGGCAAGCATCTGGTGGATCGAGGCGGTGATTTTTTCCTGGTCGGGCGTGGTCTCGGTCAGGCAGTGCACCGTGTCGCGCATCATCAGCGGGGGCTCGGCCGGGTTAATGATGATGATGGCCTTGCCCTTCTTGGCGCCACCGACTTTTTCCACGGCACCAGCGGTAGTGCGGGTGAATTCGTCGATATTTTTGCGCGTGCCCGGCCCCACTGAGCGGCTCGACACGGTGGCCACAATCTCGCCATAAGCCACAGGCTGCACCCGGCTGACCGCTGCGACCATGGGAATGGTGGCCTGGCCACCGCAGGTGACCATGTTGACGTTCATCTCGCCCTTGCCCAGTTGCTCCATCAGGTTGACCGGTGGCACGCAAAATGGGCCGATGGCCGCAGGGGTCAGGTCAATCATGAGCACGCCCAGAGCATTGAGCTTGCGCGAGTTCTCGGCATGCACATAGGCGCTGGTGGCGTCAAAGGCGATCTGCACACCGTCGGCCAACACGTGGGGCAGCAAACCGTCCACGCCTTCGGCGGTGGTTTTGATGCCCATTTCGCGGGCACGCTTGAGGCCGTCGGACTCGGGGTCAATGCCCACCATCCACACCGGCTCGAGCACCGGGCTGCGTTGCAACTTGGCCAGCAGGTCGGTGCCAATGTTGCCGGGCCCGATCAGGGCGCATTTGATTTTTTTCATGAAGACTCTGTAAGTTAAAAGCTAAATAAGTAAGCGCAGCCAATTTGACGATGCAACTCAAACAAAGCGCACCGAGCAGCTGCCCAGGCCGCCGATGGAAACGCGGAAGTTGTCCCCTGCCTTGACCGGGTGCATAGCGGCCAGCGCGCCCGAGAGAATGACTTCGCCAGCCTTGAGGCCAATACCCAAGCGCCCCAGGGTGTTGGCCAGCCAGGCCACCGAATTCACCGGTGAGCCCAAGGCAGCAGCGCCAGCGCCGGTGCCTATGATGTCGCCGTTCTTCTCCAGCACCATGCCGCAGGTGGACAGGTCCACCCGGCGCGGATCGACCGCGCAGTCGCCCAGCACAAACACGCCACAGGAGGCGTTGTCAGCCACGGTATCTTGAATCTTGATCTTCCAGTCGCGGATGCGCGAGTCCACAATTTCAAAGCAAGGCATCACGCACTCGGTGGCGGCCAGCACGTCGGCGTTGCTGATGCCGGGGCCTATCAGGTCTTTTTTCAGGATGAAGGCAATCTCACCCTCGGCCTTGGGTTGGATCAGGGTGCGGGTGTCGATCGACTGGCCTTCGTTGTAAATCATGCCGTCAAGCAGGTAGCCAAAGTCGGGCTGGTACACGCCCAGCATGTTCATTACCGCCGCCGAGGTGACGCCAATCTTCTTGCCCACCACGCGCTCGCCCGCCTGCAGGCGGCGCGAAAGCATGCGCTGCTGGATGTGGTACGCGTTTTCGATGGTGATATCGGGGTAGCGGGTGGTGAGCGGCTCGACCACGGTCTGGGTTGACATGGCGTGGTAGAGCTCGTCGCCAAGGGTTTCGATCAGGGAAGTTTGCATGGGGTTGGAGGTCCTGCGGGTGGTAAATGAATCGGGCTTGGCGTCGCGGCCTGTCAGGCCGCCGCGCTGGCGTCGGCCTCGGCAAAGAAGTTTTCCAGCAACTGCGCAAAGCGGGCCGCGTGTTCAATTTGCGTCCAGTGGCCGCACTGGCCAAACACGTGCAGCTGCGAGCGCGGAATGTGCTGCGCCAGCGCCAGCGAAGTAGCCACGGGAATGACCGCGTCCTCGCGCCCGTGCACCACCAAGGTGTGATGCGGCAATGCGCGAATGGCGTGCTCCGGGCTGACCATGGCGTCTACCCAGCGTTGGCGCGGGGCCGGAAACATGGCGCCAAAGGACTCCTGAAAGCCCGGCTGGATGCTGGCCTGGTAGCGCAGCTGCGCTAGTTCGTCGGTCACGCGGCTGCGGTCAAAGGCAAAGACGTCCAGCAAGCGGCGCATATTCTCGAGCGAGGGCGTGTAGCCCCAAGCCGCTTCTAACCCTGGTGTGATTTCAAAGGGCACGCCCACGCTGCCCATGAGCACCAGGCGGCGCACCCGCGTGGGGTGCGCAATGGCCAGCGCCAGCGCCAGCGCGCCACCAAAAGAATTGCCCACCACATCGGCCTGCTCCAGCCCCAAGGCGTCGAGCACGTCAACGGCTTGCTGCACCCAGGCGTCCATGCGGTAGTGCGCGTTGTTGCCGGCGTCGGCCGGGCGGTCGGTGTAGCCAAAGCCAAACAAGTCCGGGGCCACGACGCGCCTACCCTTGGACAGAACCGGCAACAAAAGCCGCCAGTTGGCCCAGGCGCTGACACCGGCTCCAGAACCATGCAAAAGCATCACGGGCGGGCCGCTGCCTTGGTCGTGCACATTGCTAAAGAAGGCGCCGGTGCGAACGCGCTTACCGATTTCCGGGTTGCTGGATTGGGTCATGGTCTGCCTTTAGAGTTTGATGCAGACGTTGCGCAGCTCGGTGTAAAACTCCAGCGAATGCACGCCGCCTTCGCGGCCAATGCCCGAGGCCTTGGCGCCGCCAAAGGCGGTGCGCAGGTCGCGCAGGAACCAGCTGTTGACCCAGCAAATACCCACCTCCACCCGCTTGGCCACGCGGTGGGCACAGCCCAGGTTTTCGGTCCAGACGGTGGTGGCAAGGCCATAGTCGGTGGCATTGGCCAAGGCGATCACTTCTTCCTCGGTGTCAAAGGGCGCAATATGGCAGCAAGGGCCAAACACCTCTTCGCGCACCACGGCAGAGCTCTCAGGCAGGCCGGTCCAAATCGTGGGCTGCACCCAGTGGCCTTGCGCCAGCTCAGCAGGCATATCGGGCACGCCGCCGCCAGTGACCAGGGTCGCGCCCGCGTCGATTGCCTTTTTGTAATAAGAAAGCACTTTTTGCTTGTGTTCAGCCGATATCAGCGGGCCGAGGTTAACGCCAGGCGCGTTGGGTGGGCCAATTTTCAAGGCTTCGGCCTTGGCTTTAAGAGCCGCGACAAATTTGTCAAAAATCGGGCGCTGCACGTAGACGCGCTCGGTGCCCAGGCAGACCTGGCCACAGTTCTCAAAAGCGCTGCGGGTAATGCCAGCAATGGCTTTGTCGAAGTCGGCGTCGGCAAACACAATACCGGCGTTTTTGCCACCCAGCTCAAACGAGACAGGGCGCACGCCTTTGGCCGCTGCAGCCATGATGGCTTCGCCGGTGCGGGTCTCGCCCGTGAAGGTGATGGCGTTAACGCCGGGGTGGCGGGTCAAATATTCGCCGGCAGACTGCGGGCCAAAGCCATGCACCACGTTGTAGACGCCCGGCGGAATGCCCACGGCGCTCATGACCTCGCCCAGGAGCGTGGCGGTGGCCGGGGTTTCTTCGGAGGGCTTAACGACCACCGTGTTGCCACAGGCCAGCGCAGGGCCGACCTTCCAGGTCATCAGCAAAAGCGGCAGGTTCCAGGGGCAAACCACACCCACGACACCCACCGGCGAGCGGGTGGCGTAGTTGATGGCCTGGCCACCGTCGGGCGTGGCCATCTCGAAGCTCTCAGCAGGCACGTTTTTCACGATGTCGGCAAAGACCTTGAAATTGGCTGCACCGCGGGGAATGTCGATGTGCGACGCCAGGCTGCGTGGCTTGCCGGTGTCGGCGATTTCGGCTTCCAAAAACTCATCGGAGCGGCGGATGATCTCATCGGCCACGGCGTGCAGCAACTCGGTGCGCTTGACCAGCGTCATGCGGCCCCAGTCGCCGTGCAGGGCGGCGCGGGCGGCGCGCACTGCGGCATCGACTTCGGCCTGCCCAGCCTCGTGCACCAGGCCCAAGACGTGGTTGTCGGCGGGTGCGCGGTTTTCGAAGGTCTTGTCGGTGGCAACAAACTCGCCGTTGATGTAGTTCAGAAAGTTTTTCATCGTAGTTGTTTCAAATCAAATTCAAGCCAGACCGAGGGCGTTCAGGCCCGCCTGGGCGACCGCCTCGTCCTGCGCTTCGCTGGCGCCAGAGACGCCAACAGCACCAATGCGCTGACCCTGGTCGACGATGGCCAAGCCACCGCCAAACGCCACAAACCGGGGCCTGCGCACAATGCCCTCGCGCACCGCGTCGGAATGGCCTTGCAAAGCGCCATGCCACTGGCTAGTGGCCAAGCCAAAGCTCACGGCCGTGTAGGCCTTGTCAATGGCTATCTCCACCGAATGCAGCGGTGCACCGGGCATGCGCAAAAACCCCGCCAGCACACCGCTGGCATCTAACACCGCCACGTTCACGCACAGCCCCATGGCATGCGCCGCCTTGACGGCAGCGCCCACACAGGCGTGTGCCGCCTCGGCGCTGATCACGGCCTGGTTCACACTCAAAGGGGCGGTTTGCATGGCGGCGCTCCGGGCTTCAGGTGTACACGTCAGTAAAGGACGCAGGCAACACACCGGTGTGGTAGAAAATTGCGCGTCCGGCCTCGTCCTCGGTCCAAGTGGTCACCGGACGGTCGCGCTGGGCTTGGTAGCCCAAACCGGCGAAGGTCTCATTGCGGTTGCCACTGGGGTCAAAGAAGTAAATCGTCTCGCCGCGCGTGATGCCGTGGCGGGTCGGGGCCACATCAATACGCACCTTGTTCTTGGCCATCACGTCGCCAGCCTTGAGCACGTCGTGCCAAGAGTCCAAGAAATAGGAAATATGGTGCAGGCCGGGAACAGGGCCGCCCACAAACGCAATGTCATGCGGCTTGCTCGAGCACGACAGGAACGATGCCAACTGGAACGCACCCTCGGGTCCTACCGTGAGCTGCTCAGTCTGGAAGAAGTTGAGCACGTCGATGAAGAAGCGGGTGTTCTCGGCGACTTTGTTGATACCTTCACCGGGATTGAATTCGCACATCAAGAGCACGTGGTCCAGCCAATGGGCGGCTGCACCTTTGGCGCCATCGGGCCAGGGATCGGGGTTGATAGAACCCACGTCGGTGCCTACGCACTCTTTCATGGCAAACAGGCGCATTTCGTGGCCGCTTGGCAGGTTGAACACCAGCATGCGTCCGGTTGACGGCATGGTTCCCTCAGGCACCATGGTGACCGCAGTACCCGCGGCTTTGATGGCGGTTTGCAGGCGGTCCAAGTCGCTGTCTTTTTCAACTTTGTAACCCACGTGGTTGACGCCAGCGCGGTCCGACGGTGTCAAGACCAAAGAGAACTTGTCCCACTCGTCCCAACATTTCATGTAGACCTTGCCGTTTTTGTCTTGCATGGTGGTTTTCAGACCCAGCACGTTTTCGTAGTGCTTCACTGCGGCTGCCATGTCCATCACATTGATGTCGACGTGGCCAATTCTCATAATGCTCATGGTGTCTCCTTACTTGTTGAAAATTTCGCTCTTTGGTGCAGCGAACCCTTTAGAAAAAAGCTTCTCCAGCTTGCATGCCACTTCGAGCCACACCTCATCGGTGGGCGCCACCCGGCATGCCAAGGTGTATCCCTGCTCATCCTCTTGCGCGCTGACGTGGGCGCGGCTGACCGGCCCCAGCTTGTTCACCTGTCCTTTGACCACGCGTACCTTGCATACGCCACAACCGCCATTGACGCAGCCCACCGGTATGCACTTGCGCCCGAGCTTGAGCATTCCCTGCAACAAACTCTGGCTTTCGCTGCAGACATAGGACTCCCCGGTTTGCACAATGTGCACCGTGGGTTTGGCGCTGGGTTGGTCGGCCATGGCGCAGCGGGCTATACGCGCTTGAACAACGGGCTGCGCTGCTGGTTGGCGTCGGCAGCCGACAGAAACTTTTCGGTGAAGATGTCGCGCTCGTACAGACGCCCTTGCATCAGGGTGCTGATGCAGGCTTCCACCATCACCGGCGGGCCGCACAGATAGGCGGTATGGCCCGCAAAGTTGTTGTTGAAGTGCGCCTTAGCCGCATCGTGGGCAAAGCCGCGCGCGCCAACCCAGTCACCGCCCGCAGGCTCGTCAGATAAGGCCGGCACGTAGGTGAAGTGCGCGTGCTGCGCCGCCAGGGCGCGGAACTCGGCGTCATAGTAAAGCTCATCGCGGTTGCGCTGGCCATATACCAGGGTAATGGGGTTGGTGCTGCCACCTTCGAGCAGGTCCAAAATCATGGACCGAGGACTCGACAGGCCGGAGCCGCCAGCCATGAACACCGTGGGCTGTTTGGCAGATTTACGCACAAAGAAGCGTCCGTAGGGGCCTGCAATGCGCAGGCTGGCGCCCACGGCCAGGTTCTGGTGCAGCCAGGTGGTGCCCGCGCCATCTTTGACGATGCGCACATTGAGTTCGATCTCTCCGGTAGCGGCCACATCTGCAGGCGAGTTGGCAATCGAAAATGCGCGACCGCCTTCCACGCCCGGAATCACCACCTGCACGTACTGGCCGGCCTGAAAGTGGATGGGCGTAGCGACCTTCAGGAAGATGGCTTTGATGGTGGGTGTGAGTTGCTCGATGCGCGAGACCGTGGTGTCGAAGTCGCGCACCGGGATGATCTCGGCGTCGGGCTCCTCGTCGATGTCGGCCTCGATGGTGGCATCGCTTTGCAGCGTGGCGCAACAAGCCAAGGTCTTGCCCTGGTCCCGCTCAAACTCCATCAGAGCAAAGGGATTGGCATGGCCGTGGTCGACCTCGCCATCGCTTACCTCGACCTTGCACGTACCGCACAGGCCGTGGCCGCAAGCGTGCGGAATGTAGATGCCCTGGCGAAGGGCGGCGTCGAGCAGGGTTTGGCCCTCTTCCACTTCGATGGTGGCGCCCAGCGGTTCGATCGTCAGTTGGTAACTCATGCGTGCCTTAGAAAGCCTGGCGACCAGGCGCAGTGCTGCGTTTGATGCCTTCGAGCGCTGGCGTGCGAAAGCGGATCAGGGACTTGTGCGTCAGTCCGTGATGCTCCAGCGATTTGCCAAAATCGGGGCGAAAACGGACCTGCGAGTTAAACCACTGCGTGCGCTCCCAGTCGATTTGCTCAAACTCAGGATGCTCGCCATAGATCTCTGGCAAGACCACGCGCACCAAGGCGCCAAAGGGCAAGGTGGGCGGCAGCGGCAGGCAAAAGGGCGCCGCATACATCAAATGGTTTTCCCAGCTGGTGTAAATCAGCCGGTTGCCATAGAAGCGATCCTCGCTATCGGCCAGGTGCAGCGGGTAAGGCCCTAGCGAGCGCAGCATCACATCAGTGACCAATGCTGCATTCATGTAGCCGCTCCAGGTTTGCGCTTGTCGCCCCGCCATTTGGCGAAGTTGCTGCGATCCGGGCTGGTGCTGAAGTCGCCGTTGTCTTCTCCGGGGTTCACGCCGTAGTAGCGCAAAACTTCGCGTACCGGGCTGTCGCCCGGCGAGGCCGGATTGATGTCGTCGGGGTAGCACGAACCCTGGTAGATTTGGTGCACGGGCATCCAGGCCTGCACGTATTTCTTGGGTTCGTCGTCGAAAATCCCCTTGCAGTGCACGCTGCAAAAGTGGTGCTTCATGCCGTGGTACGTGGTCTCATGGAAGTCGATTTGTGTGGGGTCACCGGGCACGGTAAACATCATCGGCACCTGGCACACCTGACACAGCATGGGCAGGGTCTGGTTGAACCAGCGACCATCGGTTTTTTGCACCTCGGCCCAGTGGTCAAAGCGGCCCTTGTAATAGCGGTCAAAGGTGTCCGGGTATTTCTCGGACAGCCAATTCATCTCTGACTGCTCGGGCAGCCAGGTGTGGAAGGCGGCAGCGTGTCCGTATTGGTAAAACGTCGCCCAGGCTTGGTGGCTGATGTGGTCCTTGCCTGCGCAAGCGTCTTTCCAGCCCTTGGGCTCGCGGATGCCGTAGCGCGCCAGGTCTTTGAACAAGGCGCCGCCATTGCTTTCGGCGTACATCTCCCAGGCTTCTTTCCAGCTCATCACGCGCTTGGGCAGCATGTAGTCCTGCATCATCGCGACCAGCGTGAGCAGGCGGTAGCCGCGCCAAAACCATTTATCCATCCAGCGCTGGACGATGGGCACGTTGTCCGGGTCTTGTTCGAGCATGAACTTGATGCACTCAATGCCCAGCGTCATGTGGCGCGACTCGTCGCTTTGCGCGGAGAAGCCAAAGGTCACGGTGGAGATGTCACCGTTGTGCGCTGCGCCCGACATAAAGGGCACGAACAGCAAGTTGGTCAGCAGGTACTCAAACGAGAAGCTAATCGCAGTCAAGAACTCGAACGGGCCGCCGCTGTACGCGTCCTCAAAGAACGACTTAGGCACCGACAGGTACCAGATGTTCTCGTTCCAATGGCTGGTGTTGTGCATGCCATTGAAGTACTTGTTGTAGTGCGAGATGGCATGCGTCTCGGTCTGGTAGTGGCGCAGCTCGTCAATCGCCTGCAATTGCGAAGCGACGCGGGCACCGGCGCCCGTGAACTGGCGTCCCACATGGGCGTAGCCACGGTGCGCGTAGTACTCCAGCGGCGTCACACCCTGGATAAATAGCTTGAGCGCGTTGACATAACGCGCATCGCTGATGCCAAGTTGTCCGTTGTTTTGCGCAAAGGCGTCGATCACCGCGTACAGCTTGCGGTCTTTCTCGCCCTGGTACTTCCAGTAGGCGTCCATGGTCAGGCGAAACGGGTCTTCCCACTTGTCCCAATCATGGATCTTGATACCTTCAAAGGCGTCATAAGGAAACACCTTGTCCATGGGCTGGTAGGTGGTGTCCCAATGCAAACCGCGCGTCATGGCGGTGTAGCGGTCCTTGAGGCCTAGTTTCTTTTTCACGACACGGGTGTCCATAGCGTCTCCTTAGAAAAAAATGGTTATGCCAGGCCAACGGCCTCGCGAGAGTTGACGGGGAAATAGGCGCGGTGCAGTATGTCGGGGTCACTGATAAGCTTGTCAGGCACACCGTCATACGACACTTCACCGCGTGACATCACATAGGCGTGGTCTGCCAAGCCAAGCGCCAGTTGCGTGAACTGCTCAATGAGCAACACGCCAATGCCGTCGGCGGCGATCTTGCGAATCACGGGTACCAGGCGCGCCACGATCAGCGGCGCCAGGCCAAAAGACAGCTCGTCAATCACCAAAAACCGGGGCTTGACCATCAAGGCCTGGGCAATGGCCACCATTTGCTGCTGGCCGCCTGAGAGGTCGCCTGCGGCCATGGCCAGGCGCGATTGCAACTCGGGAAAAAGCTCTAGAGTCTGCTCCAATGCTGCGCTGAGTGCGCCGCGCGAAAGGTCGCCACCGGCCACGCGAAGGTTGTCCAGCACGGACATTTCTCGCAGTACTTGGTGGCCTTCGGGCACGGTCGCAATGCCACGGCGGCGAATCTCGTCAGGGTCTTTGCCTTTGAGGTCCAGGCCGTCGAGCCAGATTTCGCCAAATTCGGGCTCCACCACGCCAGAGATACCCAGCACGGTGCTGGTCTTGCCCGCGCCATTGGGACCAAGCAAGACGGTGATGCGTCCGGGGTCCACTCGCAGTTTGATGGAGTTCACCGCGATCTTGGTGCCACGCACCATGACGAGGTTGTCAATCTTCAATGCATCGGTCATTGCGCGGCCTCCAATGCTTCAAAGTCGCCCAGGTAGGCGCGCCGCACCTCAGGCCGCTCCAGCACCTCTTTGGTCGGCCCCAAGGCCAGCAGGATGCCAAAGTCCAGCACCATGGTTTCTTCGCAGCAGGCCACGATCAGGGCCACGTCATGGTCGATCAAAAACACCTGCGCACCGCAATACGCCGGGATGCCCCTGATCACCGCTTCGAGGTGCTGCGTCTCCGACTCGGACATACCCGCACCCGGCTCGTCGAGCATGACCAATTGCGGTTTGCCGATCAGCGCCTTGGCGATTTCAGTCAGGTGGCGCTCGCCCGTGGTCAGGTTGCTGCCCTTGCGGTGGATGCGCTTGCCCAGGCCCACGTAGTCAATGGCGCGTTGCACATCGCGTTGCGCCTCAGCCTGCGTGCTGTAGCCGGCATGGTCGGCAATGGCCTGGACGTTCTCCCATAGCGTCAGGTCGTCGGCGATCTGGTCGGTCTGAAAAGTACGCCGCAAGCCCAGGTGCGCGCGTTTGTGGGGCGGGATGTCGCTGATGACAACGCCATTGACCGCAACGCTGCCGCTGACCGGGGTAACAAAGCCCGAGAGCACATTGAGCAAGGTGGTTTTGCCCGCGCCATTGGGGCCGATCAGGCCGACAATGGCTTTGTCCAGGGTAACGGTCAGGCCGTCAATCGGTTTGACGCCGCCAAACTGCACAGTGAGGTTCTCAATACGGATCATGGTGCTCAGCGGTAAGAGGCAAAAGGCTTGGGAAAGCGCTTGTCGATGCGCTGGCGCAGCGGCAACAGATAAGGGTAGCCCGCAATCTCCAGGCCCGCCTTTGCAGCCAGCGAAAGCCATATGAGAAGCAAGGCCGTCGCATAAGGCACGTCAAACACACCAGACGCCACCCAGGCCACAAACAGGCCGATAAACAACCAGTTCAGCACCCGCTTAATTAAGCGGTGGTCAGGCATCCAGCCCTGGCGCTCAAAGGCCCGGGCCAGGCGCAGGGACAAGGCGGCCTCGACATCCTCGGCGCGGTCTTGCAGCCGTTTTCCAAAAAAGCCCAGCAAGAGCCAGCACACGCCAGGTATGACCAAGCGAAACAGGATGGCGATCAACGATATGAAAAACGTCCCAGCAAAACCGGCCCAGCCCAAGGCCGTAAACACCAAGCCAAAACCAATGGAAATCAGGCCCCAGCTGATCACGCCCTCGACGATGCGGCTCATGCGCACAAACTTGTAGAAATCGGCTAACTGACCGGCCAGACCTTTGCGACCCTGGATCAGCGACACCAGCAGCGCAAAACCATAAAAAGCGTTTGCCAGGTTACCGTCCACGCCGTGGTCGTTGAGCAAGGCAGGCAAGGCGCGCACCAGCAGGCCGGCAAAAATCACACCCACCCAGTTGTAGACGCCGCCCACCACCGTGAGTGCGTACAGCAAGATCGACTGGCTGACCGGAAAGCCGGTGTTATCCAACTGGCCGTTGAGCCCGGCGATCAGGCCACCGCTCAAACCGGCCAAAAATCCCCCGAAGGTAAAGGCCCAGGCTTTGTAGTGCAACACGCTCACGCCCGCCGCGGTGGCGGCCGCCTCGCTCTTGCGAATCAGCGCCCAGGCGCGCCCGGGCATGGTGGCGCGCTGCCACTCGATCAAGCCCAAGCCCAGGGCCAGCCAGAGCACCACATAACGGAAATAAGCTGCGTCGCTGGGGGCAATCCAGGGCCGCTGTATCAGCACCCGTTGGCCGGCCACGATCTTGCCGGTAAAGCCGGTGCCGCCGTCGGGGAAGCCCACAACATCAATCACCACCTGCACGGCCGCGGCCACCATCAGGGTCAGCAAAGCCAGGTACAGACCACGCATGCGCAGTGCCGGTAAGCCCACCAGCAAACCAAACACCGCAGCCACCAGCGCGCCGGCCAGTAAAGCAACTTCAAACGGCAAGGCAAAACCGTGGATCAGGCGCAGACACACCCACCCGCCCACACCAGCCAGCGCAAACTGCGCCAGCGACACCATGCCTAACTGCCCGAACAGCAGTGCCACGGTGCCCGCCACCAGAGCCAGGCAGGCCACGGTGGTAAAGGTATTGAGCCAATAGGCAGATAGCAGCCAAGGGCCCAACAACGCGGCCAACCCTAAAGTGACCACTATCGGCATCACCCGGCGCAGGGGCGTGCCGGGAGGGATGTCCATTTTTTCTTTATCGCGTGCCATATCGTTTTGTAGTGAAAGGTTTGCGCTAGTCGAGGTGGCTGTTGTCGCGTGACAGACCAATGCCTTTGCGCTGCTGCCACAAAATGGCCAGGATGGCGACCAAAAATGTCGCAGAAGATCCGTAGCGCGAAATCTCGGGCACCAGGGCCGTCAGCGTCTCCGTCACGCCAATCAGCAAGCCACCCAGAACCGTGACGGGCAACGACATCAGGCGCCCGACCACGGCGGAGGCCATGGCGGGTATCACCAAAAAGGTCAGAACAATAGGGTTCAGCCGCACCATATTGCCCATGAACAGGCCGGTAATGCCTGCAAACACGCCGGCAATCACCCAGGCCCAGGTGTCCACGCGCTTGACGCGTACACCCAGCAGTGCGCTCAGTACACGGTTGCTTTGCAGGGCGCGCATGCGCAAACCCAATGGCGTTTTCGCCAGCAACCACAACATGGCCAAAGTCAAACCGGCCGCCAAGCCCAGCGCCAGCAGTCGCGTGTAGCTAATCAGGCGCCGGCCGTCGAATTCAAGTCCACCGCTGTCGGTGGGCAGCACCAAGCGACGCGGCTCGTCGCCCCAGTACCACTGGGAAATTCCCATAATCAAAAGTGCAAACCCCAAGGTAGCCATCGCGCGCACCACCTTGTCTTGGTGCGTGAGCGAAGGCGCGATGAACCGGCCATAGGCCCAGGACAGCAGCGTAGCAGCACCGATGCCTGCCACCCAGCCCAGCCAATCGGCGTATTCCAGGTCAATAATTTGCCAACACAGCATGGCGGCCAACCCGCCCAAAGCGCCGTAAGAAAAGTTGACGACCCCGCTGGCGCGGTACAGCACCACCAGGCCTACGCCCGAGAGTGCATACACCGCGCCGACGCTGACGCCGACTACCAAGAATGGCAAAAACTGGTCCATCGTGCGTCCGTCTTTTAGTTCACCAAGCCGCCCTTGGCCTCGATCGCAATAATGTCGGCCAGGTCAGAGTCCTTGGACTGGAAGCAGTCGGTCAGCGTCTTGAAGCCGTTGCCGTTGATCACCGACATGCGTCCAGCATGGTTGGCCTGGTGGCGGTCGCCGGGTCCGAAGTACCAAGGCGCGCACATCATGTCGGACTTGACCTTGGTCAAACCCTTGAACGCGGCATAGGTGGATTTGCGGTCGATAGGTCCTTTGATGGCCATGAGCGCTTCGGTAGACACGCGGGCTGCCATATAGCCGGCTTGCGAGAAAGAGTCGATTGGATCTTTCTTATCGCCGTATTTTTCCATGATGGCTTTCCAGTTTTTGGTGTCAGCACCATCGGTGTCCAGCGGCTCCATTTCCATGTGGACATAGAGCTTGCCGTCCCAGTACTTGCCAGCGGCCTTGGGCATTTGCGTGTGGTAGGCCGATGTGGGCAGACCCCACTTGATGGACTTGCCCAGGTCTTGCTGCTCAGCGCCGGTGAGAATCGGCAGCATCATGCCGCGCGGCATACCGAGCACCACGCCTCCGGCCTTGGAGGCCGCAATTTGCAGAGCGATGGCATTGCCGTCAAGTTTGCCCGGATCAAAGATCACGGTGCTGACTTCGACGCCCGTGGCTTTGCCATAGGCTTCTACGCCCGCACAAACCCAGTCACCAAAGCCGGGAATGCCGGGGGCCACGCACACGAGTTTCTTGAGCTTGAAAGTCTCGGTGATGTACTGCGCTGCACCCAAGGTGGACTGGCGCGGGCCTTGGTTAAAGCTGACATAGTTCTTGCCGTAAAAGCACGCTCTTGGCACGCCCACACCAGCAATAACGGCAACACCTTCTTGCTCGTAGGTTGCGTTGTTGGCGCCGCACTCTACAAAGCTCGAGGAGCCGACCATGCCAACCACTTTGGTGTCTTTGACCAGCTTGCTGGCGGACTGGGCTGCGACTTCGGGGTTCCAGGTGTCGTCCTGCACGGTGTAGTTGATGGGGCGGCCGTTGATGCCGCCGTTGGCGTTAACGCACTTGAAGTAGGCAGCCGCCGAGCGTGCGGAGGACGAGAAATCTTCCGGTCCGGTTTTGCCCACGATGGCACCCAACTGAATCGGCTCGCCGGTGGCGGCTTTGCCATTGCTCAGACCGCAACTGTCAGCGGCATAAGCACCGCCGCTGGCCACGACGGCAAGCAAAAGCGTTGCGGTGGCGATGTTTCTGTTTTTCATTGAACGTATCTCCTGGATTTATTCACCCCTGGCTTGCCATGTAGGCCGCAGCGGGGCGTGAACTGCGGCGCCCTTCCAAACTAAGAATGCACTAACTAAAGGATCCTCCAATGCCGGTAAGGCCGGGGGTGCGAAACCGAATCACATCCTTGTGACCCAGTCCGTTGTCTTGCAGCGACTTGGTCGCGTCGGGCTGCCAGGGCCGGCCCGACTTGAACCAAAGCACCTGGCTCCAGTCGATGCGTGCAAAGTCGGGGTGCGCGCCATATACGCCGGGCAGTACCGCACTGGCCAGCGCGCCAAATGGGGTGTCGGCAGGCAGCGGCAAGCATACCGGTGCGCAAAATAGCAGATGGTCTTCCCATCCGATGTACAAAAGCGGCGCTGAAAAGTTCTCGCGCCGGTCTTTTGCAGGAAATGCGTAGGCGCCCAGGGCCACGGTGCTCATTCGCCCTCCCCCTGGCCATCATCACCGCGCCACTCATTGAAGTTTTTCTGGTCTTGCGAGCCTTCAAAGTCGAGGTTGTCCTCCCCGACCTTAACTTCGTAGTAATCCATCACCGCGGCCAGCGGGTCAAAACCGGGCTGGGTTGGGTCGGTGCCCGGTTTGAAGCAGTTGCCCTGGTAAATCTGGTGAACCGGCAGCCAGGACTGCACGTACTTCTCGGGCTCGTGGGCAAAGATTTCCTGGCAGTGGTCGCTGCAAAAATGGTATTTGTCGCCGTGGTGCTCGGTCTCGCGGTAGGCGATCTTGGTGGCGTCACCCGGCTCGGTGAAGAACATCGGGATCTGGCAGGTCGTGCACAACATCGGCAAGGTGTTGTTGTAGAAGCGCTTGCCTTGGCTTTGCTGCGCGCGCAGATATTCCAGGCGCGGGCGGTACAGACTGTCAAAGGTGTCGGGGTATTTTTCGGTCAACCAGGCCAACTCTTCGTCATCGGGCACCCAGGTGTGAAAGGGCGCCGCTGCGCTGTAGTTGTAAAAAGTGTTCCAGGCCTGGTGGCTGATGTGGTCTTTGCCTTCGCAAGCGTCTTTCCAGCCCTTGGGCTCGCGGATGCCGTAGCGTGCCAGGTCTTTGAACAATGCGCCGCCACTGCCTTCAGCGTACATCTCCCAGGCTTCCTTCCAACTCATCACGCGCTTGGGCAGCATGTAGTCTTGCATCATCGCGACCAGCGTGAGCAGGCGGTAGCCGCGCCAAAACCATTTATCCATCCAGCGCTGGATGATGGGCACATTGGCCGGGTCTTGTTCGAGCATGAACTTGATGCACTCAATGCCCAGGGTCATGTGGCGCGACTCGTCGCTTTGCGCCGAAAACCCGAAAGTGACGGTGGACATGTCGCCGTTGTGCGCCGCGCCCGACATAAAGGGCACGAACAACAGGTTGGTGAGCACGTACTCGAACGAGAAGCTCACTGCGGTCAAGAACTCAAACGGGCCGCTGCTGTAGGCGTCTTCAAAGAACGATTTGGGCACCGACAGGTACCACACGCGGTCAAACCAGTGGCTGGTGTGGTGCATGCCATTGAAGTACTTGTTGTAGTGCGACAGGGCGTGCGTTTCGGTCTGGTAATGGCGCAGCTCGTCAACTGACTGCATTTGCGCGGCCACGCGCGCACCCACGCCGGTGAAGTGGCGCCCCACATGCGCAAAGCCCCGGTGCGCGTAGTACTCCAGTGGCGTCACACCCTGGATGAACAACTTCAGCGCGTTGACATAGCGCGCGTCGCTGATTCCAAGCTGGCCGTTGTTTTGCGCAAAGGCGTCAATCACAGCATAGAGTTTTTTCTCTTTTTCGCCCTGGTACTTCCAGTAGGCTTCCATGGTCAGGCGAAACGGGTCTTCCCATTTGTCCCAGTCGTGGATCTTGATGCCCTCATAGGCGTCATAGGGGAACACCTTTTCCATAGGCTGGTAGCTGGTGTCCCAATGCAAATCCCGCGTCATCGCGGTGTAGCGGTCTTTGAGGCCCAGTTTCTTTTTCACAGCGCGGGTATCCATGGTTCGGTCCTGGCGGCGTTTTAGTGCTTCCAGCTCAAGGTGAACTGGTCGTCGTCTTCGTCGATATAGCCCGACAAGGTCACCAAGCTGACATGCAGCTCCTGCAAGTTGTAGCGACGACCGATGATTTCTTCGATGGTTTCACGCTTGATGCATAACCGGTCGGGCGCATCAATCTTGATTAGCCCAGGCGAATGGACTGCGACCGCATGCGGGTTGTCGGCCAAGATCGCCTCGATGATGGGGCGGGAGTCCTCGTTGGACTGGAAGGCGATGAATACATTGGACATGGGGTGGGGGTTCCGGGTGGGGGTGCCGACGGGCCTAAGCAGCCAGTCCAGCTTTCTTGCAACGGGCGTTGAGGCCGGTACGGGCGTCTTCCAGCGCCGCCTGGCCTTGGTCACCCAGTGCCAGTTCGGCTACCGGAGCGAGTGCGGCCTGTGCGCGGTCGGACCAGGTTTGCACCCAACCGGCGATAAGGGTTCGGTTGGCCGGCGATTCAGCCGCCGCCACCTTAAGCACGGCGTCAATCCAGCGCGCACTCTCGGTGTGCCACTCGGGCATGAAGGCAGACAACATGGACACCGCTGTTCCGCCCAGGGGCACCAGGTGGTCATCGACAAAACTGCCAAACATCAAGGGGTAGAGCTGGCCATCGAGCGCCAGGTTCTGGGCCACAAAAAGCTCCATTGGGTCTTGCAAGACCAGGGTGTCTTCCACATAGTGGCGCAGGGGCTGCCAGCAGGCTTCTTCGAGCCAGTCTTTCTTGCCCTCGTCCAGTGCGCCGGGTTCGTCTAGAGTCAGGCCCAGGCGGGTGATGTACTGCGCCACCCCGAGTTGGTCCATGGCGTGGAACATGGCTGGCGCGGTCAGGATGGCGCCATAGCCATAGGCGCCGATCGAGCAGTTGTTCATATTGCCACCCCAGGCCGCGTGGCGCAGGGGAATCAGCGCCTTGGAAGCCTTGATGCGCACCGCCTCGGGCATCTTGCCCACCAGGCCGCGGTCTTCGATGAACTGGTAGTTGGCTTCGATGGCGTCTTGCTGGCGCGCACGCGCCATAGTCCAGGTGCCGTAATAGTACTGGCGCGGGTCGCGCAGCGACTGCCAGTCGGCCATGACGACAGCTGAGCGCGTTTTGTCAAACAGCTCATGCGCCGGATCCCAGGTCGGACGGTAATGGAAATTGGCGGTGGACTGCGCGCCCAGCGTGGCCTCCAGGTAACGCGACGCCGGCTTGTCGTCACCCACGTACTGGGCCACATGCGCAAAAGTTTGCCGCAGCGGTTTAATTTCTCGGGTGTGAAGATCTACGGACATGGATAAGTTCCTTTAGAGAAAGAAGGTCTGCCAGTTCAGTTGGGCAGGTGTTGCACTTGGTGAGTGGCGCAGAATTCGTCAAACGCCGCCTGCGGCAGCACCAGTTCAACCATTTGTTCAGGCCAGCCGATCGAAAACTCAAACATCACTAATCCGTCGTCGCGCACTTGGGTGACGCGTACATACTTACGGCCGATGTCGCACACTTCGGGCTCAGGCAAAAGGGCAATAGTCTTTTTCATGGTGTCTTGACTTTGCAAGTTGCTTGCCATTACATCCGAAAAACCCGGAATTCTCGAGATTACTAGGGAAAACCACTAGGTGATTTTGGAAAACTAATGGTTTTCCCTTAGTAAAATTGAGAGATAAACCAAGCCCCTGGCCTACACCACCAAATGAAATGCGTTAAATTTGCCCATTACAGCCAATGAAAATTCGCAAATTTCACCAAATGATTAAAACGTGTGGGTCTAAATCTGAAACGAAACGAGTTGCAGTCATTAGTGAATATCGAGAATCCGTGGCATTAACCCTTGTGAATTGGATGCAGTTTTGAACTTCAAGTACCCATCGGACAGCGATTTGCGCCGATTGCTGCGGTTTGAGCCCGACAGCGGTGCGATCTGGTTGGGCGAACGCCGCATGGTGCTCATGCACACGGCCGGATTGGCCGCCTTGCGACAGGATTTGCTCAGCACGATGGGGGCCGAGCACACGCGCCGCATCCTGACGCGCATGGGCTATGCATCGGGGGTGTGCGATGCCGAATACGCGATGAAAGTGCGCCCAGGCCAATCCTTTCAGGACAGCTTTATGGTGGGTCCGCAGTTGCACATGCTCGAAGGCGCGGCGAGGGTAACACCCGTTCACCTCACTTTGGACGTGCCCAGTGGGCAGTTCTACGGGGAATTTCGCTGGGATTACTCGTGGGAGGCCTATGCCCACCAGCAAAAGTACGGCCAAGTTGATGACCCGGTCTGCTGGACCCTGCTGGGCTATGCCAGCGGTTACACCAGCGCCTTCATGGGTCGGTTAATCTTGTTCAAGGAGACCCTGTGCGCCGCCTGCGGAAACGAGCACTGCACCATCGTGGGCCGGCCCATCGAAGAGTGGCCCGACGGCGCGGCGCACCGTGTGTACTTCAATGACGATTCTTTGCTGGAAAAACTGGATGCCCTGCAACTCCAAGTCGAGGCTTTGAAGTCCACATTAGAGCCCACCGCCCAAGGCCAATTGATCGGCAACTCGGCCGTTTTTCGCAAGGCCTACGTGCTGCTGCAAAAAGTGGCGCAAACCCAGGTTGCAGTGCTGCTCACCGGCGAGACCGGCGTGGGCAAGGAGCGTTTCGCGCGCGCTTTGCACGAACTCTCCAGCCGCGCCGACGCGCCATTTGTGGCCGTCAATTGCGCGGCGCTGCCGGCCGAATTGATTGAGGCCGAACTCTTTGGCGTGGAAAAGGGCGCCTTCACTGGCGCCCATGCCTCGCGCAGCGGGCGTTTCGAGCGCGCCGACGGCGGCACCTTGTTACTTGACGAAGTCGGCGAGTTGCCGCTGGCAGCGCAAGCCAAGCTGCTGCGCGTGCTGCAAGAAGGCGAGATCGAGCGCGTGGGCGGCGAAACCACGCGCAAAGTTAATGTGCGGCTGGTCGCAGCCACCAACGTGGACCTCGAAAAAGCGGCACGCGAAGGCCGTTTTCGCCGCGACCTGCTGTACCGGCTCAATGTCTATCCGATCCATATTCCCGCCCTGCGCGACCGCGCTGGTGACATTGCGCCGCTGGCCGAAGGAATGCTTTCGCGCTTTTGCGCGCTGCACAACAAGCGCCTGCTCGGGTTTGGCGAGCGCGCGCTGCAAATGCTGCAGCAGCACGACTGGCCGGGCAATGTGCGCGAAATGGAAAACCTGGTCGAGCGCGGCGTTATTTTGGCCAGCCAGGGTGGCCTGGTCGAAGCCGAGCACCTGTTCCAAAACCAGCCCGAGACCAGCCACACTGGGATCGATGCGCGTGGCCTTCTGGCACAGTTTCCTACGACACAAGACGATGATCTAACGGCGCGCATTTTGGACAGCGGAAGCTCCATCGAAGCCATTGAATCGCGCGTGCTGGACTTAGCTGTAGAGCGTGCGGGCGGAAATTTGTCCGAAGCTGCGCGCCTGTTAGGCCTCAGTCGGCCCCAGCTTGCCTACCGGCAAAAGGCCAAACAAACCGGCACGCGCGCCGCAGTAGCACGCGCCAAATCTCCAACCGATCTCACATGATGCCCAAGCTTGCCCCCCCCTTGAACACCGCAGGCCAAGGCGAAGCCAAACCGCCACGCACCCTGGTGGAACGCGCCTATCTGGGCCTGCGCCACGACGTCGTGTGCGGCAAACTCGCGCCTGGCGAACGCCTGCGCGTTGAGCACCTGAAGGACCAGTACGAGGTTGGCGCGGGAACCCTGCGCGAAGCCCTTTCGCTGCTGGTCGCAGATGCGCTGGTAACCGCCGAGGGACAGCGTGGCTTTAGCGTGGCGCCGATCTCACTGGCCGACTTGGAGGACGTAACCAACACCCGGGTCATGTTAGAGACCGAGGCGCTGCGCCAGTCCATCCGCCGCGGCGATGCCCAGTGGGAGGCCAATCTCAACGCCAGCTACAGTTTGCTGACACAGGCCGATATCGATCTCGCCGGTGCGGGAAGCGCCTTGTGGGAGCGGCGCAACAAGGCATTCCACGAAACGCTGATATCGGCCCATGAATCGGCATGGACAAAGTACATGCTGGGAATTTTGTACCGGCACGCGGAGCGCTACCGCAACATCAACTGGCGCCTGACCGCAGCCCACGCCAGCGGGCGCGATGTGCGCCGGGAGCATGAAGAGATCTTCCGCGCAGCCATCGACCGCCAGGAAGCACGTGCCTTGCTCGCCCTGGAAGCCCACGTGCGCCTGACCCACGACATCGTTAAACGCCAAACGCTTTAGACCGCCTGATCCAAGTGCAACTCGGACGGCGCCCGTGCGGTGACCGAAGACGCCTAAGCGCACGCCGAAAAGTACAATTGACAACCCGTGTTGACAAACTTCAGAAGGATTTCGCGTGGCAGGACACAGCAAATGGGCCAATATTCAGCACCGCAAAGGCCGCCAGGACGAAAAGCGCGGCAAGATCTGGACGCGCATCATCCGTGAAATCACCGTCGCCGCCCGCGCCTCCGGGGGCGACCTGGGCATGAATCCCCGCCTGCGCCTGGCGGTTGAGAAAGCCAAGGCGGCCAACATGCCGGCCGAACGTATCAAGTACAACATCGACAAAGCCACCGGCAACGCCGAAG
Organism: Comamonadaceae bacterium; assembly: GCA_947464995.1. GTDB lineage: Bacteria > Pseudomonadota > Gammaproteobacteria > Burkholderiales > Burkholderiaceae_C > Allorhodoferax. Next base: position 12,085 of record CANHZG010000004.1, on the reverse strand, counting down.
GCGTGAGCTACGAGGAAATTCGCTACGAAGGCTATGGCATTGGCGGCGCGGCCATCATCCTGGACACCATGACCGACAACAAGGTGCGCACCGTGGCCGAAGTGCGCCACGCGTTGAGCAAGCACGGCGGCAACATGGGAACCGAGGGCTCGGTGGCCTTTCAGTTCAAGCACTGCGGCCAAATCATTTACGCACCCGGAACTGACGAAGACAAGGTGATGAACGCCGCCCTGGAGGCTGGCGCCCAAGACGTGATCACCCACGACGACGGCGTGATCGAGGTGCTGACCGACTACGCCGACTTCGAGGCGGTCAAGGCCGCGCTGGACGGCGTTGGCCTGGTCTGTGAAGAGGCCGTGGTCACGATGCGGGCTGAAAACACCATCGAACTCGCAGGCGACGACGCCCAGCGCATGCAAAAGCTGCTCGACGTGCTCGAAGACCTGGACGATGTGCAAGAGGTCTTTCACAACGCGGCGCTATGAACATCCTTGTCATTGGCGGCGGTGGCCGCGAACACGCACTGGCCTGGAAGCTGGCCCAGTCCCCAAAAGTGCAACGCGTGTACGTGGCGCCGGGCAACGGCGGCACGGCGCTCGATGCGCGCCTGAAAAACCTGCCCATTACCGATATGGCCGCGCTGCGCAACTGGGCGCTAGAACACAAGATAGAACTCACCGTGGTCGGCCCCGAGGGCCCGCTGGCCGCTGGCGTGGTAGACGACTTTCGTGCCCATGGCCTGCGCATTTTTGGCCCCACCCAGGCGGCGGCACAACTGGAAAGCTCCAAGGCATTTTCCAAGGCATTTATGCAGCGCCACGGCATTCCGACGGCTCACTTTGAGGTGTTTTCTGACGCCTCCGCCGCCCACGCCTACTTGGACCGCATCGGCGCGCCCATCGTGGTCAAGGCCGATGGTCTAGCCGCTGGCAAAGGCGTGGTCGTAGCGATGACCTTGCCCGAGGCGCACGCCGCCGTAGACTTCATGCTGGCCGATGGCGCCTTTGGCGTCGCTCCTTCGCACGGCGAGGCGCGGGTGGTCATTGAAGAGTTTTTAAGCGGCGAAGAGGCCAGCTTTATCGTGCTGTGCGATGGCAAAAACGTGCTGCCACTGGCCACCAGCCAGGACCACAAGCGCCTGCAAGATGGCGACGCTGGCCCCAACACCGGCGGCATGGGCGCCTATTCGCCCGCCCCCGTGGTCACCCCTGGTGTGCACGCCCGCGCCATGCGCGAGGTGATTCTCCCGACCATCCGGGGCATGGAGAAGGACGGTATTCCTTTTTCGGGCTTTCTTTACGCCGGGCTGATGATTGACGCCCAGGGCCATGTCAAAACGCTGGAATTCAACTGCCGCATGGGCGATCCGGAAACCCAGCCCATCATGGCGCGCCTGAAAACCGACTGGGTGGACGTGCTGTGGGCTGCCACCGAGCCGGTGGGCAGCAACGCCCTGGCCGATTTGGAGTTGCAGTGGGACCGACGCACCGCCTTGGGCGTGGTGCTGGCCGCCCCTGGCTATCCGCAGTCGCCGCGCCAGGGCGACGCGATTACCGGCATCCCCAAAGAATCGGACGAAGTCGTGGTATTTCATGCCGGCACGCAGTTCCAGGACAGCGTATTGAAGACCTCGGGGGGTCGCGTGCTGTGCGTAACTGCTTTGGCCGACACGGTGAAAGTGGCGCAAGCGCGCGCCTATGACGTGGTGCGCCAGATCCATTTTGAGGGCATGCAGTTTCGCGGTGATATCGGTTTTCGGGCGCTCAAGGCGTGACGCACGGGCCCATGCAAGGCGCCTGAGCAGATGGCCACCTTCCCGCTGCCCCACCCCGTGCAGCTGCGTGGCAGCCGCCTGGCCAGCGCCGTGCTCAAGACGGCAGGTTGGGAGCTGCAGTTTGAGGGATTGCCCACTTTGCAAGGCGTTTTCGTGGTCTACCCGCACACCAGCAACTGGGACTTTGTGGTGGCCGTACTTGCCAAATGGGCGCTGGGCGTGCAGGTCAACTTTTGGGGCAAGGACAGCTTGTTCAAAATTCCTTTGCTGGGGCGCTGGCTGCGTTGGCTCGGGGGCATACCCGCGGTGCGCGATGCGCCCGGCGGGCTGGTCGGCCAGGCGGTGACGGCGCTGCAAGAAGCGCAACGCACGCAGCGCTATTGCTGGCTGGGCCTGGCACCCGAAGGTACGCGCAAGCGCACCGAGGGTTGGCGCAGCGGGTTTTACCAAACCGCCCTGCAGGCCCAGGTGCCCGTGTGTCTGGTGCAACTGGACTACGCCACGCGACGCGTTGTGGCCGCCCATTTCTACTGGCTCAGTGGCGATGAACGCGCGGACATGGCCCATATTGCGCTCAGTTTTGCGGGTGTGAAAGGTCACCGACCGCAAGATGCCTCGCCACTTGTTTTGATCAAATCCCACCCCGCACCGCCGCAGACGCCTGTCACCGAGGCCTTGCCGCCCAAGCCCCCCAATTCATTGGCCCCTTAAGGATCGCTGCCCATGTTTGAAATTGCATCCCCCGAGACCGTTCGCCACTACCTGCTCGACTTGCAGAGTCGAATTACCGGTGCCGTTAGCGCAATGGATGGTGGCACCTTTGTCATCGACGCCTGGGAAAAAGCGCCCGGCGAGATGTTGCAAGGAAACGGAGTCACCCAAATTCTGGAAGACGGCGCCGTGTTTGAGCGCGCGGGCTGCGGTTTTTCGCATGTGCGCGGGCCGCAACTGCCGCCCAGCGCCACCCAGCACCGCCCCGAGTTGGCGGGTGCGCCATTTGAGGCTATGGGTGTCTCGCTGGTGTTTCACCCCCGCAACCCCTACGCCCCCACCGTGCACATGAACGTGCGCATGCTGGCCGCCAAGAACCCCGCGGGGCAGACGGTGTGCTGGTTTGGCGGCGGTATGGACTTGACTCCCATTTATGGCTTTACAGAGGACGCCGTGCATTTCCACCAAAGCTGCAAAGACGCGCTAGGACCCTTTGGCGACGACAAATACCCGCGCTTCAAAACCTGGTGCGACGACTACTTTTTCCTCAAACACCGCAGCGAGCCGCGCGGCATAGGCGGCGTGTTTTTTGACGACTTTTCTGAGCTGGGCCAGGAGCGTAGTTTTGCCATGCTGCGCTCGGTAGCGGATGCGTTTTTGGGCGCCTACATGCCCATCGTGCAGCGGCGCAAAGACATCGCCTATGGCAGCCGGGAGCGTGAGTTTCAGCTTTACCGGCGCGGCCGCTACGTCGAATTCAACTTGGTATGGGACCGCGGCACGCACTTTGGTTTGCAGTCGGGCGGGCGCACCGAGTCGATCTTGCTGTCCATGCCGCCGCTGGCCAGCTGGTCCTACCAAAATATCCCCGCCCCAGGAACGCCTGAGGCGGCCCTGTACGAACAATTTCTGGTGCGCAGGGACTGGGTTTGACCCACGTTACCCAACGTATCGGCGTCTTCGGTGGCGCATTTGACCCGCCCCACCGGGGCCATGTAGCACTGGCGCAAGCGGCAGTGGCGCAGCTAGGGTTGTGCCAGTTGCTGGTGGTACCCACCGGACACGCGGCGCACAAGCAGCGTCCCCTGAGCCCTGCGGTCCACCGGCTCGCAATGTGCGAATTGGCGTTTGCCGGGTTTCCACAGGTGGCGGTGGACCCACGCGAAACACTGCGCACCGGGCCGAGTTATACGGTGGACACGCTCGAGGAGTTACGACTTCAATACCCGCAAACCACCTTGTGCCTGCTCATCGGACAGGACCAGGCGCAGGCCTTGCACCACTGGTACCGCGCCAGTGCGCTGCCCCAGCTTGCTACAATCTATGTCGCTGCGCGCCCTGAATCTGCGGACCCATGCGGTCCCATCGCAACCTCCCAAGTTGACTCGTTCGCCTTGCAATGGCTCCAAATGCCGTCCATGCCGCACAGCGCGACCGATATTCGTTACCGCCTAGCCCACCAACAAGGCATAGACACGCTGGTGCCAGAAGCTGTTGCGCGCTATATTGCCATTCACCACCTTTACCAATCGCCCTGATGACCACTACCTCTTCCGCCAAAAAAAATGACATCCAAAAACTCCAGCGCGCCATAGTAGATGGGCTGGAAGACGTCAAGGCCCAGGACATCGTGGTGTTTGATACAGAAGATTTATCAGCCCTTTTTGAGCGTGTGGTCGTGGCCTCGGGCACATCCAACCGCCAGACCAAGGCACTGGCTTCCAGTGTGAGCGACGCAGTTCGCAAGGCAGGCTTTCAAAAGCCCCGTTTAGAAGGCGAAGGCAACGGTGAATGGATCATCGTTGACTGCGGCCAAGCGGTGGTGCACGTGATGCAACCCAGTTTTCGCGCCTACTACAACCTTGAAGAACTCTGGGGCGAAAAGCCGGTGCGCCTGAAGCTCGGTGTGGCCAAGCCCGCGCCGGTCGCCAAAGCGCCGGTCGCTGCCAGTGCGGCCAAACCCGCCACCACGCTGCGCCGCTCCAACGCCGCCAAGATCGGTGTGGCCGAAGCCTTCCCCTCCCGCGCCCAAGCCGCCAAAACGGCAGCATCCAATGCAGCCGCTGCCAAACGCGACGCCGCCAAGGCCGCCGCTACACAAGCCACGCCCACCAAGACTGCAGCGCGAAAAACAGCAACGTCTGCTAACCCCATTACCAAAGTCGTGGTGGCCATGAAAAAAACCGTAGCAAAAAAAGCGGTTGCTAAAAAAGTAGCGCCTAAGAAGCCGGCGCCCCGCCAGGCCTGAGGCACCGGTGCGGCTGGTCATTATTGCGGTGGGCCAGCGCGTGCCCGATTGGGCGCAAACCGCGTGGGACGACTACGCCAAGCGCTTCCCCCATGAGATCAAGATAGAGCTCAAGGCCGTCAAAACCGAGCCGCGCGGCTCCAAAACCCTGGACACCTTGTATGCCGCCGAACGCGCGCGCATCGAGGCGGCCATTCCCAAGGGCGCGCGCGTGGTGGTGCTCGACGAGCGAGGCAAGCACCTGAACACCTTGGCCCTGGCGACGCGTCTGACCGAGTGGCAGCTCAGTGGTGGCGATGTAGCCTTGGTCATTGGCGGGCCCGACGGCATTGATCCAGCCTTTCGCCAAACGGCACACGAGCGCATTCGCCTCTCGGACCTGACTTTGCCGCACGCTTTTGCCCGGGTCTTGTTGATCGAGCAGTTGTACCGGGCCTGGTCGGTCAACGCCAATCACCCCTACCACCGTGAGTAATCAGCGCATGGCTGCCTTTATTTACCTGGCCTCGCAAAGCCCTCGGCGCAGCCAGTTGCTGGCACAGCTCGGTGTGGAGCATCGCCTGCTGCTGCCCGACGCCGCCGAAGACAGCGAGGCGCTGGAAGCGGTGTTACCGGGTGAAGCGCCGTTGGCCTATGTGCAGCGCGTAACCGCCCTCAAGCTTGATGCTGCGCTGGTCCGTTTGCAACGGCGCCAGTTGCCGCTGGCGCCGGTCTTGTGCTCGGACACCACGGTGGCGTTGGGCCGCGCCATTTTGGGTAAACCACAAAACGCTGCGGACGCGGCGCTCATGCTCGGCCGCCTGGCCGGACGCAGCCACCGGGTTCTGACGGCGATTGCCTTGGGTGACGGCGTGCGCGTGGTGAATGCTTGCAGCGTGTCGCGCGTGACGTTTGCGCCCCTGGCGGCGGACGATATCGCCGCCTACGTGGCCTCGGGCGAACCCATGGGCAAGGCCGGGGCCTACGCCGTGCAAGGTCTGGCGGCTGCATTTATTGCGCGCATTGAGGGCAGCTACTCTGGCATCATGGGCCTGCCTTTGTTTGAGACTGCGCAGGCGCTGCGCGCCTTGGAGGCCTTGGAGTAAACCCGTGCAGCAAGATATTTTGATCAACTGGTCGCCGCAGGAAACGCGCGTAGCTATCGTGGAGCACAACGCGGTGCAAGAGCTGCACGTGGAACGCACGCTGGAGCGTGGCCTGGTGGGCAACGTCTATTTGGGCAAGGTGGCGCGGGTGTTGCCGGGCATGCAATCGGCGTTTATCGACATTGGCTTAGAGCGCGCGGCTTTTTTGCACGTGGCCGATGTGTGGCATCCGCCCGCTGAGGGCGAGACCATTAGCGCGGCACGCACCGCACAGGCGCTGGTTCCCATTGAGCGCCAGGTGTTTGAGGGCCAAGCGCTGATGGTGCAGGTGATCAAGGACCCGATGGGCACCAAGGGTGCGCGCCTGTCGACCCAAATCAGCATTGCGGGGCGTTTGCTGGTGTTTCTGCCGCAAGACGACCATATTGGCGTGTCGCAAAAAATTCCACTGGCGCAGCGCGAAGACTTGCGCCAGCGCGTGCAAGCTCTGGCGGGCAGCGAGGGTGGCGGTTTTATCTTGCGCACCAACGCCGAAGACGCGCAAGACGCGGAGCTGGCCGAGGACATTGCCTATTTGCGCAAGGCCTGGGCGCGCATCAAAAGCGCGGCGCTCAAGCTGCCGCCGACCAGCTTGCTGCACCAAGACTTGAATTTGTTGCAACGCGTGCTGCGCGACCTGGTGGGTGAGGCTACGCAGACCATACGCGTGGATTCGCGCGAGCAGTTCGAGGCCTTGCAGGCCTTTGGCGCCGAGTTCATGCCCCAGGCGGTGAAAAAGCTGCAGCACTACAAGGGCGAGCGGCCGATTTTTGACCTGTTTGCGATTGACGAAGAAATCGCCAAGGCGCTGGGGCGCCGGGTAGACCTGAAATCGGGCGGTTACCTGATCATCGACCAGACCGAGGCGCTGACCACGGTGGATGTGAACACCGGCGGCTTTGTTGGGGCACGCAATTTTGACGACACCATTTTCAAGACCAATCTGGAAGCGGCGCAGGCCATTGCGCGCCAGCTGCGCCTGCGCAACCTGGGCGGCATCATCGTGGCCGACTTTATTGACATGGCCCGCGCCGACCACCGGGACGCCGTACTGGCAGAGTTCAAAAAACAACTCGCACGCGACCGTGTGAAAACCATGGCCGGCACCTTTTCGCAGCTAGGACTGGTGGAGATGACGCGCAAGCGTACCCGCGAATCGCTGGCCCACATGCTGTGCGAGCCCTGCCCGGTGTGTGAAGGCAAGGGCATTGTCAAAACCGCGCGCAGCGTGGTGTACGACATTTTTCGCGAGATCTTGCGCGAGGCGCGTCAGTTCAACCCGCAAGAATTTCGCATCGTCGCCGCGCCCAAGGTGATTGAGCTGTTTTTGGACGAGGAAAGCCAGCACCTTGCGGGCTTGAGCGAGTTCATCGGCAAGCCGGTGTCACTCCAAACCGAGTCTGCCATGGGGCAGGAGCAGTACGACATCGTGCTGATGTAGCCCATGCGCCTGAAGATTGCCGTACTCAGTCGCAATTTCAGCACCACGGGCGGCGGGGCGGAACACTATTCCATTGCCGTTGTGGAGCAACTCGCAAAGCACCATGAGGTGCACGTGTTTGCCCAAACATTCGCACACGCCTGGCCCGGTTTGCACTACCACGCCATAGGGCGTTTTTTGCAGCGGCCCCGTTGGATCAACCAGTGGTGGTTTGCCATGGCCACCTGGTGGGCGACACGCAAGGGCTTCGACATCGTCCACTCCCACGAAAACGTCTGGCACGGCAATGTGCAAACCGTGCATGTGCTGCCGGTTCGCCACAGCCTGTTTCACGGAAAAACCGGTCTGGCTTGGTGGCTGCGCTGCATTAAGGTAGCCAGCAGCCCGCGCCTGCTGAGCTACCTTTGGCTGGAGAAGCAGCGCTACACCGTCACCCCAAGCCGCCGCGTGGTAGTGGTGTCGGACGCGCTGCGTACGGCCATGCTTGAAGCCTATCCGGGTGTTGCGGGGGCGCTGGCTGTGATCACGCCCGGCGTTGCGGTACCCGCCCTGCCAACTAGCGCGGCGCAAAAGCAGGAGGCACGCGAACGGCTAGGACTGCCAACCGATGGAACCTGCCTCTTGTTTGTGGGAAACGACTTTCAGAAAAAAGGGTTGCCGGTCTTGGTGAACGCTTTGGCGCGCCTGGAGCCCGGTGTATGTTTGGCGGTGGTGGGAAACCCCAAGCAGGCAGACGCCGTCGGCCAGCTCGCCCGGGGGTGCGGCGTGGGGGAACGCGTGCACTTTCTGGGTGCGCTCTTGCAGATGGACAGCGCCTACCGCGCCTGCGACATGCTGGTGCACCCCACCCTGCAGGACTCGTATGGCATGGTGGTGCTAGAAGCCATGGCCTATGGTTTGCCGGTGGTCGTCAGCGGCTTGCCGTATTGCGGCATTGCGGGGGATTTGACGCATCAGGCCCAGGCCTGGCTGCTACCAAACCCGCATGACGTCAGCGCTCTGGAACACGCCATCCGATCGGTTCTGGGTAACCCTGTGCTGGCGCAATCGATGGCAGAAAAAGGCCTGCAGTTTGCCCACAGCCACTCCTGGGAACTAGCTGGACAGCTGCACGAGCGACTTTTCGAGGACCTGCTGGCCAAGGGAGTGGACCGGTGAAAACCATCCCCATCCTGATGTACCACCAGATCGACGTGCCGCCCCCCAAGGGCAGCGCAATGCGCGGTTTGGTGGTGGCGCCACGCACTTTTTTTTGGCACATGGCCTGCTTGTGGCTGCTGGGCTACCGGGGGCTATCCATGGGCGGTTTGGAGCCCTACTTGCGCGGCGAGCGCCAAGGCCGGGTGTTTGGCATCACCTTTGACGACGGTTACGCCAACAACCTGTACCGGGCGCTGCCGATATTGCAGCGTTTTGGCTTTAGCAGTACCTGCTATGTGGTGGCCGGCCTGGTGGGCCAGCGCAACAGCTGGGACGCGCAACACGGCATCGCGCAAGTGCCCCTGATGGATGCTGCCCAACTGCAGCAGTGGGTGGACGCGGGGCAGGAAGTGGGCTCGCACACGATGACCCACGCCCGCCTGCCCGATCTGGCGCCCGACCAAAAGCAGCGGGAAATTGCCCAATCCAAACAGGCGTTGGAGGCCCTGGTGCAGCAGCACGGGGGGGTGCGGCATTTTTGCTATCCCTACGGTCTGTGCGACGTAAGCAGCGTACAGGCGGTGCAAAACACCGGGTACACCACGGCCACCACGACTAAGCGCGGGCGGGTGAACCTAGACGCACCCTTGCACACCCATTTGCTGCTACTGCCCCGCGTTCTGGTAAGCCGCACGACAACCTGGGCGCATCTACTGCTCAAGTGCTTTACGGCTTACGAGGACCGCCAGACCGGTACGACCCCTGTCGGCGGGGACCCAGTGCCATGAATCCAAAAGACATTTTGCTCATCAAGTCGCACAGCATGGGCATTGGCGATTTACTCCGCAGCTCCGCAGCCTGGAGCGCTTTGAAAGCCAAGTGGCCAGAAGCCCGACTGCACTTTTTGATGCTGAGCAACCATGAGGGCTACCCCTCAGAGGCGTTGATTCGATCGCACCACCTGCTCTCCAGCGTGCATTTTGTGACCGTCAAGCACGGCCAACCTGGCGCCCAAAAACAGCACAGCCTGCCCTTGGGGCAGGTTTTCAAAGCCGTGTCGCAGTGCCTCACCGGGCAACCCATCGACCTGGTTATCGATTTTGAGAGCAGCGGCCTCAAAACGTCGTGGTTAACACGCCGCATAGCAAAAGAAAAACAGGCCGTGTCCGTAGGGATTGCGCAGTTTCCCTTGCGCCGACTTTTCTACGACCGGGCGGCACCATCGAGCCGCCACTACCAGGCCCTGCACGGTTTTTCGCGGGCCATGGACTACACCGAGCGCGACTTTGTGGCTCTGGCGGGATTGGGAATTGAGCGAGCTGGCACCCGCATTACGCTGCGCCCGTCGGCCGAAGGTGCCACCTGGATACAGCAGCACCCCATCCAAACTCCCGGCAAAAAGACCTTGGTTCTCAACATTGGGTGCGGCACTGATGACGCCTTGGTCAAGCGCCCGCCACTGGAGCAACTGGCAGAGTGTTGCGCCGCACTATATGAACGTGCCCCGTTTGCCCTTCACCTGTCGGGCGCCCCATTTGAGCGCGACGTGAACCAGCAGTTCGTCGCTTTGCTACAGGGACAGCTTCTGGCCACTGGACACCAAGCCACGATCGTCGATTGGGCTGGACAATTGTCCTTGGACCAGCTCAGCGGGCTGTTGCAGCAGGCGGATCTGGTCATCAGCAGCGACTCGGGGCCCTACCATATGGCAGTGGCTTTGGGCGTTGCGACGCTATGCTGGTTCAACTTCGCCACCCCACCGTCTTACCACCATCACTCGGACGTCGTCTGCCTAGTTGAACCATCCGCGGAAGCGTTCGCCGCCAGCGCGATGCGGTTATTTAGCTGTAACTCAGGCGAATAAAGTCTTCGTAGGCGCCGCCTTCGGCCATCAGTTGCGCGTGGCTTCCGCGCTGCAAGATGCGGCCATCCTGCAACACAAAAATCGTATCGGCGTCGCGGATGGTGGACAAGCGGTGCGCAATGGCAATGGTGGTGCGGCCCGCCATGGCCGTGCGCAGCGAGGCCTGCACCAGGCTGTCAGTGTCGGTGTCCAGGGCTGAGGTCGCCTCGTCCAAAATCAAGATCGGTGCGTCTTTGTAAATAGCCCGCGCAATGGCCAGGCGCTGGCGCTCACCGCCCGACAGCACACTAGCGTTGTGGCCCAACACCGTGTCCATGCCTTGGGGCAAGGCAGCAACGCGCTCGGCCAAATTGGCAGCTTCCAAACAGTGCTGCGCGCGCGCGCGGTCCACGGCGTGGCCCAGGGCCAGATTGTTCAATACGCTGTCGTTGAACATCACCACGTTTTGGCCCACCAAGCCAAATTGCCGCCGAAGCGACTGCAGATTCCAGTCGCGCAACTCCACGCCATCAAGGAATATGTGTCCGCTGGTGCAATCGACAAAACGTGGCAACAAATTGGCCAGCGTGGTTTTGCCCGAGCCGGAGAGCCCCACCAGCGCGATGAATTGCCCCGGTTGCACCACCAAGTCAATATCCACCAAGGCCGGTGCAGGCGCGTCGGGGTAGGTCACGCCCACGCCACGCAGTTCCAACTGTCCGGTGCTGCGGTCCTTGACAAAGTCGCCCCCCTTCTCGGGCACCACGGTTTCGACCAAGGCGATGGCGCGCTCTGCGGCCACCACGCCCCGTGTAATCGTGCTAGACACCTCCGACAAGTGTTTGATAGGAGCAATAAGCATCAACATCGCCGTAATAAAGGCTACAAACCCACCAGCAGACAAGGAGCTGGACTGGCTTTGCACAATCGCCACGGTGATCACCGCCGACAGTGCAATAGAGCCAAACAAGTTGGTAATGGGCGCCACTGCGGACCCGGCAATCGCCGACTTCATTGCCAGACGCTGCAGCAGCGTGTTAACCGTTTCAAAGCGTTGGCGCTGCTGGGCTTCGGCGTTTTGAATCCGAATTTCCTTGTGGGCCAGCACGCTTTCTTCAACCACATAAGCCAGCTTGTCGACCGCCGCCTGAGACGCCTTGGTCAAACCATACAAGCGCTTAGCCAGCGCACGCATGGCCAAGGCTACCACCGGGAAAATAAGCAAAACAATGAGTGTGAGCTTCCAATTCAGATACAGCAAATAGCACACCAACGCCACCAGCGACAAACTGTCTTTTACGACCGTGGTAATAGATTGCAACAACAAGACGGCGCCGTTGGTGGCCTCAAACACAATCGTGTTGGCCAAAGCGGTAGCCGGTTGCTTTCGGTACAGCTCCAGCTCGGCCACGCTAATGCAATCAAACATTTTCCTGCGTAGACCGTGCAAACTGGTTTGGGCAATTTTCGCCAATGCGACGTCGGCCATGAAGGAGGCAGATGAGCGCAGTGTGAAAAGGCCAACGATCGCAAGGGGAATAAACCACAAATTGATTTCACGCGACTTGAAACCGTCATCAAGCAAAGGCTTGAGCAGCGCAGGAATCATAGGCTCAAGGGCGGAGCCAAGGACGACCGAAAAAACCAAAACCATCCAAGCAGAAACTGGTTTCAGAAAATAGGACAAAACCCTTTTTAATCGAAAACTAATGGATTGTGATTAAAAAGGGTTTTGTCCTATTTTCCAAGCAGAAACTGGTTTCAGAAAATAGGACAAAACCCTTTTTAATCACAATCCATTAGT
>CANHZG010000003.1 GCA_947464995.1 Comamonadaceae bacterium | reverse complement strand
TGTTCAGCGGCATGTTCATCGGCCCCACCAGCCAGGCCCCCCGCGTAGACGAGGCGCGCAATGACCAGATTTACGAGCTGGAAATTGCGCTGCGCGAGATTCACCGGCTGAGCGAGCAAGCCAAGACGGTGAAGGGTGCGCCCAAAGCCACTGAAACCTATATGCCGCCTTGGCTGGTGGACCGCACGCTGCGCAATATCTTGGTGGATGTGACCGGCAACACCCACCGCAGCGAGTTTTGCATCGACAAGATGTACTCGCCCGATTCGTCCACGGGCCGTTTAGGCCTGCTGGAGCTGCGTGCCTTTGAGATGCCGCCGCACGCCCGCATGAGCGTGGTGCAGCAGTTGCTGCTGCGCGCCCTGGTGGCGCGCTTTTGGGATAAGCCCTACCTGGCCCCTGTGACGCGCTGGGGCACCGAGCTGCACGACCGGTTTTTGCTGCCGCATGGCGTGCAAGAAGACTTTGACGACGTCATTACCGAGTTGCAAGAGGCCGGTTTTGCCTTTGACGCGGCCTGGTTTGCGCCGCACTTTGAGTTCCGCTTCCCGCTGGTGGGGCAGATTCAGAGCAAGGGCGTGCAACTGACGCTGCGCAATGCCCTGGAGCCCTGGCACGTGATGGGCGAAGAAGGCTCAGCCGGCGGCACGGCACGCTACGTGGACTCGTCGCTGGAGCGCCTGGAGGTCAAGGTCAATGGCCTCAACAGCAGCCGCTACGCCGTCACCGTTAATGGCAACGCGCTGCCGCTGCAGCCTACCGGCGTGGTGGGCGAGTTTGTGGCCAGCGTGCGCTACAAGGCCTGGAACCCGCCCTCGTCGCTGCACCCGTCCATTGGCGTGCATGCTCCGCTGACCTTTGACGTGGTGGACACCTGGATGCAGCGTTCGCTGGGCGGCTGCCAGTACTTTGTGTCGCACCCCGGCGGCTTGGCCTACGACACCTTGCCGGTCAACGCCTACGAGGCCGAGAGCCGACGCATGGCGCGCTTTGCCCGCATGGGCCACACGCCGGGCGCGATGCAGGTGCCCCAGCCCAATGCGGCGCTGGCGCCCAGCGCGGAGTTTCCGTTCACGCTGGATTTGCGGCGCTGCCCGGCCTGAGGCGCGCCTGCGCGCGCTTGGCCCGTCCGCGGCAATAATCCCTTTCAGTGGAAAACTTCAAAACCCTGCCGCCCCTGCCGGGGTCAGCGCGCGCCGCTGGCCTGGCGAACAGCCTGGGCAACCCGGCTTTGCTGAGACAGGCGCAGGCCGCGCCAGCCGGAGTCTGGGACGAGCTGCGCGGCGGGGTGGACGCCGGGCAGGCCCCCAACAGTGGCTTTGTGCCGCTGAGCGGCCCTTGGTCTGAGTTCATCGACCACCTGGGGCCGCAAGGCCTGATGGGCCTGAACCCGCGCATGGCGCAACTGGAGCGCCAGGTGCGCGACAACGGTATTTCCTACAACGTCTACGCCGACGCCGACCGGCCCCAGCGCCCCTGGTCCTTGGACCTTTTCCCGCTGATGGTGGATGCCTTGAGCTGGCAGCAAATTGAAGCCGGTGTGTTGCAGCGCATGCGCTTGCTTGAACACATCATGGACGACACCTACGGTGGGCAGCGCCTGCTGAAAACCGGCATGCTACCCGCCGCCTTGGTGCAAGGCCACCCGGGGTATTTGCACGCCATGCAAGGCGTGGCACCCGTGGGTGGCCAGCACTTGGCGCTGGCCGCTTTTGACCTCGCGCGCGGCCCCGACGGCTGCTGGTGGATGTTGTCGCAGCGCACCGAGGCGCCTTCGGGTTTGGGCTATTTGCTTGAAAACCGACTGCTCATCTCGCGCCAGTTTCCGCAGGCGTTTGACGCCATGCCGGTGCAGCGCTTAGCCGACGCCTACCGCGCTTTGGTGGACGGCCTGAAACAGCGTTCACCCGCTGGCGCTGACGCACACATCGCCTTGCTCACGCCCGGCCCCTACAACGAAACCTATTTTGAGCACGCCTACCTGGCGCGCTACCTGGGCCTAACCCTGGTGCAAGGCGGCGACCTGCTGGTGCGCCACCAAAAGCTCTACCTTAAAACCCTGCAAGGACTGCAGCGCGTGCACGGTGTGCTCAAGCGCGTGGACGACGCCTGGCTGGACCCGCTGGAGCTGCGCGCCGAATCGACCTTGGGCGTGCCCGGCTTGTTGCAAGTGGTGCGCGCGGGCAATGTGTTGGTGGCCAACGCGCCGGGCTCGGGCTTTTTGGAGTCCAGCGCCCTGTTGGGCTTTATGCCAGCGCTGGCCCAGTCGCTGCTGGGTGAGGAGCTGCGTCTGCCGGCCATCCCCAGCTGGTGGTGCGGCGAACGCAGTGCCATGCAGCAGGTGCTGCCACGCATGGCCGACTGCGTGATCAAGCCCAGCTACCCGGCGTTTTCGGGGCGCAACAGTTTTGAGCCCGTGGTGGGGCGCAAGCTGTCGCAGCGCGAGCGCGACGAGTGGTCGGGCCGCATTTTTCGCGATGGCGCGTCCCACACCTTGCAGGCCTTTTTGCCGATCTCGCACACGCCGGTCTGGCAGGCCGATGCGCTGGCACCGTCCATTGGCGTGCGCCCGGTGGTATTGCGGGTGTTTGCCCTGGCCAACGCGCAGGGCGGCTGGAGCGTGTTGCCCGGTGGCCTGGCGCGCCTGGGCACGCGTGAGGGCATAGCGTCCATGCAGCGCGGCGGCAGCAGCGCCGACGTGTGGGTGCTGACCGGCCGCTTGGGCGCCCCCCAGGCAACACCCCCCGACCAAAGCCAGACCCAAGCCCACAGCGCAGGACAAAGCCAGTCGCAAAGCCAGACCACGATTGACGTGCCCTTGGCGCCCTTGGTGGCAGACGTGCCGCTGGGGCCTGCCACGTCGGCGCCAGCGCACCGCCAGCGCATCGTCACCAGCCGCGCCGCTGAAAACCTGTTTTGGATGGGCCGCTACACCGAGCGCAGCGAGAACACCTTGCGCTTGTCGCGCCTGGCGCTTGATGTGCTGGGCGGCGAGGACCAAACCTGTGCCCCGCTGGTGGCCTGGCTCAATGGCCTCGCGGTCGCACACGGTCTGGTGGTCGCGGGTGTGCCTGCGGCCCAGCAGTCGCGCCGGGTGTTTGAGCGTTCGCTGGTGGCTGGGCTGTGGGACACCCAGCACACAACGGGCCTGGCTTTTAACCTCAAAGCAGTTTTTTTGGCCGCGTCTTGCGTGCGCGAGCGGCTCTCGCCTGAGCACTGGAGCCTGATCGAGCAGGCGCAGAACACCCTGGCACAGCCCGACGTGAGCGACCCCCACGACCCGGTGCAGGCCCAGCGCGTGCTGGTGCGCACCAGCCAGCTCATGGCCGCACTCACCGGCGCCCAAACCGACCGCATGACGCGTGACGACGGCTGGCGCCTGCTCTCCATTGGCCGCCATATTGAACGGCTGGACTTTTTGGCCCACGCCCTGGCCAGCGCCGTCACGGTGGGCGCGCTGCAAGAGCAGGCCGGGTTTGACGCCGTGCTGGCGTTGTTTGACAGCACCATCAGCTTTCACGCCCAGTACCAGCAGTCGCGCACCGTGGACGCTTTGCTGGAGCTGCTGCTGACCCATGCCGACAACCCGCGCGCCCTGGGCTGGGTGGCGCACACGCTGCGCGCGCGCCTGGCGCGCATGGGCAACCTGGCCGACGGTGGCACGCAGGCCCTGGCCGCGCGCGTACCGCAACTGGTGAACGCCGATTTGCAAGCCCTGTGCCCCGACGGCATGCAAACCACTCCAGCGTTGCTGGATCTGCTGCAAGACTGCCGTGACGCCGCGCGCGCAACCTCCGACAGCCTCAACACCTTGTTTTTTGCCCACAGCGGCGAAGCCAGCCAAAGCATAGGCGCCTAAATGCTGCTGCGCATCACCCACGAAACCAGCTACGACTACGCCCCCGGCGTGGACACCGCGCAGCACATGGCGCACCTGCAGCCGCCCCATACGCCCTACCAAACCTGTCTGGGCCACCGCATGGATGTGGACCCGCCGTGTGCCGACCCCGACACCCGAATGGACGCTTTTGGCAACCACCGCAGCTACTGGGCGATGTCTTCGTTTCACCAGCATTTGCGCGTGTGCGCCCAAAGCCAGGTGCGCACCCACTGGCCCCAGGGTGACCTGGTCGATGCCATGGAAGCCCCAGACGCTGCGCCAATGGACGATGGGCGAGTCGCGCTGGCGCAGGCACAACTGACGGGCATGGCGTGGGAGTCCGTACGCGACCTGCTGTGCTACGCCTCGGGCCAGCCCGGTATGGCGGCCAGTGAGTTCAGTTACGCATCGCACCACGCCCCGGTGGATGCGGCTTTTGCGGCCTATGCGGCACCCAGCTTTGGCGCTGGACGGCCGCTGGCGCAGGCGGTGTGTTGCCTTATGGAGCGCGTGCACCACGATTTTGTGTACGAGTCGCACAGCACCGAAATCAGCACCCCGGCGCTCGAGGTGCTGGCCCAGCGCCGGGGTGTGTGCCAGGACTTTGCCCACGTGATGCTGGCTTGCTTGCGCTCAGTGGGTTTGGCTGCGCGCTACGTCAGCGGCTACCTGCTCACCGAGCCCGCACCCGGCCAGCCGCGCCTGATCGGCGCGGATGCCTCGCACGCATGGGTGGCGGTGTACCTGGCGGACCTGGGCGGTGCGCGCGGCCTGCCCCATGGCGGCTGGCTGGATCTAGACCCCACCAACAACCGCGCCGGCCTGGGCACCCCGGGCTTGGACTATGTGCGCCTGGCGGTGGGGCGCGACTTTGCCGACGTGTCGCCCCTGCGCGGTGTGTTGCAGGGTGGCGCCAACCACACGCTGAATGTGCGGGTGACGGTGGAGCCCTGGGTGCCAGCACCTGTCTAGGGGCCGCTCAGGCGGGGCAGAAAATCCCCTTCTGCTACAGTGGTCTCTACCGGTTTGCACCGCAGCCTTTGCGGTGGATATGTGCGGGGGAAATGGTACTTTGACCCCCGCTTTCCCAGGTTGAGGACCATGCGTCTGCAAATTCGTTCTTCCCAGGCCGTGGGTGTTCTGGCGGTGGCCATCTTGGTCGCCGTGCTGCTGTCGTCCACGTTCTTGCTTTGGCGCTTGCGCCTGCGCGAGCTAGAGCACGCGCGCCTGGAGACGGTGAGCCTGACCGAAATGTTCATGGAGCAAACTCAGCAGTACTTGCAGGGTGCAGACATCGTGCTCCAGGGCGTGCAGGAGCGCTTGGCGTCGAGCTATGGCAGCAAAATTCCGCTGGACAGTGAGATGACCCATTTGCTATTGGCCACCCGCGTGGCGGGCATGCGCCAGCTGCGCTCGCTCTCGCTGGTAGATGCCCAAGGGCAGGTGGTGAATTCGTCCGAAAGCATGCAGGCCATGGACCGTGCGGTGGACGATGAGCCGTATTTTCAGGCGCTGGCCAGTGGAAAAAGCAGCACCTACGTGATGGACAAGCCGCACCGAAACCACGATGACGGGCGTTGGACGGTGCACATGGCGCGCGCCATGCGCAACGACGATGACAGCTTTCGCGGCGTGGTGGTGGCGGCCCTGGACATTGCCCGGTTTGAGGCGCTTTTTTACCAGGTCAAACTTGACTTTGTGCGCCCCATGGCGATTTACCAGGAAGACGGCACCTTGATGGCCAGTTTTCCCCACCGCGGCAATGACCTGGGCGGGCCCGCGGTAGAGCTGACCGGGGAGCAGCTGCCGGCGCGCGGCCAGGCGGTGCGCAGCATGGTTCACACCAGCGGCGACGGCGCGCGCCAACTGTTTGCGCTGGGGCGTTTGAACGACTTTCCCCTGTTGCTGAGCGTGACCGACGAGGAGGACCAAAGCCTGGCGGCCTGGCGGGAAATTGCTGTTCCCATTGCCCTGTCCGTGGCAGCGCTGTGCCTATTCACCGTGTTTATGGCTTTTGTGCTGACGCAAAAGCTGCGCCGCAAGGAGCTGCTTGAAGCGGCGCTGAACAACGTCAGCGAGCGCTATTTGCACACGGTGGATTCGGTCAAGGACGCGATCGTGGCGGTTGATGAGGGGCTGACCATCCAGCTCTTTAACCCGGCGGCGCAGGCCATGTTTGGCCTGTCTTCCGAGGCCGCCATAGGCCAGCCGCTGAGTCTTTTGTTGCCCGAGCGCGCTCGCTCGCGCCATGACGCGCAGGTCCGCGATTTTTCCCAGACCCGCGAGGTACCGCGGGCCATGGCTGAGCAGCTGGAAATTTACGGCCGGCGCAGCGACGGCAGCGAGTTTCCGATCGAGTCGTCCATCTCCAAGACCGAAATTGACGGCAAGCTGCAAATGACTGCCGTGCTGCGCGACGTGACCCAGCAGCGCCGCGCCCAGCGCGAGCTGGCCGCCTTGAACCAGGAGCTGCGTGACTTGTATGCCTCGCAGCAAACGGTGCGCGAGCAGGAGCGCAGCCGTATTTCGCGTGAGTTGCACGACGACCTGGGCCAGCAACTCACCGGTCTCAAACTCAGCCTAGCCTGGATCGCCGGGCGTGGCCATAGTGCGCTGTCGTCTAAGGAGGCGGTGGACGAGATGCGCAAAACGCTGGACGGGGCCATCATGTCGGTGCGCCGCATATCGTCCGAGCTGCGCCCCTTGATTTTGGACGAGCTAGGTTTTGCCGATGCCGTAGCGTGGCAAACCCGTGAGTTTTGCAAGCACAGTGGTTTGCAGGTGGTGATGAATCTGCCCGCGCAAGATCTGGTGCAGGGCGATGAGCTGGCCACGGCGCTGTTTCGCATCGTGCAAGAGTCTTTGACCAACGTGGTGCGCCACGCGCAGGCCCGCGCGGTGTGGCTGGATCTGGTGGCGCAGGACGGTTTTTTGGTCTTGACCGTGCGCGACGACGGCTGTGGCATGGGCGCTGAGCGCGGGAGTGACGGCATTGGCCTGATTAGCATGCGTGAGCGCGCCCGTATGGTGGGCGGCAGCCTGGAGTTGGTCAGCAGTGCGGGCGCTGGCACGTCGGTGCAGGTGCGCATTGCATTGGAGACTTTGGCCGCGCCCCCGCAAGGCGCAGCCCTGGCGCAGGAGGGCGCGGTATGAAACACGAAGTGCTGGTGGCTGACGACCACGCCATCATCCGCAATGGCCTCAAAAACCTGCTCTCCGACACACCCGATTTTGTGGTGGCCGGTGAGGCCGACAACGGCAACGCGGCGCTGGAGTGGGTGCGCAAACGGGACTGGGCGGTGGTGATACTGGACATTTCCATGCCCGGGCGCAACGGGCTGGAGTTGATCAAGCTGATCCGGGCCGAACGCGCACGCCTGCCGATATTGATTTTTAGCATGCACCACGAGGAGCAGTACGCCGTGCGCGCCATCCGCGCCGGGGCCTCGGGCTACCTGTCCAAAGAGGGCGATATGGATTTGCTTGTGCCGGCCCTGCGCAAGGTGGCTGCCGGAGGGCGTTACATCAGCCCCCAGGTGGCCGAACTGCTGGCCAACGACGTGGCCCCCGGTGGCCATGATCTGCCCCACCTGGCGCTGACGGACCGCGAGTTTGAGGTGTTTAGCCGCATCGTGCGCGGCGTGAGCATGACGGCCATGGCCCTGGAACTCTCACTGAGCATCAAAACCGTCAGCACCCACAAATCCCATATTTTGGGAAAAATGAACATGGGCAGCCAGGTCGAGCTGGTTCGCTACGCACTGGAACACCATTTGCTCGACGACGCGACGCGCGACTAGCCGTTTTCTGATCTGGGCTAGGAATATTCCTAGGCCCACTTTCATCCCTGTCCGATAGCGCCCCACTGCCTTCATCTGCAAACTGCACCCAAGTCTCTGGTTGGCCTGTGCCTGCCAGACCCCTCTTCGGTACTTTTGACAAGGTGAACGCAATGACACAGAAATTTCAATCCCGTTTGGCGGCGTGCTTGGTCGGTGCAGCACTGTTTGGCGCAGCGTGCGCTGTGCATGCTGAGGTGGACGTAGAGGCCGCCAAAGGCCTGGCGCGGCAGAACAACTGCCTGAAATGCCACGCCATTGACAAAGACAAAGACGGCCCCTCGTACAAGAGCGTGGCTGAAAAGTACAAGGGCAAGGCCGGGGCTGAAGCGCGTTTGATCGAACACATCATGTCGGGCGAAAAAGCCAAGTTCCCAGACGGGCACGAAGAAGAACACAAGGTCGTCAAGACCTCTCCGGCCAAAGACATGGCCCAGATCAAAAACCTGGTGCAGTGGATCTTGGCCCAGTAAGGCCCCCACACCGCACACCTGACAACCTGATGGGGAAAC
Source organism: Comamonadaceae bacterium (assembly GCA_947464995.1). GTDB lineage: Bacteria > Pseudomonadota > Gammaproteobacteria > Burkholderiales > Burkholderiaceae_C > Allorhodoferax. The sequence continues at coordinate 35,455 of CANHZG010000003.1, read as the reverse complement.
ACATGAAAAGAATCCGTACCTTCTTAGCCGCCGGCATGGTGGCCTGTGGCCTGGTGGCCACTTCGGCATGGGCGCAGGACAACAAACTGCCCGAGCTCGCTAGCGGGGCGACCAAGTCGGCCTTGGCGCAAGAGGCCTTGAAAAAGGATGCGGTCTGTACCAAGTGCCACGACGAGAGTGAGACCGCACCTGTTTTGAGCCTGTACCAAACCAAACACGGCGTGCGCGGCGATGCGCGCACGCCTACCTGCCAGTCTTGCCATGGCGCCAGCGCCGACCACTTAAAGGGTGACGCCGGCGGCAAAGGCCGTGTGGCTCCCGACCATGTGTTCAAGAAGGGCGTGTATGCCGCCTCAGGCGACAAAGACCGTGCTGACCAGTGCCTTAGCTGCCACAAGGGTGGCAAGCGCAACAACTGGGATGGCGCACAACACCAAAACAATGGAGTGGCCTGCAACGACTGCCACGTGGTGCACCGTCCGAAAGACAAGCTGCAAGACAAAAAGACCCAGGCGGAAGTCTGCTACAGCTGCCACAAAGACCAACGCGCTGACGGCAAAAAAATCTCGCACCACCCGGTGGCCGAGGGCAAAGTGGGTTGCTCGGACTGCCACAACCCGCACGGATCGACCGGCCCCAAGATGTTGAAGAAAAACACCGTGACCGAGACCTGCTACCAGTGCCATGCGGAAAAACGCGGTCCGTTCCTGTTCGAACACCAACCGGTGACCGAAGACTGCTCGAACTGCCACACGCCCCACGGCTCGAACATCACGCCTTTGCTGAAATCACGTGCACCGTTCCTGTGCCAAGAGTGCCATGACGGTACCCATGCCAGCGGCACACCGGCCGGCCCCAATGCAGCAGGTCGCCAAGGCGGACTCTCTACCGTAGGCCCCTCGGGTGCCGCGCTCTACCCCAGCAAAAACCTGGTGGGCGCTTCGTGCATGAACTGCCATAGGCAGGTGCACGGGACCAACAGCCCTGCCGGCGGTTACTTCCAACGCTAATTCAAGGGGATTTATTATGAAATCGAATAAAGAACTTTTCACCCTGAGCCGCTTGGCAGCGGCCGTGTTGGCCGCCTGTGTGGCGCCCGCCTTGTCGTTTGCCCAGGAAGACAGTGCCGACGCGCTCACCCGCCCCACCAGCACAGTCGAGGTGGGCGTGGGCGCCCCGACCCAGTCTTCGGCCAAGTTTGGCGAATACAACGGGCTCAACAAGGCCGATGGCGGCGTGGTTGTGAATGTCAACATCCGCGGCGGCGACGCCTACGGTGCGGACACGGGCACCCAGCGCTGGGAAATCAAGGCCAGCGACCTGGGAACGACCTCGCGCGCACTGGGCGCCAATGTCAGTGACCAAGGGCAATGGAGCATTGGCCTGAACTACGACGAGTTGCGCCACAACCTCTCAGACAGCTACCAAACGCCGTACACCGGGACCGCCGGGTCCAACACCTTTACCCTGCCAGGCTTTGGCTTGGCCAGCAACACAACGAGCCTGACGGCGGCCCAGTTGGCGGCCTACCGCAACCTCAATATTGACAGCACCCGCAAGAACACCATCTTGAGCGCCGGGATGGAAATCAACTCCCGCCTGGGCCTGAAGTTTGACTACAACCACCTGGACCAAACCGGCTCCAAACTGATGGCTTTTGGTTCGGCCGGTTTTGCCACATCGGGCACCGCACCTGCTGGTGAAGCGGTATCCATCTTGCCCAACCCGACCAATTACCAGACCGACACGGTCAACCTGGCGCTGAACTGGACGGGTGATAACGCGCACCTGAGTGGTTCCTACTACGGCTCATTCTTTCGGGATGGTTATGACCGGGTGAGTTTCACCACCTTTGCCACCGCCGCCAACAGCCAGACCATGAGCACGGCGCCAGGCAATGACTTTCACCAACTCAGCCTGAGCGGCGGCTACGGGCTCACACCTACGACCAAGCTCACGGGCTCGGTTTCATCGGCGCGCAACACCCAAAACGACCCGTTTGTGGTGGACTCGTTCATGTACGTCAACACGGGCACGGCGGCAGGCAACTCCAAGACCTCGCTCGACGGCGTGGTGGTGACCCAGCACGCGGACCTGAAAGTCACCGACCAAACCACACGTGACTTGACGTTGTCGGCTGGCTACAAATACGACCTGCGTGACAACCAAACGGCGTCGTCGATTTACAACTTCCAGGCCATTGGTGCCAATAACATTGCCTACTACCCCAATACCCCGCTGAGCTTCAAAAAGAACCAAGCGGAGTTGGCCGGTGACTACCGCATCGACAAGACCCAGCGCGTACGCCTGGCCTACAACCGCGAAGACGTGTCGCGCTGGTGTAACCAGTACGCCACGGGTGGAAGCAGCTACACCGCTGGCACCAACTGCGTGGTCGCAGTCTCTAGCAACGACGACAAGCTCAGCGCCACCTACCGGGCGGCGGCTACCGAAGACTTGTCGACCAATGTGGGCTATTCGTACAGCAAGCGCGTGACCACGTCCGACCCCAAAGCCATCGTGGCCATGATCGGCGTGCGCGGTGGCGATACCGGCACCACAATGGGCACCACCAAGGGATTGAACGGTGGCGACTTCCTGGGTTTCTACCCCTTCTTTGACGCCTCGCGCACCCAGCAAATGACCAAGGCCGGCCTGAACTGGCAAGCCAATGAGCGCTTGAGCGTGGGCCTGAGTGCCCGCTACAGCAACGACAGCTACGACTCGACCTACGGCGTGCAGTCCGGTTCGGGCAGGGGTGCCAACCTGGACGCCACCTACAACTACAGCGACACCAGCTCGGTCACGGCCTATGCCACACAGCAGTCCAACGAGCGGGACCTGACCGACGAGCAGCGCTCGCTGGCCCAGGGCGCAAGCGCCGCATCCGCCACGGCCATCGCCATACCGGCGGGCGCCACCTGGAGCAACCGGCTCAAAACCGAAGACTTGACGGTGGGCCTGAGCAGCAAAAAAAGCGGCCTGATGGGCGGCCGGCTGGAAGTGGTGGGCGACCTGAGCTACTCCGTGGGCGCCTCCAACTACGCCACAGTGTTGAACTACAGCACCACCACCACGGGTGGCGTAGCGTGTAGCGATGCCCGCATCCTGTCCTGCGGATCCTTGCCCGAGGTCAAAGCCGAGTTGGTTAGCTTCAAACTCACCGGCAACTACCAGGTCGACAAGGCCAGCAAAGTGACCCTGGGCTACCTGTTCCAAAAACTGGTGAGCCAGGACTATTACTACAACGGATTGCTCTACGGCTCCAACCCGAATTCGATGCTGGCGACCAACCAAACAGCCCCCAACTATTCACTCAATGTGATGACAGTGACCTACGTCTACAGCTTCTAGGGAACTGGCCCAGGTCCACCCCCATCAACCTTCGTAAAACGGACGGGACCGAACGGTCCCGTTCCCATTGGATTAACAGCAAGGAGTCAAAAAAATGGAAAACAACCCCGGTGCGATCAAGCGCTTTTGGACATGGGTCAACAAGCCCAGCGCAAAGTATTCCTTGCTGGCGATCTCGAGCCTGTTTTTTGTGATCGGCATCTTGTTTTGGGGTGCGTTTAATACCGGCATGGAGGCTACCAACACGCTGGAGTTTTGCACCACTTGCCACGAAATGCGGGACAACGTGTACCAGGAATACAAAGAGACGATTCACTTCTCCAACCGCACCGGCGTACGGGCTACCTGCTCGGACTGCCATGTGCCCAAGGAGTGGACGCATAAAATGGTCCGCAAGGCCAAGGCCAGTTTCGAAGTGTGGGGTAAGCTCACGGGCTATATCGACACCAAAGAAAAGTTCGAGGCGCATCGCATGGAGCTGGCAACCCACGAGTGGGACCGCATGAAAGAAAATAATTCCCGCGAATGCCGCAATTGCCATGCGTTTGAGGCCATGAGCCCCGAGCTGCAAAAGCAAACGCCATATAAGAAGCACATGAAAGCCAAGGAAGAGGGTAAAACCTGCATTGACTGCCACAAAGGTATTGCCCACCACCTGCCCAAAGAATACGTAGATCCCGACGAATAAACCACCACTGCATGCTTTCTGTTTCTGACCTGTCTTGCGTTCGCGGCGACCAAACCCTGTTCTCTGGGGTGAATTTCGACTTGAACGCTGGCCAGTGGCTGCACTTGGAAGGCGGCAACGGATCGGGCAAAACCAGTTTGCTGCGCATCGTAAGTGGGTTTACGCCACCGGCCCAGGGCCAGGTGCGCTGGCGCGGGCAGCCGCTGGCCCAGGCGGCAGAGGCGTTTCATGCTGAACTGCTGTACTTGGGTCACGCACTGGCGCTTAAAGAAGAACTTAGCGCGCTGGAAAACCTGCAAGCCGACGCCGCCATTGCGGGACGCAGCTTCGAGCACTCGAAAGCGGTATCGGCCTTGCAGCGACTGGGCTTGCGCGGGCGCACCCGTTTGCCGGTGCGGGTGCTATCGCAGGGCCAAAAGCGCCGCGTGGCGTTGGCGCGGCTGTTTTTGCAAAGCGCGCCCCTGTGGGTGTTAGACGAACCCTTCGTGGCGCTGGATGCGCAGGCCCAGGACCTGGTGGCGCAGGCCATTTCTGAGCACGTCAGCCAAGGTGGCATGGCGCTTTTGACTAGCCACCAGCCGCTCCTCTTGCGCGGGTTGGGTGCAAGCCTGCGGTTGGGCGCATGAATTCATTTGTTGCCGTTGTGCAGCGCGATCTGCGCCTGGCTATGCGCCGCAAGAGCGAGGTGCTGACCGCGCTGTTCTTTTTTGTCGTGGTCGCCACGCTTTTCCCCTTGGGCATCGGCCCCGAGCTGGGCGTCTTGCGCAAGATCGCCCCAGGTATTTTGTGGGTAGGCGCTTTGCTGGCCAGCCTGCTTTCGCTCGGGCGACTATTCTCGGCCGATTTTCAGGACGGAACGCTGGAGCAAATGGCCTTGTCGTCCACGCCGCTGCCGGTGCTGGTGGGGGCCAAAATACTGGCGCATTGGCTGTTGTCGGGTCTGCCCCTGGCTTTGTTGGCCCCACTGCTGGCCGTGCAGTTTGACCTGGACGGCGGCGCCATGGAGGCTTTGGTGCTGACGCTGCTGGTGGGCACGCCCTTGTTGTCGCTGATCGGCGCGGTCGGCGCGGCGCTGACGCTGGGCGTGCGTGGAGGCGAGGTGCTGCTGTCGCTGCTGGTACTGCCTTTGTATATTCCGGCGCTGGTATTTGGCGCCGGGGCGGTGGAGGCCCAGATCAGCGGCATCGGTTACGCTGCCCATGTGTCGATTCTGATGGCCATGCTGGTATTGGCGGCCTTTTTTGGCCCCTGGATGTGTGCCGCGGCACTGCGTATTTCGCTGGAATAAACCATGTTGAAAATCTTCCATTGGGCTGCGCCCCAAACCTTTTACCCCTTGGCGGGCAAGCTCTGGCGGCCGTTTGCCGTGCTGGCGGCGGCGCTGGCGCTGGCCGCCTTGTACCTGGGCTTTTTTGTCGCCCCCACCGACTTTCAGCAAGGCGAGGGCTACCGCATCATCTTTGTGCACGTGCCAGCGTCCTGGATGTCGATGGTGATTTACCTGGCCATGGCGTTTTGGGCATTTTTGGGCTTTACCTTCAACACCCGTCTGTCGGGCATGATGACCCAGGCCCTGGCGCCCACGGGTGCGCTGTTTACCTTTTTGTCGCTGTGGACGGGTGCCCTGTGGGGCAAGCCCATGTGGGGCGCCTGGTGGGTGTGGGACGCGCGCCTGACGTCCGAGTTGATTTTGTTTTTTCTGTACATGGGCTATATCGCCCTGACCAGCGCCATTGACGACCCGCGTCGCGCCGACAAGGCTGGTGGCCTGCTGGCCTTGGTAGGGGCGGTGAACGTGCCCATCATCTATTTTTCGGTGAAATGGTGGAACACCTTGCACCAGGGCGCTTCGGTGTCTGTCACCAAGGGTTCGAGCATGGCGCAAACCATGTTGTGGGCGATGCTGCTGATGGCCTTGGCTTTTTGGGCCTACAGCATCGCCATGGCCCTGTACCGGGTGCGCAGCATTATTCTGGAGCGCGAGCGCCACACCCACTGGGCGCAGGAGGTGGCGGCATGATCTGGGCCAGCTGGAACGACTTTTGGGCTATGGGTGGCTATGGCTTGTACGTCTGGGGCTCCTACTCGGTGGTGGTGCTGGTATTGCTGTTGGAGGTACGCGCCGCAGGACAGCGGCAGCGTCGTGCGATTGCACAGGTTCATGAACACAAAGAGGACACGGACATATGACGCCACGGCGCAAACGCATGGCCATCGCACTGGGAATCGTCGCCGTTGTCGGCGCCGCCACGGCGCTGGTGCTGAACGCTTTCCAGAGCAATCTGGTGTTTTTTTACACCCCCACCCAAATTGACGCCAAAGAGGTGCCCAACGGACGCACGTTTCGTCTCGGTGGCCTGGTGGTGGCCGGCAGCGTCAAGCGAGACGGCGTGAAGGTGAGCTTTGAGGTGACCGACACCGCCAAGACGGTGCCGGTGGAGTTCTCTGGCATCTTGCCCGACCTGTTCAAGGAGGGTAAAGGCGTGGTGGCCCAGGGGCAGCTGGAAAACGGCGTTTTCCAGGCCAAGGAGGTGCTGGCCAAGCACGACGAGAACTACATGCCGCCCGAAGCCGCCGAGGCTTTAAAAAACGCCGCTATTGCCAACGCAAAGGCGGCGCAAACTTTGGTACCTGCGAAATGACTTTGATTCCTGAAATAGGCCACTTCGCCCTGTGGCTGGCCCTGGGTGTGGCCCTAGCGCTGGGCACGGTGCCGATGGCCGGTGCAGCAACGGGCCGCAGGGACTGGATGTCGATTGCCAGGCCGGGCGCTTACACGCTGTTTGTGCTCGTGGTGGTGGCGTTTGTCTGTCTGGTGGCTTCGTTTGTGCGGCACGATTTTTCGGTGCTGTATGTGGCGTCCAATTCCAACACTGCCTTGCCGCTGGCGTATCGTATTGCCGGCGTTTGGGGCGGGCACGAGGGTTCGCTGCTGCTGTGGGTGCAAATGCTGTGCTTGTGGACGGTGGCGGTGGCCGCTTTCAGCCGCCATTTGCCGCAGGTTGTGGTGGCGCGCATTTTGGCGGTGATGGGCTTGGTCAGTGTGGGCTTTTTGCTGTTCATGCTGCTCACGTCCAATCCGTTTGACCGGCTGTTTCCCGCGCCGCCCGATGGTCGCGACCTCAACCCCTTGCTGCAAGACCCGGGCATGGTCATTCACCCGCCCATGTTGTACATGGGTTACGTGGGCTTCTCGGTGGCTTTTGCCTTTGCCATTGCCGCGCTCTTGGGCGGTAACCTGGACAGCACATGGGCGCGCTGGACACGGCCCTGGACCACCGTGGCCTGGATGTTTTTGACCATTGGCATCGCCTTGGGAAGTTCGTGGGCCTATTACGAACTGGGCTGGGGCGGCTGGTGGTTTTGGGATCCGGTGGAAAACGCCTCGCTCATGCCCTGGCTTTTGGGTACGGCGCTGATCCACTCGCTGGCGGTGACGGAAAAGCGCAATAGCTTCAAGTCCTGGACGGTGCTGCTGGCTATTTTGGCGTTTTCGTTCTCGCTCTTGGGGACGTTCTTGGTGCGCTCGGGCGTGTTGTCGTCGGTGCACGCTTTTGCCACCGACCCGCGCCGGGGTTTGTTTATTTTGGCGTTTTTGACCGTGGTGGTCGGTGCGTCTTTCGCCTTGTACGCCTGGCGTGCGCCTACCGTGGGATTGGGAAAGCGCTTTGCGTTGTGGTCCAAAGAGTCGGCGCTCTTAGGAAATAACGTGCTCTTGCTGGTGGCGGCACTGGCCATCTTGCTGGGAACGCTATACCCGCTGTTGCTAGACGCCTTGGGGCTGGGCAAGATTTCGGTGGGTCCGCCATATTTCGATGCGGTGTTTATGCCGTTGATGGCGCCCACCGTGTTTTTGATGGGTGTGGGCCCCTTGGCGCGCTGGAAGGAAACCGATTTGCCCTCGCTTGCATTGCGCCTGCGCTGGGCCGCAGCAGTGGCAGTACTGGCTTCCCTGGGCGTGGGTGCATTGGCCGGTGAAGTGCGCCTGGTCTCGACCTTGGGGCTGTTGATGGCGTTCTGGGTGGTGGGCTCGGTGGCCACCGACCTCTGGGAGCGTGTCCACCCAGCGGGCGGTTCCTGGGCCGATGCACCCGCCAAAGCGCGCCAAATTCCGCGCGCGCTGGCCGGCATGATGTTGGCGCACCTGGGCATTGCCGCGTTTTGCTTTGGCGTGGTGATGGTCAAGACCTACGAGGTCGAGCGCGACGTCAAGATGGCGGTGGGCGACACCACTACGGTGCGCGGCTATACCTTTACCTTTGGCGGCGTCAAGGAGCTGCAAGGGCCGAATTACGTCGCCATGCAAGGCCAGATGCAGGTGGCGCGCGAGGGCGGATCGGTGCTGGAGATGCGCCCGGAAAAGCGCATTTATCGCGTGCAACAAAACCCGATGACCGAGGCCGCAATCGACGCCGGCGTCACGCGTGACCTGTATGTGTCGCTGGGCGAGCAGGTCGAGGGCGGTGCCTGGATCGTGCGTGTTTACGTCAAGCCGTTTATTGACTGGATTTGGGGCGGCTGCTTACTTATGGCGCTGGGCGGCTGGCTGGCGGTGACCGACCGGCGCTACCGCCGCAAAACGGGAACGGCGGCATGAAATACCTGAAATTTTTGTTACCCATGGGTATCTTTTTGGTACTGGTGCTGTTCCTGGGCGCCGGGCTCAAGCTGGACCCCAAGGAAGTGCCATCCCCGCTGATTGGCAAACCGGCGCCTGCCTTTGCGTTGGCGCGGCTAGATGCGCCCGAACAAAAGATTGCCCGCGATGACCTGCTGGGCCAGGTCTGGATGCTTAACGTATGGGCCTCATGGTGCGTCGCCTGCCGCCAGGAGCATCCCCTGCTGGTGGAGTTTTCCAAGGCCAAAACGCTGCCGATTTACGGCCTGAACTACAAAGACCAACGCGCCGCCGGGCTGAAATGGCTGGCCGACTTTGGCAACCCCTACACCGCATCGCTGTCGGACTTGGATGGCCGTGTGGGCATTGACTTTGGCGTCTACGGCGTGCCCGAGACCTTCATCATCGACCGCGAGGGCGTGGTGCGTTTCAAGCACATCGGCCCGGTGACGCCCGAGGTGATTCGAACGCAAATTGAACCTTTGGTGAGGAAGCTCAATGGCTAAGCACCCAACAAGTCTGCTGTTGGCGGGCATTTTGTCTGTCCTTTTGGCCTGTGTGATGGGCGCCGCCTGGGCCAACGATGCGGCACCAGCCGCAGATAACCCTGCACTGGAAGCCCGCATGCTGACCATTGCCAGCGAATTGCGCTGCCTGGTGTGCCAAAACCAAACGATTGCCGACTCGCATGCCGAACTGGCCGTGGATCTGCGCCGCCAAGTGCGTGAAATGCTGCAAGCGGGCAAGACCGACCAGGAAATCACCGACTACATGACCGCGCGCTACGGCGATTTTGTGCTGTACCGCCCGCCGTTCAAGGCGATCACGGCGCTGTTATGGCTGGGTCCAGCGGCTATGGTGGTGATCGGCTTGGGCTCGCTGTTTATCGTGCTGCGCCGACGCAGCCGCATGGCGGCCGACCAGTTTGAGCCCGAAGAGCCGAGCGCGGCCCCGGACCACCCTTCTTCTTGAAATTGAGCCATGGCGAATCCCTTGCACCCCCTTGTTTCCCCTTTCAAGCACCAGCTGGCACAACTGCAGGAGCGCCATGACCAAGGCCGGCTCACGAAAACCCAACTAGCACAAGAAACCGCCGCCTTGGAGCGCCGACTGCTCGATTTGCTGCTGCACGACACGCCAGCGGCTGGCGCTGCGGATGCGCCAGGCAAAACACCGTTGGGCTTGCTCGCTGGCCTGGCCTTGGCCATTGTGCTGGTGGCTGGCGCCGGGTACTGGTACACCGGTGCTGCCGGACGCGAGGATGCCTCTGCCAGTGAAGACGCAGGACAAACAGGTAGTGCGGCGCAAATTGTGGCCATGGTGGACAAGCTGGCCGAGCGGCTGCAGCAAAACCCCGACGACGGCGAAGGCTGGGCGATGCTGGCGCGTTCGTATAGCGTGATGGAACGCAACGAAGACGCGCTAAGGGCCTATTCCCGCGCCTTGGCTTTGCGCAAAGACGACGCCTCGCTGCTGGTGGACTATGCCGACGCCCTGGCGGTCAAAAACCAGCACTCGCTCACTGGCGAGCCCATGGCCTTGATCCAGCGCGCGCTCAAGCTCGATCCCAACAACCTCAAGGGTCTGGCGCTGGCCGGAACCGACGCCTTTATCCGCAAGGACTACGCCTTGGCCGTGCGCTACTGGGGCCAGGTGGAAAAAATGGGACCACCTGAAAATGCCCTGGTGCAGCGCGTGGTCTCCAGCTTGCAAGAAGCGCGCAGCCTGGCTAACGGTGCACCCCCACCCGCGCCCGAACCTGCGGGCACCTCTGGGCCTTTGTCACCCCCGGCGCCCACGGCAGCCAGCGGCGCGCCAGCGACTAAGCCCGGCGCCGCCAACGCCTCGGTCAGCGGCACGGTGAGTTTGTCTGCTGCGCTGCGCGCCCAGGTCAGTCCGACGGACACGGTGTTTATCTTTGCCCGACCGGCTGACAGCCGCATGCCCCTGGCCGCTGAGCGCAAGCAGGTTAAAGACCTGCCTTATGCGTTTACCTTGGACGACAGTAAGTCCATGTCTCCAGCGGCCCGTTTGTCCTCTGTCGCGCAGGTGGTGGTGGGCGCGCGCATCAGCAAAAGCGGTGACGCCATACCGCAGCCTGGCGATTTCAGTGGCCTGAGCGCTCCGGTTGCGTTGGGCACGCAAGGCATCGCGCTGGAAATCAAAGACACGGTCAAACCCTAAAGGCCGCCGTCGGTGGCGCTTAGTGCAGCAGGCGAATGCCGGTAAAAAACGCTACTGTCAAGACCACGTAGCGCAGAAATTTTCCGACCAACATATAGGCCACACAGGGCCAAAATGGCAGCTTGAGCCAGCCCGCCACGGTGCACAGCGGGTCGCCTACGATGGGCAACCAGGCCAGCAGGCAGGCTTTGGGGCCGAGTTTTTTCAGCCAGGTCAGCGCCCGCCCGTAGGCTGAGCCCGGTTTGTCATGGCGCACCACGCGGCTAGCGCCATAGCCCATCCACCAGTCCAGCGCACCGCCCAGCGTGTTGCCAACGGTAGCCACCGCAATGACCGACCAGTAGCCCTCTGGGTTGAGCTGTATCAGCCCCAGAACGGCGGGCTCTGAGCCCAGCGGCAGCAAGGTGGCCGATACAAAAGACACCACAAACACCGTGAGCAGCCCGTACTCAGGCAAGGCCAACAGGCTCAGGACGGTTTGCAGGAGCGATTCCATGGATGGGGCAGTATAGGTAGGGGAAACCGGGCATGAACCATTCCAAAAATTCTTCCATCTGCTGAAATTTTAGGCAGGTAGAATAAGCAGCCCGGCGCCAAAAACAGCGCCTCTTGCCCCCAACCCCACCCGCCTGACTATGTATATCGGTCCATTTGCCTTGGCAAATTCCCTGTTTGTCGCGCCCATGGCAGGGGTGACGGACCGGCCTTTTCGCCAGCTGTGCAAACGCCTGGGCGCGGGCTACGCGGTCAGCGAGATGGTGACCTCGCGACGCGATTTGTGGGACACGCTCAAAACCTCGCGCCGCGCCAACCACGACGGCGAGCCCGGCCCCATCGCCGTGCAAATTGCCGGTACCGACGCGGCCATGATGGCCGACGCGGCACGCTACAACATCGACCGTGGTGCCCAAATCATCGACATCAACATGGGCTGCCCGGCCAAAAAGGTTTGCAATAAATGGGCGGGGTCCGCCCTGATGCAAGACGAAGGATTGGCCTTGTCCATCATCGACGCGGTGGTGCAAGCCTGCGCGCCGTCCGGCGTGCCGGTGACGCTGAAGATGCGCACCGGCTGGTGCCAAAGCCACAAAAACGCGCTGTCTATCGCACTGGCTGCACAGGATGCGGGCGTGCAAATGGTCACGGTGCATGGCCGTACCCGCGAGCAGGGCTACAAAGGCGCGGCTGAATACGACACGGTGGCCGCCGTGAAGGCCGCGCTGCGCATTCCGGTGGTGGCCAATGGCGACATCAACAGCCCCGAAAAAGCGCGCGACGTGCTGCGCATCACCGGGGCTGACGCCTTGATGGTTGGGCGCGCAGCCCAGGGCCAGCCTTGGATATTTCGCGAGATCGCGCATTTTTTGGCGACCGGCGAACACCTGGCGCCGCCGCTGGTGTGCGAGGTCAAACGCCTGCTACTGGAGCATTTGCACGACCACTACAGCCTGTACGGCGAGTTCAGCGGGGTACGCACCGCACGCAAGCACATCGCCTGGTATGTGCGCGCCTTGGCCGGTGGCGAGGAATTTCGCACGCGTTTTAACGCTCTGAACGACAGTGCCACCCAGTTGCGCGCTGTGGCCGGTTTTTTCGACGCCCTAGGCGACTCCACAGACCGGCTGCCTGCGCGCGCCACCGCCACGGATACAGCCCCATTGATGAACCCTTTTGACCGCCTGGAAACCGCGCTATGAGCAGCAACACACTGGACGAGGCTGTACGCACCAGCCTGGAAGCCTACTTTCGTGACATCGACGGCATGGAGCCCCATGGCCTGCACGACATGCTGGTGCGGGCCGTGGAAAAGCCCCTGCTTGAAGTCGTGATGGTGGCCGCAGCCAACAACCAATCCAAGGCCGCCCAATGGCTGGGCCTGAACCGCAACACCCTTCGCAAAAAACTACTGGAACACGACCTTTTATGAACGCACTGATTTCAGTCTCTGACAAAACCGGTATCGTGGAATTGGCCCAAGCGCTGCACGCGTTGGGCGTGCGCCTGTTGTCTACTGGCGGCACCGCCAAGTTGCTGGCCGACAGTGGCCTGCCAGTGACCGAGGTGGCTCAGATGACGGGTTTTCCTGAGATGCTCGACGGCCGCGTCAAAACCCTGCACCCGCGCGTGCACGGCGGCCTCTTGGCGCGGCGCGACCTGCCCGCGCACATGGCGGCCCTGGCCGAGCACGGCATTGACACCATCGACCTGTTGGTGGTCAACCTGTACCCGTTTGAGGCTACGGTCGCCCAGCCCGGCTGCACGCTGGAAGACGCGATAGAGAACATCGATATCGGCGGCCCGGCCATGGTGCGCAGCGCGGCCAAGAACTGGAAAGATGTGGCGGTGCTGACCCATGCGTCGCAATACGCTGTGGTGCTGGCGGAACTCCAAGCCAAAGGCGTGGTGAGCGACAAGACCAAATTTGCCCTGTCAGTAGCGGCTTTTAACCGCATCAGCCAGTACGACGGCGCCATCAGCGACTACCTGTCGAGCATCCAGGCCGACGGCAGCATGGCCGCGTTTCCTGCCCAGTCCAATGCGCGCTTTATTAAGCTGCAAGACCTGCGCTATGGCGAAAATCCGCACCAGCACGCTGCGTTTTACCGCGACCTGTACCCAGCGCCCGGGTCTTTGGTGACTGCCGTGCAAGTGCAGGGTAAGGAGCTGAGTTTTAACAACATCGCCGACGCCGACGCCGCCTGGGAGTGCGTCAAGAGCTTTGACACACCGGCCTGCGTCATCGTCAAACACGCCAACCCTTGCGGCGTGGCGCTGGGCGCAGACGCGCTGGGCGCCTACGCCAAGGCCTTCGCTACCGACCCCACATCGGCCTTTGGCGGCATCATTGCCTTCAATTGCACGGTCGACGAAGCCGCTGCGCTGCAGATCACCAAACAGTTTGTTGAGGTGTTGATGGCGCCGGCGTTTACGCCGCAGGCGCTGGCGGTGCTGCGGCCCAAGGTCAACGTGCGCGTGTTGCAAATTGCGCTGCCCCACGCGCTGGGCGAGGTGGGCGGTCCCAGCGCCTGGGACCAGGGGCGCAACGCGGTGGACGTTAAACGCATCGGCTCGGGACTGCTAATCCAGACCGCCGATAACCAGGTGCTCACGCTGGCCGACCTCAAGGTCGTTACCACCGTGCAACCGACGGCGGCGCAATTGCAAGACATGCTGTTTGCCTGGAAAGTGGCCAAGTACGTCAAGTCCAACGCCATCGTGTTTTGCCAGGACGGCCAGACCCGGGGTGTGGGGGCGGGCCAGATGAGCCGCCTGGACTCTGCCCGCATTGCCAGCATCAAGGCCCAACATGCGGGTCTGTCCTTGGCTGGTACGGTGGTGGCCAGCGACGCGTTTTTCCCGTTTCGCGACGGCTTGGACGTGGTGGTGGACGCGGGCGCCACCTGCATCATCCAGCCCGGCGGCAGCGTGCGCGACGACGAGGTGATTCATGCCGCCAACGAGCGCGGCGTGGCCATGGTCTACACCGGCGTGCGGCATTTCCGCCACTGAACGGAAAAAAAGGGGTCAAAAAAAGGGGGCCAGGCCCCCTTTTTCCTTCTTCCCTTGCGCTCCTGCGGCGGGCTTATTCGGCGGGCAAAAAGCCTTCAATCGACAAGTAGCGTTCGCCCGTGTCGTAGTTAAAGCCCAGCACCTTGGCGCCTGCGGCCAGCTCAGGCAGCTTTTGCGCAATGGCGGCTAGCGTGGCGCCACTGGAAATACCCACCAACATGCCTTCTTCTGCGGCGCTGCGCCGGGCCATTTCGCGCGCCGGTTCGGCGTCGACCTGGATCACGCCGTCGAGCAGCTCGGTGTGCAGGTTTTTCGGGATAAAGCCGGCACCAATGCCCTGGATCGGGTGGGGCGAGGGCGCGCCGCCGCTGATGACCGGGCTTTGGCTGGGTTCGACCGCAAACACCTTTAGCTTGGGCCAGTATTTTTTGAGTACCTGCGCGACGCCGGTAATGTGGCCACCCGTGCCCACGCCGGTGATGATGGCATCCAGCCCCTCGGGGAAATCGGCCAATATTTCCAGTGCCGTGGTGCGCGTGTGCACTTCGACGTTGGCCGGGTTCTCAAACTGCTGCGGAATCCAGCTGCCGGGCAGGGCGGCAGATAGCTCGTGCGCGCGGGCGATGGCGCCTTTCATGCCCAGGGCGCGGGGCGTCAGGTCAAACTTGGCGCCATAGGCCAGCATCAGGCGACGACGCTCGACAGACATGCTATCGGGCATGACTAAGACCAGCTTGTAACCTTTGACCGCGGCCACCATGGCCAGGCCCACACCGGTGTTGCCCGAGGTTGGCTCGATGATGGTGGCGCCAGGCTGTAGCGCACCGCTTTTCTCGGCGGCCTCCACCATGGCCAGCGCAATGCGGTCTTTGATCGAGCCGCCGGGGTTGCTGCGCTCGGACTTGATCCATACGTTGGCGCCTTCGCCAAACAGGCGGTTGATGCGTACGTGCGGGGTATTGCCAATGGTTTGCAGGATGGTGTCGGCTCTCATGGGTGGTCTCCGTTTTTGGTGGTTATCGAGGGGATACGGCACTATTTTGCGGTAGTTTGAAGATCCGCAGGGTTATATGGATATGTGACGCACCGATAATCGGGATGTGAAGCCCACCAGACCACCGCTGGTGCAATTCTGGAAACAGAGCACTGGAGGAACGTCCGGACTGCGCAGGGCAGCGTAGCAGCTAACGGCTGTCCACTGAAACCCGCGCCCGCAAGGGAGCGGCATAAGGTGAGGATCAGAGCAACAGAGACGAGCCGATTAAGTTCGGGTGAAACGGGCAATCTCTACGCGCAGCAATACCAAGTAGGCCAACGTAAAGCGCAGCGGTTCGCCGCAACGTCCTGACCGGGACCCCCGGAGTTGGCGGGTAGGTAGCACCGAGCCTTGGGGTGACCCAGGGCCCAGATTAATGGTGGTCACATGCAGGGGCAACCCCGCATGCACAGAATCCGGCGTAACGGTGGGCTTCACACTTTTGTCCACCGGCCGCAAAACCCGGCTTATGGCTTGGCTGCATCGAGCTTGGCCAAGAGCGCCCGCGCCACCAGGCGCGCGCCGTGGTCGGACACATGGTCGCCATAGCTGTACAAATACAGCCCATCGCGTGAAATGCTGCAAATACCGGCCTGGGTATCGCACAGTTGGTCCGCACTGTCGTGCACGATTAATTTTGGGTTCTCGCGCTGGAGTTGGGCCACAAATTGCCGATAGGCTGCTGTGCCCTTGAGGTGATCGGCGTAGGCGATCTGGCAGGCGGGGTTTTCGCGGCGGCGAAGCACAGTGTTGAGCGATTCAAACGGCGTCAAGCCCCCGCGTATACAGTCGTAAGGGTCGGCTAGGGTGGGGTTGTCCACCACAAAGACCACCTGCTTGCCCTGCTTGATCCAGTGTGAAATCCACTGGGAATAAAGGGCGACGTTGGCGTCTATTTTCTCGGCGCTGACCGTCTGTGTGATGGCGCCGGTTTGGGGGTCTAGCCCAAACATGCCGCGCAAGGCGTTGGCCCATACGACAACCTGGAGTTGGGGGTTGCGATCCAGGGCCACCATAAGCACCTGGCTTCTCGGGTGGTCCACGCCCAGCAGGGGGTTGATTGCGCCCACCATGAACCAGCTCTGGTCTGGCCGTGATTGGCTGATCAGGCCGTGCACCAACGCGTCTGCCTTGCTGTCACCCAAGACCGCATACCCGGGTGGTGTGCGCCGCGCGTCGGTGTAGCACCACTCAAAAACTTCTTGTCTGTGTTCGTCGAGCGTGCACTTCTTTTGCATCGACGCGCGTGCGGCGCCCACCACCAGCGACGCGGGGTCGGCCGCCATCATGGAAAACTGGCGCGATTGAAAGCCATGTTGTCTATTGATCGTGTGTCCGCACACCAAAACCAGCACCGCCAAAAGGCTGAGCCACACCAGCGCACGCCGCTTATGGTGGCCGAACCGAATGGGGCGCTCTATCCACCGGTAGGTCAACCAGGCCAGCAGCGCGCTGAGCAGGACCAACAAGAAACGTACTTCCCACGGTGGCGTTTGCGCTGCCAAGATACGCGAAAAGGCCAACAGGGGCCAGTGCCACAGGTACAGCGGGTAGCTAATCAAGCCAACAAAAACCAGGGGCCGTGACGCTAGCAACACCGTATTCACCGGATTGGACATCCCGGCAAAAATCAGCAAGGCGGCCGCCACTGTGGGCAGCAGGGCCCAGTGGGCCGGGAAGGGCATGGACTTGTGCAGCAAAAAACCGCTCGCCAGCAAGCCTGCCAAGCCCACGACCGCCGCGGCGGGACGCCACGCGCGGCCCCACAGCGGGCGTTTTAGCAAAACAAAGGCCAATGCGCCGCCCAGCAAGAGCTCCCAAAACCGGCTCAGTGGCGAATAAAAATCTCCTGTGAAATCACCGCTCCAAGCCAGACGCAAGCTGTAGGCCAATGAGGCAGCCAGCACCAGCAGCAGCACAGCCAGGGCCCGGCGCGGCATGCGCTGCAAGAGCAGCATGGCCAGGGGCCAAAAAAGGTAAAACTGCTCTTCAATGGACAGCGACCACAGGTGCAACAAGGGCTTGGTGTCGGCCGCGTTGTCAAAGTAGCCGGCCTCGCGCCAGTGCATAAAGTTGGCCACAAACACCGCGCCGCTGGCCGCGTGGCGCCCAAGCTGCTCGAACTCGGTGGCCGTCAGGCAGAACCAGCCCGCCACCAGCGAGGTTGCCAACACCAGCAGCAGGCTCGGAAAAATGCGACGCACCCGTTGGGCGTAAAAGTGGCGCAAACTCAATTGCTGCGCCTGCGCGGCGCGCAGGATCAGGCGCGTGATGAGGTAGCCGGAAATAACAAAAAAGACGTCGACCCCGATAAATCCGCCGCTAAGCGCACCGGGAAACGCATGGAACAGGACCACCATGGACACGGCAATAGCCCGCAGCCCGTCGATGTCGGGGCGGTATTCGTCGTGGGTGTTGGACATGGGTGACTGGGCGCGTGGCTGAAACAGGCCCGCATCCTACCCGTGGCACCAGCCCCTCTGGTGGGTGCCGCACCCCGTGTATTTCAGGCCGCTAAGCGCGTATCACCCCGGATGTACGCCGGGCGCAGGTGTTCCAGCATGTCCTGCACCATCGCATCCAGGTCAAAGCGCGCGCGCCAGCCCCAATCGTCTTGCGCCGTGCGGTCGTCAATCGACTGGGGCCAACTCTCGGCGATCTGCTGGCGAAAGTCCGGGGCGTAGTCCATCGCAAAGCCCGGCAACTGGTGCGCAATGGCCCGGCCGATTTGCGCTGGCGTAAAGCTTATTCCTGCGAGGTTGTAGC
This sequence comes from Comamonadaceae bacterium, assembly GCA_947464995.1. Taxonomy (GTDB): domain Bacteria; phylum Pseudomonadota; class Gammaproteobacteria; order Burkholderiales; family Burkholderiaceae_C; genus Allorhodoferax. The sequence continues at coordinate 17,299 of CANHZG010000003.1, read as the reverse complement.
CGCAGCGCTGACGGATGCGCTCGGGCGGCGCGTCCATTAGCTCCAGCGTGGCGCGAATGGCGTCGGGCATGTACATCATGGGCAGCGCCGTGTCGGCGGCCAAAAAGCTGGTGTAGCGCCCGCTTTGCAGCGCAGCATGGAAGATTTCCACCGCGTAGTCGGTGGTACCGCCGCCGGGTAGGGTTTTCCAGCTCACCAAACCGGGGTAGCGCAGGCTGCGCACGTCCACGCCGTGGTTGCGGTGGTACCAAGCGCACCAACCCTCGCCCGCCAGTTTGGAGATACCGTAGACGCTAGTCGGGTCCATGGCGGTGGTTTGCGGCGTCATTACCTTGGGGCTGCTGGGGCCAAAGGCAGCAATCGAGCTGGGCCAAAACACGCGCAGGTGGTGGCTGCGCGCCAACTCCAGCACGTTCAAGAGGCTCTTCATATTCAGGTCCCAGGCCCATGCCGGGTGCTGTTCGGCGCGCGCCGAAAGGGCGGCGGCCAGCAGGTAGACCTGGGTGACCGCAAAGCGCTCCACCACCGCTTGCAGCGCAGGGGAGTCGGTGGCGTCCAGCGCCACGTGGCGCACGCCCAGTTGCCGGGTTTCGGGCCGCGCTTGGGCGGCAATGTCGCTGGAAATGACGGCCTGCGCGCCATGCCGCTGCACCAGCGCTTCCACCAACTCCGTACCAATCTGGCCGTTGGCCCCGATGACCAAAATGCAGTCCTGGCTCATAGCGCGCTCCCTGTGGAAATCAAGCCTAGTTCGCGCCCGGCTTGGGCAAAAGCTGTCACCGCAAACTCCAGGTCCGCCCGGCTGTGGGCGGCGCTAAGCTGCACCCTCACTCGCGCTTGACCTTGGGGCACCACCGGAAAGAAAAAGCCGACCACGTAGACGCCTAGCTCCAGCAGACGTGCGGCCAGCCGCTGCGCCACCTGTGCGTCAAACACCATGATCGGCACGATGGGGTGCTCGCCCGGTGCAATCGCAAAGCCCGCTTGCGCCATGGCCTGGCGAAAGTAGCGCGTGTTTTCTTCCAACTGGTCGCGCAATGCGGTGGAGGCTTCCAGCAAGTCCAGCACCGCAATCGACGCACCCACGATCATGGGAGCGACGGTGTTGGAAAACAAATAGGGCCGCGAGCGCTGGCGCAGCAGCTCAATCACCTCACGTCGCCCGCTGGTAAAGCCACCCGAGGCGCCGCCCAGCGCCTTGCCCAGTGTGCCGGTGATGATGTCCACCTGACCCCACACCCCGCGGTACTCGTGCGTGCCGCGCCCGGTGGCGCCCATGAAGCCGGTGGCATGGCATTCGTCCACGCCCAGCAGCGCGCCATGGCTGTCGCACAGGCGGCGCATCACATCCAACTGCGCTACCGTGCCGTCCATGGAAAACACGCCGTCGGTAAATACCAAGGTATGTCGCACACCGTCCGAGCGCGCTTGCGCCAGGCAGCGCTCCAAATCAGCCATGTCGTTGTGCTGGTAGCGGTAGCGCTTGGCCTTGCATAGGCGAATGCCATCGATGATGGATGCGTGATTCAGCGCGTCGCTGATGACCGCGTCTTCTTCACCGAGCAGCGGCTCGAACAGACCACCGTTTGCGTCAAAGGCGGCGGCATAAAGAATCGTGTCCTCAGTGCCCAAAAAGCGCGAGAGGCGTGTCTCCAGGGTTTTGTGCATGTCTTGCGTGCCGCAAATAAAGCGCACCGAGCTCAGGCCGTAGCCGTGGGTGCGCAGCGCTTCGTGCGCTGCGTCTACCACCGCCGGGTGCGAGGACAAGCCCAGGTAGTTGTTGGCGCACAGGTTGAGCACCTCGCACGCGCTGCCGTCGGCGGCCCGGGTATGGATGTGCGCGCCCTGTGCGCTGGTGATGACGCGCTCGTCCTTGTACAAGCCTGCAGCCTTGAGCGAGGCCAGTTCGGCGGCGAGGTGGTCGAAAAACGGTGTGCGGGGGGCTGGGGTTGTGGACATGGGTAGCCTTGTAGAAGGGTCGTGCACAATGGCATGGCATTCGTTCACTATAAACTCATTTGTTCTTTATATCGAACAAAACGCACTATAAAGGATTGTTTGTGGCCTCCCGTTCTCCTTCGCTACGTTCCACAGCGGCCAAGGCTGCACCTGCCGCTGAGCCACCGCGCGTTGGCGCTGCCCTGGCGGCATTGCGCCAAAGCCGGGCGCTGTCGCTCGATGAGTTGTCGCGCCTGGCGGGCGTATCCAAGTCCATGCTGTCGCAAATCGAACGTGCCCAGGCCAACCCGACGGTGGCCGTGGTCTGGCGCCTGGCCAATGCCTTGGGCGTGCCGCTGGCCGAGCTGCTGGGCGCCGCCGCGCCCGCTGCCGCACCGGCCATGGGCTTTGTGCCAGTGCACAGCGCACCTTCGTTGCGCAGCCCGGACGGGCTGTGCGAGCTGCGCATCCTGGGACCTATTGAGCTGGCCGGGCAGTTTGAGTGGTATGCGCTGACGGTGCAGCCTGGTGGCGCCCTGGAGTCCAGCGCCCACGAAGACGGCGCGCGCGAGCACCTGACGGTGCAAAGCGGCGCGCTGGAGGTATCGGCGGGTGACGAAACCCAGCGCCTCAAGCCCGGCGAAACGGCCCGCTACGCTGCGGACCGGCCCCATGCCATCCGCAACACGGCCAAGTCACCTGCTAGCGGCTGGCTGGTCGTGGTGCATCCGGCCTGAGTTGCCCCACGCAGCCGGGGCTAAGCGGGTTCAAAACCGCTCGTGCGCGCCCAGGTAGCGCCACTGCCCCGGCGCCACGTCGCCCAAGCCCACACGCCCCAGGCGAATGCGACGCAGGGCGACCAGCTCTAGCCCGGCGATTTCGCACAGGTGTGCCGCCAAGCCGGGGTGCGCGCCTTTGACCGCCAGGCGAAGCTTGCTGCCCTGCGGGCCTGAGCTGCCCACGCTCACTTTTGCGTGCGGCAGGCGCTGTCGCTCGTCGCGTAGCGCGCGCTCGATCGGGATCAGCGCCTCGGGCAGGACTTCGCCTTGCACTTCGATGATCAGCTCATGCTCCATCACCGCCAGGTCTTCGGTCAGTTTGCGCTGGGTACGCCAGTCTTGGGTAAACACCACCAGCCCGCTGGCGCCGGTTTCCAGCGCCGCGCTGGCCTCCAGGGCGTTGAAGTGGCGTTTGAGCACGCGCGTGTCGCTCGTATCCGTGGGGCTGCGGTGCGCAGGCGTGAGCAGTTCGCGCGCGGTATGCACCTTGGGCTTTTTGCCCTTGTAGTGCGGGCTGGGAATCGGCGCCTCGGTCAAGCCGTCCAGCCAGCCTGGCGGTTTGTTCAGCACCAGGGTGATGGCGCTCAGGTTGAGCAAGCTGGCGTTGGCGTCCACCGTGACCGCTTGTTGCAGAACGCGAAACGGCGGGTCTTCCACCACCACGCCGTCCACCCGCACAAAGCCGCCTTCGATGTATTGCTCGGCCTCGCTGCGCGAGCAGCCCAGCAGCTGCGCCACGCGCTTTGCCAGGCGCTCGCCCGGTAATTCCGGGGGCTTGGTGCTCATGCGGCGCGTCCGCTCGACTGCAGCCACTGGATATGTTCCACGTGCGCCAGCAGCGAGCGCTTGGCCACCGGCCACAGGCGCGGGTTGACGTCGTCATAGGCCAAGGGCAGCCATTGGTCGGGGTCGCCGTTGGGGTTGGCATGCATTACCGCCGCTATCTTGGCCTCGCGGGCGAGACGGTGCGCTTTGAGATGGGCAATCGCGCCCAGTGCGTCGGGCATGGCGTGGCCGTGGGCGGGCAGGATGAACTGCACGCCGTGGGCTGTGCAGGCCTGGTGCAATAGGTCTAGCGAATCCAGGTAGTGGCCCATATGGCCGTCGGGCGGGTCGATCACGGTGGTGCTGCCGTTCAAGATGTGGTCGCCTGAGAACAGCAGGCCGTCCTCTTCCAGCAACAGACAAACGTGGTTGGCAGCGTGGCCAGGGGTTTGAATGGCTTGCAGCGTATGACTGTCTTGCCCGCTTAAGCGCGAAAGCACCAGGCGCTGGCCGTGTGCCAGCGCGGCGTCGGGCACAAAGTAGCTGTTGGCACGCGCCGTGGGGGCGGATGTCAGGCCAAGAATGGGCGCTTGGACGCCCGCCTGCGCGCACAACGCTTGCAAAGGCGCCGCACCAGGTGAATGGTCCGCATGCGAGTGGGTGCAGACAATCATGCGAAGGTTGCCACCGCTGCCGTCGGGGTGGATGGCTGACGCCCACAGTCGGGCCACGTGGTCGGCATCGGCCGGGCCGGGATCGATGGCAATAAAGCCCGTGTGGGCGTCTCCCACCAGGTAGCTGTTGGTGCCGGGGCCGGTCATGAAGCCGGGGTTGGGCGCGGTCAGGCGCAGCACATTGCGCAACAAGGGGACCGGCTCCAGCGTTTGCCAGTCGGTGGGGGCGGGCAGGGGCCCGGCGGCGGAATCGAGGATTTGGGAGTGGCGTGGCATCCAGCCATTTTGCAGCCAAACGCACGCTCGGGGGTGCGCCGCTGGGCCTAGGTGGCGCGACGGTTTTTGGCAGCGGCGCTGTGCCGGTCGATAATTGGCGCCTATGCGCATCCCGTTTACCAAAATGCAAGGCGCCGGCAACGACTTCGTGGTGCTGGACGAAACCCGTGGCCCGCTGGGCTTGACGGCGGCGCACTACCGCTATTTGGGCAACCGCCACTTTGGCGTGGGTGCGGACCAGATACTGACTGTGCGGCCCTCGCCCGGCCCTGACATTGACTTCGAATACATCATCCACAACGCAGACGGCGCCGAGGTAGAGCAGTGCGGCAACGGCGCGCGCTGCTTTGCCCGCTTTGTGCGCGACCAAGGCCTGAGCCACAAGGACCGGCTGCGCGTTAAAACCATGAAGGGCGTGATCGAGCCCGAACTCACCTCTGACGGCAGGGTCACCGTGGACATGGGCCCACCCGTGTTTGAGCCAGCCCAACTGCCGTTTGACACCCAGGGCCTCACGCCGCAGGCCGATGGCGACTGGCAAAGCTGGCCGCTGGCGCTAGGCGACAGCGGCGCTTCCGTCTGGATCGCCCCCGTCTCCATGGGCAACCCGCATGCGGTGCAGCGCGTGGCCGATGTGGATAACGCGCCGGTTGAAACACAAGGCCCTATGGTGCAGCAGCATCCGCGCTTTGCACGCCATGTCAACGCCGGGTTCATGCAAATTGTTAGCCGCAGCCAGATCAGCTTGCGCGTCTATGAGCGCGGTGTGGGTGAAACCCTGGCCTGTGGCAGCGGCGCCTGCGCGGCGGTGGTGGCCGGTATTCGCTGGGGCCTGCTGGACGCGTGCGTCGATGTCCACACGCGTGGCGGCGTGCTCACCATTGCCTGGGCAGGTGGCGGCGCGTCCGTTTTGATGACCGGCCCGGCAGTGACCGTTTTTACCGGCGAGATCGAATTCCCCGCCTCCCTCTGACTGTTCAACCTGTACCACAAGCACTATGACCCAGCTCACCGACCAAAGCCTGAACAACCCGATCACCGAAGACGATATTGCCAATTACCTGGCCAATACGCCGGACTTTTTCTTACGACACTCTGAGCTGCTGGCGGCGGTGCAAATTACCAGCCCGCACAGCCACCGCGCGGTCAGCTTGCAAGAGCGCCAGGCGGAAATGCTGCGCGAAAAAATCAAACTGCTGGAAGTGCGCATCATGGACATGATTCGCCACGGCAATGACAACGTGCTGCTGTCCGACAAAATCTTGCGCTGGGCGCGCGGTCTGTTGCTGGTGCCCCAGGCACACACGCTGCCGGGTCTGATTGCGCAAGACATCAAGGACCAGTTCGCCGTGCCGCAGGTCAGCGTGCGCCTGTGGGGCCTGGCCAGCGAACACGCCGACGCCGACTTTGTGCAGGGCGTGACTGATGAGGCCAAGCTGTTTGCCTCGTCCCTGGCCGAGCCCTTTTGCGGTTTGAACACCGGCTTTGAAGCGGTGGAGTGGCTGGACAAGCCCGCTGCCGCGACTTCGCTGGCACTGATCCCGCTGCGCAGCGGTGAGGCCGGTAGCACTGCGCCGGCCTTTGGCATGCTGGTGCTGGCGTCCATGGACCCCCAACGCTTTCATGGCGGCATGGGAACTGACTTTTTGTCGCGCATTGGCGAGGTGGCCAGCGCCGCCCTGAGCCGCTTGCGCTAAACCGCTTGCCGCCCCGCCCGTGCACACCGACAGCGCGCTGATCGAGGGCTATCTGGAGCATGTGCGGGTAGAAAAGCGCCTGGCTGCCCGTACCGTCGAGTTGTACGCGCTGGATCTGGCCAAGCTGCAAAAGTTTGCTGCCGCCGTGGCCAGTCCCGCTGGCAAGGGGGTGGCGCTGTTGGACGTCAGAAACCACCACATCCGCCGCTGGGTCGCCACCATGCACAGCGGCGGGCGCAGCGGGCGCGGCATTGCGCTGATTTTGAGCGGCTGGCGCGGCTTTTACGCCTGGCTGGGCCGCCAAGGTCTGGTGGCCAGCAACCCGGTGCAAGACGTGCGTTCGCCCAAGGCGCCCAAGCCGCTGCCCAAAGCCCTGGGCGTGGACGACGCGGTGCAGTTTGCCGACTTTCACAGTGACGACGACGCCTGGCTGGAAGCGCGCGACTGCGCCATGGTGGAGTTGCTGTACGGCAGCGGCCTGCGCGTGGGTGAACTGGTGGGCCTGGACGTGGTGGCCAGCGCGCAAGCCAAGGGCTGGATCGACATGCAAGCCGCAGAGGCTCATGTGTTGGGCAAGGGCTCCAAACGGCGCAGCGTCCCGGTGGGGGCCGCGGCCTTGCGCGCGCTGGAGCGCTGGTTGGCACTTCGTGGAACCGGCGCGTCGCTTGAAGCACCCGGGCACACGGTGGCGCAGGCGCAAAGCGCTGATGCATCGGCCGCGCTGTTTCAGGGGCGCCACGGCACGCGTTTGACGGCGCAGTCGGTCTGGCAGCGCCTGCAGCGGCGCAGCCTGCAAGCCGGCATGGTCACGCCAGTGCACCCGCACATGCTGCGCCACTCGTTTGCCAGCCATGTGCTGCAGTCCAGCAGCGACCTGCGCGGCGTGCAAGAGCTGCTGGGCCACGCCAACATCAGCACCACCCAGGTCTACACGCGCCTCGATTTTCAGCACCTGGCCAAGGCCTATGACGCTGCGCACCCTAGGGCGAAGGTTAAAAAAGCCCCCTAAGCCCCTTCGGCGCGCTGGGAAAGATAATGGGGAGTCAAAACCCTTGCCCACTCTGTTTGTATCTCTGCCCTATGAAACTGCCCCCAAGCGTCACCCTGGTCGAAGTCGGACCACGCGACGGTTTGCAAAATGAAAAACAGGCCGTACCGGCGTCGGTCAAGATCGAGCTGGTGCACCGCTTGCAGGCGGCAGGCCTGAAAAACATCGAGGTCACCAGCTTTGTTTCCCCGAAGTGGGTGCCGCAAATGGCCGACAACGCCGAGGTGTTGGCGGGCATCCAACGCAAACCGGGCGTCCGCTATTCGGTGCTCACGCCCAATATGCAGGGTTTGGACGCCGCGCTTCTCAGCCAGCCCGATGAAATTGTGGTGTTTGGCGCCGCCAGCGAAGCCTTTAGCCAGAAAAACATCAATTGCAGCATCAGTGAAAGCATGGAGCGCTTTCGCCCGGTGGTGGCCGCTGCCTTGGCCCAGGGCGTGGCCGTGCGCGGCGCCATATCGTGCGCGCTGGGTTGTCCCTACGAAGGCGAGATTGCGCCCGAGCGGGTGGCACTGGTGGCGCGGCTGATGCGCGAGATGGGCGTGCAGCACGTGGGCGTGGCCGACACTATTGGCGTGGGTACGCCGCGCAAGGTGCAGGCGGCGCTGGACGCTGCGCTGCGCCACTACCCGCTAGACGCCGTGTCGGGCCACTTTCACGACACCTATGGCCAGGCGCTGGCCAATACCTTGGCTGCCTTGGAGTTGGGTATTTCCAGCTTTGACACCTCGGTGGCCGGTCTGGGTGGCTGCCCATATGCCAAGGGCGCGACCGGCAATGTGGCCACCGAAGACGTGGTGTTCATGCTCCAAGGCATGGGCGTTGACACCGGCATCGACCTCGAGGGTTTGGTGGACGCCAGCGCGTTCATCAGCCAGCACCTGCAGCGAGCGCCCAACTCCCGCGCCACCACCGCCTTGCTATCGCGCCGCCATGCCAATTGATACCCCACGCTCACCCGCGCCAGCGGCCGATCGCCTGCGTCGCCGAGCACCTCCCGACCCGGCGACTAAGTACCAGCGTTTGCTCGCCGCGCGCTTGCCCGAGGCACTGGCCACGCGCTACGCGCCGCCTTCGCCCTGCATCTCGGTCTGCCAGATGGACCAGCAAACCGGCTGGTGCCTGGGTTGCTTGCGCACCATTGAAGAGATTGGCGCCTGGGCCGGTAATTCGGACCAAGAACAACGCGAAACCTGGCAGCGCATTGGCCAGCGCCTGGAGTTTTTGAAATGAAGCAGATCACTTTTTTCCTGGACTTTATTTCGCCTTATGCCTATTTGGCGTTCAAGGCCTTGCCCGACGCCTTGGATGGCTTGAGCTACGCGGTGCGCTACCAGCCGGTGTTTTTGGGCGGTTTACTAAAACACAGCAAGGTTTTGGGACCGGCTGAGGTGCCGGGCAAGCGCGAGTGGGTCTACCGCCAAGCGCAATGGCTGGCCCACTTGCAAGGCGTTCGTTTGGAGATGCCCACGGCCCACCCTTTCAACCCGCTGGGCCTATTGCGCCTGGCCGTGGCCAGCGACCCGCAGGGCTTGCCCAATCGCTATGTGTGTGAAACCTTGTTTCGCCATGTGTGGGAGGGCGGCCAAGACGCTGCCGACACCCAGCGCTTGCAAGCGCTTAGCGCCGAACTTGCGCCCGTGCGGGACCCCCGTAGTGACGAGGTACGAGACCAACTCAAAGCCCACACCGACGGCGCCATCGCCCAGGGCGTGTTTGGCGTGCCCAGTTATGCCGTCGACGGCAAGGTGTTTTGGGGCCTGGACGCGCTGCCCATGTTGCGCGACTACCTGAACGGTGGTGCCTGGTTTGCCGACAGCGCCTGGAATGGGGCTGCGACCGTGCCGACGGGCTTGCCGCCACGGCAAACCTGATTTGCCGCATGGCGAAACGCGGGGCGAGGGTTTGCCCCTAGTTGGTCAGCGCTCGGTCAGTTTGACGCAAGCTGGCGTTATTTTCACGTAAGAGCAGGGTCAGTGCCTTGGCCAAGAATAGAAGCGTTCCTCATTTGGGGACTTTCAACGATTGGAGACAAAACTATGGCAGTTGCAGCACCGCGCCCGATGTCGGCAGAAGAGAAGAAAGTTATCTTCGCTTCCTCCCTCGGCACTGTTTTTGAGTGGTACGACTTTTACCTCTACGGCTCTTTGGCGGCCATTATTGCCAAGCAGTTCTTCAGTGGTTTGGATGAAGGTTCGGCCTTCATTTTTGCCCTGCTGGCGTTTGCTGCCGGTTTCATAGTGCGCCCATTCGGCGCGCTGGTGTTTGGCCGTCTGGGCGACATGATCGGACGCAAGTACACCTTTCTGGTCACGATCCTGATCATGGGCTTGTCGACCTTTATCGTCGGTATCTTGCCCAATTACGCGACCATTGGTGCTGCCGCTCCGGTGATCCTGATTGCGCTGCGCATGCTGCAAGGCCTGGCGCTCGGTGGTGAGTACGGCGGCGCTGCGACCTATGTGGCCGAGCATTCGCCCCAAGGCAAGCGTGGCGCTTACACCGCGTGGATTCAAACCACCGCAACCTTGGGCCTGTTCCTGAGTTTGATGGTGATTTTGGGTACCCGTACGCTTATTGGCGAAGAAGCCTTTGCCGATTGGGGCTGGCGCGTTCCCTTCATCGTCTCCATCTTGTTGTTGGGCGTGTCGGTCTACATTCGTTTGAGCATGAATGAGTCGCCCGCTTTCACCAAGATGAAGGCCGAAGGTAAGACGTCTAAAGCGCCCTTGAGCGAAGCCTTTGGACAATGGAAAAACCTGAAAATTGTGATTTTGGCGCTCATTGGACTGACCGCCGGCCAAGCCGTCGTTTGGTACTCGGGCCAGTTCTATGCCTTGTTCTTCCTGACCCAAGCGCTCAAGGTGGACGGCCCCACGGCCAACATCATGATCGCCATCTCTTTGGTCATCGGCACACCCTTCTTCATCGTCTTTGGTGCCTTGTCCGACAAAATCGGTCGCAAGCCCATCATCTTGGCCGGCTGCTTTTTGGCTGCGGTCACCTACTTCCCGGTGTTCACGGCCTTGACCAAGGCAGCCAACCCCGATTTGGCTGCTGCGCAAGTCGCTGCCAAGGTCACGGTTACGGCCGACCCTGCGGAATGCTCGTTCCAGTTCAACCCCACGGGCACCAAGAAGTTCACCTCGTCGTGCGACATCGCCAAGCAAAAGCTGGCCTCTGCATCGGTGAGCTACGACAACGTGGTGGCACCTGCCGGAACCCCTGCGGTGATCAAAGTGGGTGAAACCGAAGTGCTGACCGTCGTCACGCCCGAGGACATCGCTGCCGCCAAAGAAGCCGCTGAGAAGAAATTGGCCGACCTGAACGCCGCAGAGACCAAGGACGCCAAAGCCATCGGCGCCGCAACCGCCAGCGTAAAGGCCCTGAGTGGCGAGAAAACCGCCAAAGACGCGGTCTTCTCGGGCAAGCTGAGTGCAGCGCTCAAAGCCGCTGGTTATCCTGCCAAGGCGGACATGGCCAAGTTTGACAAAGTTACCGTGGTCATCATCCTCACCTACCTGGTGTTGTTGGTAACGATGGTGTACGGCCCTATTGCCGCCATGCTGGTTGAAATGTTCCCCACCCGCATCCGTTACACGTCCATGAGCTTGCCCTACCACATCGGTAACGGCTGGTTTGGCGGCCTGCTGCCCACCACCGCTTTTGCGATCGTGGCCCAGACCGGCAATATGTACAACGGGCTTTGGTACCCGGTCATCATTGCGGGTGCAACTGTCGTGATCGGTGGCCTGTTCGTTAGCGAAACCAAGGATGTGGACATTTACGCCAACGACTAATGCTTTGTGCTTGAGTTGAGTTGAGTTGACGCCCCGGCCCTCGCGGTCGGGGTAATTTACAGGCTCTCTTTGTGAGGGCCTTTTTTTTGGGGATGGCTATGTGGAAAATTGCAGTGGGATTTGCCGTGTTTGCGGCCTTGGCGATCTATATATTGAGCAAGGGTGGAGATATTGATATGGGCGGTGAAAAGCACGGCGGCGACGCCGCACACACCGAGGCGCCAGCCGCCGCACCGGTACAGGCTGCCAGCGAAGCGAAATAAAATTAACGAAAGCAATATTGTTTATGGCGAGTACCTATACTTGCTTGGATGCAATACTCGAAAACGGAAAAAGGGCAACAAGCGTTCAAGCAACGTTCGCCCCTTTTTTCTGCCTGTCAGCGTTCCTGCTTTATTCTTTTTGACGGCATAAAGACCGCCGACCAGGTACTGGCTGCAACGGCTGGCTTGGGCGCCACCTGGGCCGACGTGCAGCATCTATTGGAGAGTGGTTTGGTGCTTGCGTTGGAAGCGCCCCGCGCAGAGCCACCTGCCATGGAGTCCGATAGCGCATCCCCTGTTGAAGCCTCGCTGCCCCCCACGCACAATGCACAGGCGCGTTACACCCTGGCCAAATCCCTGGCCACACAGCTCACTGCCAGCTTGGGTCTGAGGGGGTTTCGTCTGAACCTGGCCGTGGAGTCGGCCGCTGGTTGCGATGACTTGCTATTGCTTTTGCCCAAGATCGAGGCCGCGCTCGGCCCCGAAGCCTGCCAAGAATTGGCGCACGCACTCCAAACTTGACCCCACCACTGCCTAGAATGCTGCTCCCCATTCCAGAGAGCATTCACTATGTCCCAAGGCACCATCCGCATTCGCGGGGCGCGGCAGCACAATCTCAAGAACCTCGACCTCGACATCCGCACCGGTGAGCTGACGGTCGTCACCGGCCCGAGTGGCTCGGGCAAGTCGAGTCTGGTGTTTGACACGCTGTACGCCGAGGGCCAGCGGCGCTACGTCGAAACCTTTTCCGCCTATGCGCGCCAGTTTCTGGACCGCATGGACAAACCGGCGGTGGACAAAGTCGAAGGCGTACCCCCGGCAATCGCCATCGACCAGACCAACCCTGTGCGCTCCAGCCGGTCCACCGTGGGCACGATGACCGAGCTTAACGACCATCTCAAGCTTCTTTTTTCCCGGGCCGCTAGCCTGTTTGATCAAGACACGGCCCTGCCGGTGCAACACGATACGCCCGAGACAATTTACGCCGCACTTGCGCGTCTGGCTGAGGCCCAGAACAACCCGCGCCTGGTCTTGACCTTTCCGGTTGAACTTCCTGCCCAAACCAGTGCCGAGGAACTGGCCCAGTGGCTCAGTGCCAGCGGCTTCACCCGGATCCACGCCGAGCGTGAATTGGGGGTCGGTAAGCCGGGGTCAAGCAAATTGGGGTCAGATTCCAATTCCCGTCGGGAATTGGAATCTGACCCCAATTTGCTTGAATCTGACCCCAATTTGCTTGCAGCGCGCAAGGTGTTCGATGTGGTGGCCGACCGTTTTCGCATCGCAGGTGCCGATAAGGCGCGGGTGCTGGAGGCGATTGAGCTGGCGCTCAAGCGTGGCAGTGGGCGGCTCAATGTGTACGTGGTGCCGGACGAGGATGCAGCAAGTGACGCCACCGCTGCGCCTGCGCCCGATTGGCGCCTTTCCACCGGCTTGCATTGCCCCAGCAGCGACCGTCGTTACACCGACCCGATTGCGTCCATGTTTTCCTTCAACTCGGCGGTGGGCGCCTGCGAGGCCTGCCGGGGTTTTGGGCGCGTGGTGGGGGTGGACTACGGTCTGGTGATTCCCAATGACAAGCTCACGCTGCGCGCGGGCGCCATCAAGCCCATGCAGACCCCGGCCTGGAAAGAGTGCCAGGATGACCTGATGCGCCATGCCGAGGCCGCAGGCATTCCGCGCGACACGCCCTGGTACAAGCTCACGCCCGAGCAGCAGCACTGGGTGCTCACCGGCTCGCCGAATTGGAACGGCAAGTGGAACCAACACTGGTTTGGTGTGGGCCGGTTTTTTGAGTACCTGGAAACCAAGGCCTACAAAATGCACATCCGGGTGCTGCTGTCCAAGTACCGCAGTTACACCCCCTGCGGCACCTGTGGCGGCGCACGCCTGAAAACCGAGAGCCTGCTGTGGCGCATCGGCAACCAAGCCCAGGCCGATACGGTGCTGCCCCCGGCCAAACGCTTTTTGCCGCAAGGCGTGAAGTGGAACCGCACGCAGCTAGAAAGTCTGCCCGGCCTGTGCCTGCACGACATGATGCTCATGCCGCTGGACCGTCTGCGCCGGTTTTTTGACTTGTTGCAGGCCCAGTCCGCGCTTCCAGCTGCCTCCGAAGCAGAAACCAAAACCCTCAAACTGCTGCTCGAAGAAATCACCACCCGCCTGAAATACCTGTGCGAAGTCGGTATTGGCTACCTCACGCTGGACCGCCAAAGCCGCACGCTCAGCGGTGGCGAGGTGCAGCGCATCAACCTGACCACTGCTTTGGGCACCTCGCTGGTCAACACCTTGTTTGTGCTGGACGAACCCAGCATCGGCCTGCACCCGCGTGACATGCACCGCATCATTGTGGCCATGCAACGCCTGCGTGATGCCGGCAACACCTTAGTGGTGGTGGAGCACGACCCGGCTGTGATGCTGGCAGCTGACCGCATGATCGACATGGGCCCCGGCCCCGGCGAAAAGGGCGGCCAGATCGTGTTTGACGGCAGCACCGAAGACCTCAAAGGCGCTGACACCCTGACCGGCGCTTACCTTGGCGGACGCAAACAAGTGGGCATGGGCTTCAAGCGCATGGTCGGCATCAACACGCCGCGCCTGGTATTGGAAGGCGCCACGGAACACAACCTCAAAGACGTGTCTGTCGAGATACCGCTGCAGCGCCTGGTGTGCATTACCGGCGTCAGCGGGTCGGGCAAATCGACGCTGGTGCAAGACGTGCTGGCCCCGGCGCTGCTGCGCCACTTCGGCAAAGCTACTGAGACCCCCGGCGCCCACAGCCGCCTGCTGGGCGCCGAGCAGCTCAGCGAAGTGGTGTTTGTCGACCAGTCGCCCATTGGCAAAACCGCGCGCTCCAACCCGGCCAGTTTTGTGGGCGCCTGGGACTCGATCCGCGAGCTGTTCGCCCAGGCGCCGCTGGCGCGTGAGCGCAGCTATACCGCCAGCAAATTCAGCTTCAACAGTGGTGATGGCCGCTGCCCCACCTGCACAGGCTCGGGTTTTGAGCACATCGAGATGCAGTTCTTGAGCGACGTCTACCTGCGCTGCCCCGACTGCGACGGCAAGCGCTACCGCCCCGAGATTTTGGAGGTGGTGATTGAGCGCCAAACGCCCGGCCCCCAGCCCAGCGTGCTGCTGAACGTGGCCGATGTGCTCAACCTGACCGTGAGCGAAGCAGCGCAAATTTTTGCCCATGATCGCGATGTGATCCGCGCCCTGCAACCCATCGTCGACGTGGGCCTGGAATACGTCAAGCTCGGCCAACCCGTGCCGACGCTCTCGGGCGGCGAGGCGCAGCGCCTCAAGCTGGCTGGTTTTCTGGCCGAAGCCGCCAAAGCCAGCAGCGCCAGCCGCCAGGCGCTGGCGCGCCGGGGCACGCTGTTCATGCTGGACGAACCCACCACCGGTCTGCACTTTGACGACATCGCTAAGCTCATGCGCGCGCTGCGCAAGCTCTTGGACGTAGGCCACTCGCTAGTAGTAATCGAGCACAACCTGGACGTCATCCGTGCCAGCGACTGGTTGATCGACCTAGGCCCCGAAGGCGGCGACGCCGGCGGCGAAGTAGTGGCCTACGGCACCCCCGAAGACCTGCTGCTCCACCCCACCAGCCACACTGGCAAAGCCCTACGCGACTACGCCGCCGCCATGGGCGTGGTCCACGTTGTGGCCGAGCCCTCGGCAAAGTATTTGGTAGTGGCCAGTGGTCCCCTGACTAAAAACGCGCGATCAAATGTGGCTGTTATAGCTCCCTCTTTCGCCCCGGCGGGGGCGAGAGAGGGCGGGGGGAGTGAGGGGGGGAACGCAAACAATATCCGCATCGTCAACGCCAAAGAACACAACCTCAAATCCCTAAGCGTAAACATCCCAAGAGGAAAATTCAGCGTAGTCACCGGAGTCAGCGGCTCCGGCAAATCAACGCTCGCCTTTGACATCCTGTTCAACGAAGGCCAGCGCCGCTACCTGGAAAGCCTCAACGCCTACGCCCGCGCCATCGTGCAGCCTGCAGGGCGGCCCGAGGTGGACGCGGTCTACGGCATTCCACCCACCGTGGCCATTGAGCAGCGCTTGAGCCGGGGCGGGCGCAAGTCCACCGTGGGCACGACCACCGAGGTCTGGCACTTTTTGCGCCTGCTCTACGTCAAGCTGGGCACGCAGCATTGCATCCACGACGGCGCCGCCGTGGCACCCCAAAGCGCCGACAGCATCGCCGCGCAGTTGCTCAAAACCTACCGGGGCCAGCACATCGGCCTGCTTGCACCGCTGGTGGTGGGGCGCAAAGGCGTGTACACCGAGCTGGCCGACTGGGCGCGCCCGCGCGGCTTTACCCATTTGCGCATCGACGGCCAGTTTGTGCCGACCAGCGGGTTTCCGCGCATTGACCGCTTCAAGGAGCACCACATTGAGCTGCCGGTAGCCAGCCTGGATGTGCACCCGGCGCAAGAAGCGCAGCTGCGCGCGGCCCTGGCCACGGCACTCACCCACGGCAAGGGCGTAGTTCATGTCATGAGCCAACTCGATGGATTGCGGGCAGCGATGGAGCAGGGCGCCAGCACCGTGGGCCTAGGCCACTGCGAGGTGTTTTCCACCAAGCGCGCCTGCCCGGTCTGCGCCACGTCGTACACCGAGCTGGACCCGCGCCTGTTTAGCTACAACAGCAAACACGGCTGGTGCCCTGGTTGTGTAGGCACCGGCCTGCTGCTTTCCAAAGACCAGCGCAAGGTGTTTGACGATTCGGTCAAAGACGACAACAACCAGGGCCGCGAGCAAACCTTTGCCGAGGCCGACATCGAAGACCTGGCCGACACCGCCTGCCCGCAATGCCACGGCACGCGCCTAAACCCCACCGCGCGCGCCGTGCGCTTTTGCGGCGTGGGCATTGCCGACATCGCCGCCCTGAGCGTGAGCGACGTACGCGCCTGGGTGCAAAGCCTGCAATTGGCCGGGGGCTTGAGCCAGCGTGAGGCCGATATTGCGCGCGACCTGGTTCCTGAGATCAAAAGCCGCCTAGAGTTTTTGGAAGAAGTGGGCTTGGGCTACCTGACGCTGGACCGGGGCGCACCATCCTTGAGCGGCGGCGAGGCGCAGCGCATCCGCCTGGCCGCGCAACTGGGCAGCAACCTGCAAGGCGTGTGCTACGTGCTTGATGAGCCCACCATCGGACTGCACGCGCGCGACAACAAAATTCTATTGGGCGCCCTGCAGTCCCTGAGCGACAAGGGCAACACCCTGGTGGTGGTAGAGCACGACGAGGACACCATACGCGCTGCCGACCACATCATCGACATTGGCCCCAGCGCTGGCAAACGCGGTGGCCGTCTGGTGGCGCAAGGCTCGGTGGCCGACGTGCAGGCCGCACCCGAGTCGCAAACCGGGCGCTATTTGTTGCATGCCATGCGCCATCCTTTGGGTGTGCGGCGTGCAATGGCTTCATTTGAGACGTCTGTGCCGCTCTCCTCCGTGGGGTACGCGGCGCAACCGAGCAAAAAACTCAGCGCCAAAGCGGCAAAGGCTGCGGTGGCCGCCGCGCAACAAACGACCAGTGAACTAGCCAATGCCGACTTGGCCGTTCGTAGCCGCGAAGCCGCCGATTACGCCGCACTGGTAGAGCGCCGCAGTGCCCACATGTCTGGCGCAGCAGCGGGCGCCCCCGGGGTGGATGCCGATTTGGCAGTTGTGCAGCAAATGCAGCCGGCGCCCGTTGCCAGCCCAGCAAGCGCATCAGCCCAAAAAATCGACTGGCTCACCGTCACCGGCGCCAACCTGCACAACCTGCAAGACGTCACCGCCCATATTCCACTGCAACGCTTGGTGGCGATTACCGGCGTTTCAGGCTCAGGCAAATCGACGCTCGCGCGTGACGTGTTACTGGCCAATGTGCAAACCGGCGTGCAAAAGCGCAGTACCAAAGCCGGACGCGACGCGCTGGACGCTGGCGAAAAAATCCGCTGGACCGGCTGCAACAGCGTCAGCGGCTTTGAGTCCGTAGACCGCGTGCTCGAAGTGGACCAAACCCCGATTGGCAAAACTCCGCGCTCCTGCCCGGCAACTTACATCGGCTT
>CANHZG010000002.1 GCA_947464995.1 Comamonadaceae bacterium | reverse complement strand
CTTGATGGCAAAGTCCACCACGTTTTTGCTGCCTGGCCGGGTGGCTACCTGGGCGGCATATTGCTCGCTCACAAACACCTGCTCCAACAGCGATGCCAGTTGCGCCTCGCCAAAAATGCCGCGCGTCTTGACGTTGGTGAGCAAGTGTTTGAGGTCGCCCACGCCCTGGGCCAGGGTTTGCATTTCGCCCAAGCCTTTGTGCACTTGTTCCAACTGGTCAGCCACTTGCTTGAAGCCCGCGCCCAGGCGCGCTTGCAAGGTGGTTTGCAGCTTTTCGTCCACCGTGGCGCGCATCTCATCCAACTTGGCCGCGTTGGTGGTTTGCAGCTGGGCGAGCTGGGCCTCCAGCGTCTGGCGCACCTCGGCGAGTGTGCGGGCGCTGGTTTCGCTGAGCTCGGCAATGCGCCGGGCGTTGGATTCGCTCAAGCCGGAAAGCTGCGTGCTCAGCGTGTCAGAGAGCGACTTTTGCAAACCGGCGAGTTGCAGACCAAAGGCGTCGATCTGGGTGTTTTGGGTGCGCGTGGCCTCAGCGGCTTGTTGGGTCAGGGTTTGCTGAAATGTTGCCAGGTTTTGGGCGGACTCCTGGCGACCACCACGCGCAGATTCGGTCACTTCGCGGCGCAGTTCGCGCTCGAGTCGGTCTATGCGTTCGGCGCTGGCCTGCAGCATTTGCAATAGTTCTGCGTGCGCCTGGGCTGCCACCGTTGGGCCAGCGCCATCGCTGCGGCGCAGCAAGGCCCACAGCGCCAGCACGGTGTTGAGCACCAGCAAACCCAAGCCCACTCCAACCATCGCGTCATTCAAAGCCATGCCCTCCAAAAGCGCATTGTGGTTCAGAAACCGTGGGCGACGAGCCAACTGCCGAGTTCAACGCCCCATGGCCGACCGCTATGTCACACACTCCCACGCTCTGAATAATGGGCGCAGCTCAGGCGGATGGGTCGGCAAAGTTCAGCGGCAGCCCAACGTAGTTCTCGGCAATCGAGCGCAAACCGGCCTGCGAATGCATGAGGTAATCCAACTCCGCCTGCTTGAGCCGGGCGTCGATGGCGGTGTCCGTTGGAAACTGGTGCATCAGCGTGGTGAACCACCAGGAAAAGCGCTCGGCCTTCCAAATACGGCGCAGGCACTGGTCGGAATAGGCTGCTATCCCAGCCTGGGAGTGTTCCAGGTAAAAGTCTTGTAGCGCTTGGGACAAATACTTCACGTCGCTGGCCGCCAGATTCAGCCCCTTGGCCCCGGTGGGCGGCACGATGTGCGCGGCGTCCCCGGCCAAAAACAGGCGGCCAAAGCGCATGGGTTCGGTCACAAAGCTGCGCAGCGGGGCAATGCTTTTCTCAATGGATGCACCCGTCACCAAATCGGCGCGCGCTTGTACGTCCAGGCGCAGGCGCAACTCGGCCCAAAAGGCGTCGTCCGACCACTGGTCCAAAGAATCGCTGAGCGGCACTTGCAGGTAATAGCGACTGCGCGTGGCGCTGCGCTGTGAACACAGGGCAAAGCCGCGTTCGCTGCTCACGTAAATCAGCTCGTGGTGCACCGGTGGCGTGTCCGACAGCAGGCCCAGCCAGCCAAAAGGGTAGACCTTCTCGAACTCGGTGATCGCCCGGCGCGGCACGCTGGCACGGCACACGCCATGAAAGCCGTCGCAACCGGCAATGAAATCGCAGGCAACTTCATGTGACTGCCCGTCTTTTTGGAACCAGACGCGCGGGTGCTCGGTATCAAAGTCCAGCACCTGCACGTCCTGGGCCTCGTAATAGGTGGGCAGACCTGCCTGCGCGCGGGCGTCCATCAGGTCGCGGGTGACTTCGGTCTGGCCGTAGACCATCACGTTCTGGCCCCCGGTGAGCGCGGCCAGGTCCACCCGGTGGCGTTGGCCGGCAAACAGCAGGTCAAAACCGCCGTGCACCAAACCGTCGCGGTGCATGCGCGCGCCCACACCGGCCTCGTCCAGCAAATCCATGGTGACTTGCTCCAACACGCCAGCCCGAATGCGGCCCAGCACGTAGTCAGGGCTTTGGCGCTCCACGATCACGGCGTCGATTCCTGCTTTGTACAGCAACTGGCCCA
Organism: Comamonadaceae bacterium; assembly: GCA_947464995.1. Classification (GTDB taxonomy): domain Bacteria; phylum Pseudomonadota; class Gammaproteobacteria; order Burkholderiales; family Burkholderiaceae_C; genus Allorhodoferax. The sequence continues at coordinate 44,593 of CANHZG010000002.1, read as the reverse complement.
GCAGCAAACCGGCTGGTCCGGCGCCAACAATGGCAACTTGGGTGCGAATGGTTTGGGTCATGGGTTTTAGGCCTTAAAGGTGTGCACCAGCACCAAGGATATCGACGGAAAAGCCAGCAACAGCGCAATGCGCATAAAGTCTGACAGCAAAAACGGCACCACGCCCTTAAAGGTTTCCACCAACGGCACGTCTTTGGCCAAGCGATTGATGATGAACACGTTCATGCCCACGGGTGGGTGCACCAGGCCAATTTCGACCACCATCAGCGCCAAAATGCCAAACCACACGCTTTTGTCGGTGCTGGTCAGGCCATAAAAGTCCAGGCCCATGACCACCGGGTAAAAGATCGGAATGGTCAGCAAAATCATCGCCAGGCTGTCCATAACACAGCCCAGAAAGATGTAAATCACCAAAATCGCCACCATCACCACCATGGGGCTCAAGGCGCTGGCCTGTACCCAGGCAGCAAGCTCTACGGGCATTTGCGAGAGTGCCAGCGCGGTGTTGAGCATGTCTGCTCCCAGCAGCACCAGGTAAATCATGGCCGTGGCCTGTGCGGTGCCCAAAATGCTGTCCACCACGCCCCGCGTACGCATGCCGCCGCTGACCACCGCCAGCACACCGCAGGCCGCTGCACCAATAGCCGCCGCCTCGGTCGGGTTGGCCCAGCCGCCGTAAATGCCCACAATCACCACCAAAAATACCAGCAGCACGGGCGCGACGTGCAGCGTGGCGCTCAGGCGCTCGCTCCAGGGTACGCGGGGGCCAGCAGGTCCCGACGCGGGTCGCAGCGTGACCATGATTTTGACCACCAGCATGTAGCCTGCGGTGGCAATCAGCCCTGGCAGCACGGCCGCCATGAACAGCTTACCGATCGACTCTTGGGTCAGGATGGCATAAATCACCAGCGGCACCGAGGGCGGAATCATGATCCCCAGCGTGCCCCCGGCCGCCAGCGCGCCGGTGGACAGCGCACCCGAATAACCAAAGCGGCGCAACTGGGGCAAAGCCACCTGCCCCATGGTGGCCGCTGTGGCCAGGGACGATCCGCAAATCGCACCAAACCCGGCGCAAGCGCCAATGGCCGCCATGGCAATACCGCCCTTGAAGTGGCCCATAAAGGCCTCGACAAAGCGAAACAGCGCCGCGCTCAAGCCCCCGTGGGTGGCAAATTGACCCATGAGCAAAAACAACGGAATGACAACGATGTCGTAGTTCGACAGGCGGGCATAGGCCAGGTTTTTCAAAAAATTGAGCAGCGGCAGCGCCTGGCCGTCGGTCAAATAGAAATAACCCGCCGCGCCTGCGGTAAACATCGCAATGCCAATGGGCACGCGCAGCACCAAAAGCAGCATCAGGCCAGTAAAAATGAAGCCGCCCAGGACAATGCCACTCATGCTGACGTTCGCGGTGCGGGTAAGGCGCTGCGACGCAGATGCAGCGCAACCATATAGAACCCTGCCAGCGCCAGCAACACAAAACCTGGCACCATCAAAATCTGGGCAATCCACACGGGCCAGCCCAAAATCATGCTGGTTTCACCGGCTGCGCGGATGGACAGGGCGCCTTCGAGCGCGCGCCAGGTCACCACACTGCCAAACAGACCCACCAGCCCCGAGCCCAAGGCGTCCAGGCGGTGTACGCTTTTGCTGCTTGCGCGGGCGGTGAAAAAGTCCACCTTCACATCGCCTGCGTTGAGGTGGCAATAAGCAAAAAAACTGGCCGAGGCACAAGCCGCCGCCATTTGCAAAATCTCCACATCTCCCGGCACCGGTGCGGAAAAAAGTTTGCGCCCCACGATGCTAACGATGCTCATGGCGACCAGCAGCAAAAAAACGGCACCTCCCAGCAGCGCGAGCCACCTGCATGCCAAAAAAAGCTTGCGTCCATAAGGGCCAAAAGCGTCTGGCGACAAGCTTGAGTCGCTTGAAAAACCGGTTTCTTGCATGGACATCCCTTCGCGGCACACCAGCCCCGGCCGCAACGTGCGTTACTTGTCGGTGTTCTTGGCAATCAGCGCACGGGCGCTTTCCAGCAACTGCTTGCCGTTCGCTCCCTTGGCCGTGACGTCGGCCACCCAACCGTCAGTCACCGTTTGGCCGACTTTTTTCCAAGCCTCTAATTCGGATTTGGGAATGACGTTGGTAGTGTTCTTGGTGGTGAGCTTTTTGCCTTCTACGTCGGCGGCCAGGAAAGCTTTACCGGCCATGCCCGAGAGCGCCTTGCCGCTGTTGGCATCAATCACCTTCTTCAGCTCCGCAGGCAGACCCTCGTACTTGGCCTTGTTCATGGCCAGGATGAATACCGATGTGTAAATCGCGGGCTCGACCGGATCGGTCTCGGAGTGGAACTTCACCAGTTCCTGAATCTTAACGGCGGGCACCACTTCGTAGGGCACCAAGGCGCCATCAATCACCGACTTGGCCAGCGCCTCGCTGACCTGGGGCACCGGCATGGCCACGGGCGTGGCGCCCAGGGCCGCGAGCATTTTGTTGGTCTGGCGCGTGGGGGCGCGCACTTTTTGGTCCTTCAGGTCGGCCATGACCTTGATTGGTTTGTTGACCATATGGAACACGCCGTCGCCGTGCACATGGAAGGCCAGGGGATGCACGTCCTTGAACTCGCCCAGGTCATTGAGTTGCACGTAGTCCCACACGGCCTTGCTGGTGGCCTCGGGGCTTTGCATCATGAAGGGCAACTCAAACACCTCCACCAGCGGAAAACGTCCAGCCGAATAACCCAGCAGCGTCCAGGTCACATCCACCACGCCGTCTTTGACTTGGTCAAACAACTGCGGCGGCGTGCCGCCAAGTTGCATGGACGGGTAAATCTGGCATTTGATCTTGTCGCCAGACTCCTGGGCAATGCGGTCGCACCAGGGCTTGATGAACATGGTTTGCGCGGCCGACCCGGCGGGTAAAAAATGGTGCAATTTCAGCGTCACCGTCTGGGCTGACGCGGCAAAAGCGCAGGCCAACATGGGCAGCGCCAGCAGGGATTTCAAAGTTGTCATCACATTCCTCTTTCGTAGGCAAAGACTATATTGCGGTCCGTCACACACAACGGGAGGTCGGCGATCAGACCGGGGAGTTCAGCGGCGTCACCGCCCGCCCGTGCACCAGATAGCCCACCAGGTTGTCGACCGCCATTTGGGCCATGGCGCGGCGCGTGCCTTCGGTGGCGCTGGCGATGTGGGGGGTCAGCACCACATTGGGCACTTGCAATAAGGCCGGGTGCACGCTGGGCTCGCCCTCAAACACGTCCAAACCGGCCGCCGCAATCACCCGGTTTTTGAGCGCCTGGGCCAGCGCCGCGTCGTCCACCACGCCACCGCGCGCGATGTTGATGAGCGTCGCCGTCGGTTTCATCAGCGCCAGCTCGGCCGCGCCAATGGCATGGTGAGAAGCCGCGCTATAGGGCACCACCAACATAAGGTGGTCGGCGGTTTGGAGTAATTCTTTTTTGCTTACATAGCGCGCCTTGCATTCCTGCTCCAGCGCGGCGCTCAAGGGCGAGCGGTTGTGATAGACAACCTGCATGCCAAAGCCCAGGGCGCCCCGGCGGGCGATGGCCTGCCCAATGCGGCCCATGCCCAAAATACCCAGGGTGCTGGCGTGCACCTCGGCGCCCGAGAACATGTCATAGCTCCAGCGCGTCCAGTTGCCAGCGCGCAAAAAATGCTCGCTCTCGGTCACCCGCCGCGCCGTGGCCATGAGCAGCGCAAAGCCAAAGTCGGCAGTGGTCTCGGTCAGCACGTCCGGGGCGTTGGTGCCCAGAACGCCCGCAGCGGTCATGGCGCCCAGGTCAAAGTTATTGAAGCCCACGGTCATGTTGGCGCAAATCTTCAGGCTGTGGCATTGAGCCAGCAGTTCGGCGTCCATGCGCTCCACACCGGTAGTAAAGACGCCCACTTTGCCCTGCAGGCGGCGTATCAACTCAGCACGGTCCCATAGCGTGTCGTCTGGGTTGGACTCGACCGCGAAATGTTCAGCAAGGCGCGCAATCACCTCAGGAAATATGGCGCGGGTGACTAGGACGGGGGGCTTGTTGGCGTTAGAAATCATGGCGGCACTTGCAAATGTGGAAGGGGTCTGGCGTCATTCCAGCCAGGTGGTGAACGCTGATACCGGCACGCGCGGGGTATGGAAACGATTAACCGTGGCGGCCTCGTCAGCGTAGCCCAGGGCCATGCCGCAAACCAGCATTTCGTCGGGTCCGGCACCAATGTGGGGCAGGATGATTTTGGCAAAGCCGTTCCAGGCCGCTTGTGGACAGGTCGACAAACCATGACCGCGCGCCGCCACCATGATGCTTTGCAAAAACATTCCGTAGTCCACCAACGATCCACGGCCCATCACCCGGTCAACAGTAAACATAAGCCCCACCGGCGCATCAAAAAAGCGGTAATTACGCTGGTGTTGGGCGTGCATCTGGTCTTTGTCGCCTTTGCCGATGCCCAAGAGGCCATACAAGCCCCAGCCGTTTTCGCGGCGGCGATCAATATACGGGCTGACCCACTTTTGCGGGTAGTAGTCGTACTCCTCGACGTACTGGCCCCCCAGCGCCGGGTCGGCGCGCACGGCATCGTGTGCGGCGCAAACCTGCTCCACCAAGCTTTGGCGGCTGGCGCCTTGCAGCACATAAACCCTCCACGGCTGGGTGTTGGTGCCCGATGGCGAGCGACTGGCCACCTCCAGCAAGTGCGTGAGCAGCTGCTTTTCCACCGCTTGGCTGGTAAAAGCACGCGTTGACATGCGCGAGGTGATGGCCGCGTCCACGGCGCGGGCGTCGGTCAAGGCTGAATTCATAGCAAAGCATCCAATACAGAAACAAGGGTGGGGGACAGCGGCGCAGGCTTGCGTGTGAGCGCATCCACGTACACATGAACAAAGTGGCCCTGGGCGGCTGCCGTATCGCTGCTGCCAAAAATGCCGAGCTCGTAGCGCGCGCTCGACGTGCCCCGGTGTGCAACGCGCAGGCCCACGTCCACCGTCTGCGGGAAAGACAAGGGCGCGAAATAATTGCAATGGGTTTCCACCACCAGGCCGATGGTGGCGCCATTTACTACGTCCAGGGCGCCCTGCTCTATCAGATAGGCGTTCACCGCAGTGTCAAACCAGCTGTAATAAACCACGTTGTTCACGTGCCCGTAGGCGTCGTTGTCCATCCAGCGCGTAGAAATTCTGCGCCAAACGCGGTAGGCGCTGCGGGCGTGGGCGTGGGGTTTATGCGGTTTGGAGCTCATCGAGACGCGAAATCAGGGCCATCAGGCACAGGGGCCCGACCAGACGGCGGCCATTGTGCCACCGGCAGCCCCAGTTCGCGTCCAGAGGCAAATGCCAGACCGCAGGTCAGCACCACTGAGGCGCATACCGGTACGCAAGTGGCAAAAAAGCTTGCCCACTCTGTGGCGCCTCCCTGCAAAACATCTTTTCTAAAAAAAAGTGACTTTTTTGCTGCACCGCAACAAAAAAGACTTGCAAGACGCAAAACCACCCCTATAATTCATTTCATGCTGCACTGCAACATATCTGACACGAGTCAGGTTACCGGGGCAGATAGTGTTTGAACCCTCATTTTTGTAACTTTAACTTTTGGAGTCCCTTATGTTTACCGTTGAACAAGTCGTCGCTTCCCACAAATCCAACATCGAAACCCTGTTTGGCCTGACCAACAAGGCTTTCGAAGGCGTTGAAAAACTCGTTGAACTCAACCTCACTGCTTCCAAAGCAGCTATGGCTGAGGCATCGAGCCATACCCAAACCATGCTCAGCGTGAAAGACGCACAAGAGCTTCTGGCACTGCAATCCGGTTTGATGCAGCCCTTGGCTGAGAAAACCGCCGCTTATAGCCGCCACCTGTACGACATCGCCACTGGCGCCACCGCTGAGTTCACCAAGTCGGTCGAAGCCCAGGCCGCTGACGCACAGCAAAAATTCGCATCCTTGGTCGAGAGCGCTGCCAAGAACGCACCTGCCGGTTCGGAGTCTGCTGTTGCCGTGATGAAGAGCGCAGTCTCCGCTGCCAACACCGCTTTGGAATCCGTCCAAAAAGCTGTCAAACAAGCTACCGACGTTGCTGAAGCCAATTTCCAAGCTGTTGCCGCTACTGCAACCAACGCTACGAAACAAGCTACCGGCAAGAAGCGTTAATTTCCGCAGAGGGTGTCAGGCCAATTTTTCGATTGACCGGCATTTCCAAGGGAAAACCCTGATACAGTTGAGTCTCCGAAGTTTGAGAAAGCTTCGTAACCGTTGTCTCCTCGGGTCCTTTCGTAACCTCTGGGTTCAGGGATCCCTTCAAGGCCTCGTTGCAAAACGGGGCCTTTTTTTTGCCCCGACTCAGTGCGTTTTTGCCTCTATCGCAGCACGCAACTGAGGCAATGCCGCCAGCATGGCCTGGCGACCGGCTTCGATCGAACGCTTGCGGGCGCCAAAATCGGCGCTCGAGACCCCTTGTAAGGCGGGGCGTACCAGCACATCGGCATCTTTGAGCTCAATGGTGCTGATGCTTTTTCCCATGATGGTGAAGGTTTGCAACAAAATTTCCAGCGTCCCGTTGGCCGCGCTGGCTTCGGGCGGCGATGAAATGTCCACGGCGACGACCAATTGCGCACCCATCTTGCGCGCCGCCCGCACGGGCACAGGTGCCACCAAGCCGCCGTCCACGTATTCCCGCCCGCCAATTTTCACAGGCTGAAAAATCGCGGGCACCGCGCTCGAAGCCCGCACCGCCGTGCCCGTGTCTCCGCGCTGAAACAACACATCGTTGCCACTGTTGAGATCGGTTGCCACGATACCCAGCGGCAAACCCATGGCTTCGATGGGTTTTTGCCCGACTTGGGTGTTCACGTACTTGGCCAATGCCTCGCCACGCAAGACGCCACGGGTAAAGATTTGCAATGTCCAGTCGGCGATCGTGGCCTCTTCCATGGTTTCAGCAATCTGTTGCAGCTGCGCGCCCGTCTTGCCGCTGGCGTACAAGGCAGCAACCAAGCTACCGGCCGAGGTGCCTGTAACCAAGGTCGGGCGAATACCCGCTTCTTCGAGCACCTGAATGACACCCACGTGGGCAAATCCGCGGGCTGCCCCGCCACCCAGGGCCAGCCCGATACGCGGCGGCACCTTGGCCGCGACGATGGGAACGGGCAGCGGCAGTTCGGCGACCGGCGGCGGCGCAGGCGCGCTGGCGCAGCCCGACAGTGCTATGGCGACCCCTATCCATGCGTAGGTCAGTGGTTTGTTGTGCATGATGCTCCCTCCAGAGCGGTGTGTCAGAATTGATAGCGTTCTTTTATCGTTAAACGAAAGATTCCATGTCGCGTCCCAGTACATGGGCCCCAAAAGTTGCGGCCCTGGTGCAATCGGGCAACCGGTCTGCCGCGCTTGCACAAATCAAGGTGGCCCCCAGCGTGCGGGATGTGCAACAGTTGCGCGACCTGCTGGTAAAAAACAAGCAAATGGCGGCCTACCGCGACATTGACCAGGCCACGGCAGACCAGATCGTAGCCCTGTCCGCGCCGCGTTTGCACCGCTCACCCTGATCTGCGCAGGCCCATAAAAAAAGGCCCTTGGAAAAAGGCCTTTGTGGTTGGTGCCAACGCTTTACATGGCAGCTTGCTTTTTATGCTTTGCCGCTTTGTGTTTTTTAACAGACACCTTGTGGGCGTGTTTTTTTGCATTTTTCTTGTTGACTTTCTCCACTTTGAGCGGAGCCGCTGGTGCAGGATCATTTTGGGCAAAAGACAGGGCACCAACGCCAGCCAATACGATAGCTGCGATCAACGATTTCATTTTCATTTTTCTGTTCCTAAAGTGAACTGGGGCTGAGATTTTCGGCGTCAGGCGTTAATCGTAGCACGGGAATCCGACGCGGTTTGGCGTGGCGTATGTGCCACCGGGGAAGGCTCAAATTAAACCATCCAAAGCCTTCATATACGCCGGTAACACCATCAGCGCGTCCCACTCAAGCACCGGGCCGCTGGGCAGCAACGCTCGCCGACGCTCTTCGCTGCGCTCACTGTCGTGCCACTGCCCTCGGAAGTGGGCCTCTGACAAGCCGTCGATCAATTCGTCCAAGGGAGCGCGGGCATCGCTTTGTGGCAGGGACTGGTTGCACAGCAGCACCAAGTCACAGCCGGCCTGCAGCGCGGCGATGGCGGCTTGGGTGTAACTGACCGCTTGCCCCTCGATGACCCGTGCACCGGCCATGGAAAGGTCGTCGCTAAACACCGCGCCCTCAAATCCCAATCGCGTGCGCAAGACGTCTTGTAACCACATCGAAGAAAACCCGGCCGGTCGGCTGTCCACTTTGGGATAAATCACGTGCGCGGGCATCACGCTTTGCAGCACGTTACCCAGCCAACCGTAGGGGGCCGCGTCGTCCGCCAATAGGGCTTTGAGGCTGCGCCGGTCCAACGGCACCGCCGCATGCGAGTCGGCTTTGACAAATCCATGGCCGGGGAAATGCTTGCCGCAGTTGCCCAACCCACTTTGCAGCAATCCGTGCATCAGGCTTTTGGCCAGCAAACTGACCACCCGCGGGTCACGCGCAAAGGCCCGGTCTCCGATGACGCTGCTCTGGCCATAGTCCAGATCAAGCACCGGCGTAAAACTCAAGTCTACGCCACAGGCGCGCAACTCGGAGCCCAAAACAAAACCACAGTCGCTGGCAGCGCGAATAGCGTCCAGCGGCCCACCGGGGCGCCCAGCCTTCGTTGGGGCAAGCCACCTTTCCCCCAATGCGCGCATGGGTGGCAGATGGGTAAACCCGTCACTCTTGAACCGTTGCACCCGTCCGCCCTCGTGGTCTACGCAAATCAGCAGGTCAGCCCGGACGCGTTTGATGCTTTTGCACAGCGCGGTGAGCTGGAGGCGACTTTCCCAGTTGCGCGAAAAAAGAATCAGGCCACCCACCAGCGGATGGCGCAGGCGTTGGCGGTCGGTGGGAGTGAGCGCGGTGCCAGCAATGTCGATGATCAAGGGCGCGTGAAATGCCATGGCGTACTCGTGGTTTCAAAAAATGCGGAGCTAGGCGGGTTTCACGCGGGCGAGCGAACTTCGACCACGCAAAAGCTGACCGCGTAATCGGTCTCGTCGCTCAGTGTGATTTGGGCTTGTAGGCCTTTGGCCTCAAACCATGATTTCAAGCCGCCATGGAGCACGACCACCGGGGCGCCGCTGGACAGATTGGCGATCTCGCACAACCGCCAGCTCATGGGCATGCGCATTCCTAAGCCAATGGCTTTGCTAAACGCCTCTTTGGCACTAAAGCGCGTGGCCAGGTAGCGCACACCGCGCTCGGGCCAGCGCGCGCTGCGTGTGCGCCAGGTGGCCAATTCACGTTCTGATAAGACGCGGGCAGCAAAGCGATCACCGTGGCGCTCCAGGCTGGCGCGAATGCGCCGGATGTCGCAAATATCCGTGCCAATGCCGTACATCATGGCCGCAAACATCGAATATAGGCGGCTACGGCAGCTGCGTACCCTAGCTCCAGCGCGTCGGCAATCAGCGCGTGGCCAATCGAGACCTCACTCAAACCCGGCACCTGGCGTGCAAATGCGGCAAGGTTGTCGAGGTTGAGGTCGTGGCCGGCGTTGACGCCTAAGCCCAGGTTCAGGGCGGCGCGCGCAGATTGGGCAAAGCGATCCAGTTGAGCCGCCTGCTTAGGGCCACCCCAGGCGGCAGCAAATGGCTCGGTATAGAGCTCTACCCGTTGCGCACCCACCTCACGGGCACCGGCCATGGAAGCAGGTTCGGCATCCATGAACAGGCTCACCCGCAGACCCCAGGCACGCGCCTGGGCGATCAAGGGGCGCAGGCGCTGGGCGTCTTGGGGGAAATTCCAGCCGTGGTCGCTGGTGAACTGGCCTTCGCCATCGGGTACGAAAGTCACCTGGTGCACGGGCAGCTTGCGCGCGACCAACCCACCCACTACGTCCATCAGATTGTGAAACGGGTTGCCTTCGATATTGAACTCCCGGTCTGGCCAGGCCTGCATGAGTTGCGCCAGATCACTCACGTCCCCCGCGCGGATATGGCGCGCGTCGGGCCGGGGATGCACGGTGATGCCCGAGGCCCCCGCCTGCAAACACAAGGTCGCCGCTCGGGTGACGCTGGGAATGCCAAGGAGGCGGGTGTTGCGCACCAACGCTACTTTATTCAGATTGACGGACAGTGCGGTTGCGTGGGTATTCATGGCGACAAGTCGGGCCTGTATACAGGACTGTGATCTGGGGTGTTAAAGGGACTGAATATCAATCATCATCTGCCGGGTGCGCAGCGTCTTGGTGCCGCAATGGTAGTGCAGCAGCGCACGCAGCTGGGGCTTGAGCTCGGCGCTCATCTGGGCGCAGGCGCGCAGCGTGCTGGTAAACGGCGCTTTATCGGCCAGTACTGCCTGCAGATCCGTCCACTGCGCGCCCGTCAAACTGGCCCGGTCGTCCGCGTGGGCCAGGCGCAGGCCGCCTTCGGGCACCAGGCAATAGCGCCCATCGGCCTGCAGTGCGCCCAAGGTCATCGTTTGCACGTCAAGCTGGGGCAACAGTCCCACTTCGCGCAGCAGCAGCAGCTCATAGGTGCGCAACGCGGCCTGCAGTACCTCGCCATGCTGGCTGGCGATCACCTCCACCACGCGGGCATACACGTCAAACAGCGTCGGGTGCGGGTCGTCACGCGCCAGCAAAGTGAGCAGCAACTCATTGAGGTAGTAACCAGAAAGCAGCGCATCTCCCGTGGGCATGACGTGGCCGCCCTGCCATTCGGCACTTTTGAGGGTGCGAATCTCGGCGTCGCCACCAAACGCCAGGTGCAAAGGCTGCATGGGCAGCAGAATCGGCCGAAAACTGGAGCTCGGCCGCTTGGCGCCCTTGGCCACCAGGGCAATGCGCCCGTGGTGGCGGGTAAACACCTCCACGATCAGGCTGGACTCGCTCCAGTCGTAGCGGTGCAGCACATACGCGGGCTCGTCGGCAATGCGCCGGGTGGCCATTTACTCGTAACCAAACGAGCGCACGCGCGCTTCGTCGTCAGCCCAACCGGAGCGCACCTTGACCCACATTTCGATGAAGACCTTGCAGTCGAGCAGCTTTTCCAGCTCGACCCGGGTTTCCATGCCGATGCGCTTGATGCGCTCGCCTTTGTCGCCAATCACCATGGCCTTGTGGCCATTGCGTTCCACCACGATGGTGGCGGCAATGCGTAAGAGGCGTTTTTGCTTGCCCCGGCCCGGCTCTTCTTCAAACTTGTCGATCACCACGGTGGAGGTGTAAGGCAGCTCATCGCCCGTCAGGCGAAACAGCTTTTCGCGCACGGTTTCGCTGGCCAGGAATTTCTCGCTGCGATCGGTTAACTCGTCAGCGGCGTACCACCAGGCTTGCTCGGGCAGGTATTTTTCGCAAATGCCCAGCATGCGCTCAATGTCCTTGGCGTTTTTGGCCGACATGGGCACAAACTCGGCAAAAGCGTGGCGTTGCTGCATGTCTTGCAGCCAAGGCGCAATGTCAGCGCGGCGATTGACCTGGTCGAGCTTGTTGGCCACCAAGAGCGTGGGTACGTTTTTGCTCAAGAGCGCCAGCACTTTGGCATCGGCCTGGTTAAACATGCCAGCTTCGACCACAAACAAAATCAGGTCCACATCACCTACGGCACCCAGCACGGTTTTGTTCAGCGAGCGGTTGAGCGCGTTGTTGTGCCGGGTCTGAAAGCCCGGCGTGTCGACAAACACAAATTGGGTGGTACCGCGGGTATGGATGCCGGTGATGCGGTGACGCGTGGTTTGCGCCTTGCGCGAGGTAATGCTGATTTTTTGCCCCACCAAGGCGTTCATCAGGGTGGACTTGCCCACATTGGGCTTGCCCACAATGGCCACCAGCCCGCAGCGCTCACCCTCCTGGGCGACAGCGGCACCGGGCGCCACGCGTGGCGTGGTCTTGAGCAGACCTTCGAGCATGCTCTCCAAATCGGCGCCATCGTCGATGCGGGGAACGACTGAGGTGGCTGGGGCGGGGGGGGCAGGGGTCTTAGGCATTGTTTTTTTAGTTGTCATGGTCAGCCTTGGTGTGTAGGGTTTGCAGCATGGCGGCAGCGGCCGCCTGCTCGGCCGCTCGGCGCGAGCCACCGATGCCACGTTCGGAGAGGCGCAGCTCGGCAATCTCACATGCCACGTCAAAGCTTTGCTGGTGCGCCGCGCCCATCACCGCGACCACGCGGTACTCGGGCAGTTTGAGTTTGCGCCCTTGCAACCACTCTTGCAACTGGGTTTTCGGATCTTTGCCGATGGCATCCATTTGCGGGTTGACGTCCACTGCCTGAAATAGCCGCTGTACCAGCGCCTGCGCTACGGCGTAGCCCGCGTCCAAATAAACGGCACCGATGATGGCTTCGAGCGCATCGGCCAAAATCGAGGGCCGTTTGGGGCCGCCCGAGCGCATTTCGCCCTCCCCCAGCTTCAGCACCTTGGTCAGGCCCAATTCCACCGCGAGCTTGTGCAGCGTGTCCTGGCGCACAAGGTTGGCACGAATTCGTGAGAGATCACCCTCGGGTAAGGCGCTCAAACGCGAATACAGCAGGTCGGACACCGCCAGGTTGAGCACCGAATCGCCCAGAAACTCCAGGCGCTCGTAATGGTCAATGGAAAAGCTGCGGTGCGTCAGCGCCCGCGCCAGCAGGGTGGGGTCTTTGAATTCGTGTTGCAGGCGCTGCTGCAACTGGTGCATGTCGGGGGTCAAATCGGCTTAGTGGAACGACCCGATGCGTTTGAGGCTGCCAAAGTTCATCCAGACAAAAAACGCCTTGCCAACGATATTTTTGTCTGGCACAAAGCCCCAGTAGCGCGAGTCCAGCGAGTTGTCGCGGTTATCGCCCATCATGAAATAACTGCCTTCTGGCACCTTGCAGGTCACGCCTTCGACGGTGTAATTGCAAACCTCCGCCCCTGCGAAACGGTCGTTGCCGGGTACGAACGCGGGTCGATCCTCGTCATTGAGCAAGCGGTGCGGCTGAGCGCCCAATTTTTCCTCAAACTGTTTGAAGTAGCGCATCGCGTCTTCGTCAAAAAACTCAGGCACCGACTGTGTCTCAATGACTTGGCCGTTAATGGTCAGGCGCTTGTTGATATAGGCCACGGTGTCGCCGGGCAGGCCGACCACGCGCTTGATGTAGTCCAGGCTGGGCTTGGGTGGGTAGCGAAACACCATCACATCACCGCGCTGTGGCTTGGCGCCCTCGGTGATCTTGGCGTTGAGCACCGGCAAGCGCAGACCGTAATGGAACTTGTTGACCAAAATCAAGTCGCCAACCAGCAACGTGGGAATCATCGAGCCCGAGGGGATTTTGAAGGGCTCAACGATGAAAGAGCGCAAGAAAAAAACCGAAATAATCACCGGAAACAAGCCGGCGGTCCAGTCCAGCCACCAGGGCTGGGCCATGATGCGCGCCCGGGCCTCGGCCACACTGCTGTCGACTTGGTTGATTCCTTGCTTGGCCAAATCCGCGCGGCGCTGGGCATCTGCGCTCTGCAATCGGTCGGCGGCTGCCACGCGCCCGGGCAGAAAGTAATACCGCTCAGCCAGCCAATACAGACCGGTTACCACGCTAGCCATGAAAAGCAGCAAAGCGAAATTCCCATCGACCCAACCCAGATACCAGGAGCCGGCGTAGGCAACAAAGGCGCCCAAGACCAAAGAGGTAAGCGCCTGCATCAATCTTCCACCTGCAAAATCGCCAGAAATGCCTCTTGCGGCACCTCAACAGAACCAATTTGTTTCATGCGTTTTTTACCTGCTTTTTGTTTCTCGAGGAGTTTTTTCTTGCGCGAAATATCGCCGCCGTAGCACTTGGCCAACACGTTCTTGCGAAGGGCTTTGATTGTCTCACGCGCAATCACGTTGGAGCCGATGGCCGCTTGGATCGCCACGTCGTACATCTGGCGCGAGATGATTTCGCGCATCTTGGCTACCACCGCGCGCCCGCGGTACTGGGATTGCGAGCGGTGCAACATGATGGACAAGGCGTCCACCTTTTCTGAGTTGAGCAGGATATCGACCTTGACCACGTCGGCCGCCCGGTATTCCTTGAACTCATAGTCCATCGACGCGTACCCTCGGCTCACACTTTTGAGCTTGTCAAAGAAGTCCAGCACAATTTCGGCCAATGGCATCTCGTAGGTCAGCACCACCTGGCGCCCCTTGTACGCCATGTTCATCTGTATGCCGCGCTTTTGGTTGGCCAGCGTCATCACCACACCCACGTACTCCTGGGGCATGTAAAGGTGAACCGTCACGATGGGCTCCCGAATCTCGGCGGTCTTGCCGATGTCGGGCATCTTGGACGGGTTCTCGACCATCAGAACTTCACCGTCGTTTTTCATGACCTCGTAGACCACGCTGGGCGCGGTGGTAATCAGGTCTTGGTCAAACTCGCGCTCGAGGCGTTCTTGCACGATTTCCATGTGCAGAAGCCCCAAAAAGCCGCATCTAAAGCCAAAGCCCAGGGCCTGCGAAACCTCGGGCTCGTAGTGCAGCGACGCGTCGTTGAGCTTGAGTTTTTCCAGCGCGTCGCGCAAGGAGTCGTATTCGCTGGCCTCGGTGGGGTACAGACCGGCAAACACCTGCGGTTGAATTTCCTTAAATCCGGGCAGCGCTTCGGTGGCGGTGGCTGCGGCGCCGCCGGTTCCGGGTTTGATAAGGGTGACGGTGTCACCCACCTTGGCGGCCTGCAATTCCTTGATGCCGGCGATGATGTAGCCCACCTCGCCGGCCTGCAGCGACTGGCGCGGCTGGTTGGCTGGGGTAAATACGCCCAGGCTATCGGCGTTGTACATGGCGCCTGAGGCCATCATCTTGATGCGCTCGCCCTTCAACAAACGACCGTCCACCACACGCACCAACATCACCACGCCCACATAGGCGTCAAACCAGCTGTCAATGATCATGGCGCGCAAGGGGCCTTCGGGATTACCCTTGGGCGGCGGAATTTTCGCAACAATGGCCTCTAAGATTTCGTCAATGCCCACCCCCGTTTTAGCCGAGCAGGCAATCGCGTCGGTGGCGTCAATGCCGATCACGTCCTCAATCTCGCTGCGTGCGTTGTCCAGGTCCGCATTGGGCAGGTCGATCTTGTTAAGTACCGGCACCACTTCCACGCCGAGTTCTAGCGCCGTGTAGCAATTGGCTACGGTTTGCGCCTCCACCCCCTGGCTGGCGTCGACCACCAAAAGCGCTCCCTCACAGGCCGACAAGGAGCGGCTCACTTCATATGAAAAATCCACATGCCCCGGGGTGTCGATCAGGTTGAGGTTGTAAACCTGACCGTCCAAGGCCTTGTACTGCAGGGCTGCGGTCTGTGCCTTTATGGTGATACCGCGCTCTTTTTCGATATCCATCGAATCAAGCACCTGGGCTTGCATGTCCCGCTCCTCCAATCCGCCGCAGCGCTGGATAAGCCGGTCTGCCAGCGTCGATTTGCCGTGGTCAATGTGGGCAATGATGGAGAAATTTCTGATGTGGTTCATCAAGCAACAATTCGAATCGGAGAATTAAACAGAGAAACAAGAAAAAAGGGCGCATCGGATAAACGACGCGCCCTCAACCAACATTCTTTGGCAACTGCGAAAGCTGGGACTTCATTGTAGGCAAAAAGTGCGTGCAGCACAGGTCAACAATCCAAAAAAAGCGATCAAATAGGTCTAGAGGAAGCACTTATCAACAGCTTATAAACATAAATAGCTTAAAAAGCCCCTGGCGTTGTTGATAATATGTGGGCTACTTTCAAAAATCCCACGCTGTGAATTATGGATGCGGCTTTATTGCAATATCTATCAAGAAAAGCCTCAGATTCTAACGAAAAGTTAGATGGGTGACGCAACCGACAGATGCACCGCGCGGGAGGCTTGCCTCATAAATGCACACCTTTTCCCAGCGTTTTGGCCGCGCGCGGTGCCACACGTCAATTGCTCGGCCTGATAACGGCGAATTGCGTCCACTCTCCACGGCGATACAACACATTAAGAGGTCGGCTCTTGTCATGTTTGGCCAACACAGATTCCAGGTCTTTGCCTGAGGCGACTTCCGTATTGTTGACGGCCAAAATGATGTCTCCCTCACGCAGACCTGCTCGGGCAGCGGCTTCGCTAGCTACCTCAATGCGCACGCCGAACTTGAGTTTGAGCTCTTTTCTTTGCGCGTCGCTGAGCTCACCCACCACCAGTCCCAGAGACTGGATGGCCACACCCTTGGGCTTTGGCTCAGGGGCTGCAGCCTTACCTGCGGGTTTATCGGCCTCGATTTCGGCAACCGTTACGCTGATATCTTTATTTATTCCGCGCCGCAATACGGTAACGGTGCTCTTGGTTCCAGGTTTGATGGCGCCTACGATACGCGGCAAATCACCGGACTTGTCGATGGGCTTGCCGTCAAACCGCAAAATAATGTCACCCGCCTCAATGCCTGCCTTGTCAGCCGGAGCCCCCGCCTCCACCCCGGTAACCAAAGCACCTTGGGCTTTAGGCAGTCCCAAGGATTCGGCCACCTCTTTGCTTACCGGCCCAATCTGTACGCCAATGCGGCCCCGGGTCACACGCCCCTGAGTGCGCAGTTGGTCGACCACCCGCACAGCTTCGTCCATGGGAATGGCAAATGAAATCCCCATGAAGCCGCCCGAACGCGAGTAAATCTGGCTATTGATGCCCACGACTTCACCGCGCATATTGATCAAGGGGCCACCCGAATTGCCAGGGTTAATGGCGACGTCGGTTTGGATAAAGGGCAAAAAGTCACCGGTGTCACGTTGCTTGGCGCTCACAATGCCCGCGGTTACCGTGTTTTCAAGTCCGAATGGTGACCCAATCGCCATCACCCACTCACCCACCCGCAAGCGATTCACGTCACCTACTTTGACCGCAGGCAGTCCGACGGCCTCAATTTTGACCAAGGCCACATCGCTGCGCTTGTCCGCGCCGATGATTCTGGCTTTGAATTCCCGTTTGTCCGTGAGCGTTACCAACACCTCATCGGCCCCTTCGACCACATGGGCGTTGGTCATGATCAAGCCATCGGACGAGAAAATAAACCCGGAACCCACCCCTTTAGGCTGCTCTTCATCAGGCGCGGGACGGTTCGAGGGTGGGCCCTGGCGCGGCATATTGGGCATGGGCAAGCCAAATCGC
This sequence comes from Comamonadaceae bacterium, assembly GCA_947464995.1. Taxonomy (GTDB): domain Bacteria; phylum Pseudomonadota; class Gammaproteobacteria; order Burkholderiales; family Burkholderiaceae_C; genus Allorhodoferax. The sequence continues at coordinate 27,429 of CANHZG010000002.1, read as the reverse complement.
TTGAAAAACTCGCGCATTTCCTCTTCTCCAGGCCCTCCCTGCTGGCTGCGCGGAGCCACCTTTTCAAGGGTTCGGATGTTGACCACTGAGGGGCCAACCTGGTCCACTAAATCGGTAAAGTCTGGAAGGGCTCTGGCCTGAGCCGACGCCACTTGCCAAGGAGATAGCAGCAGTGTCAGCGAAAAAACAAGCAGCCCCAAGTGCGCGCACAGAGCGCCCATCGGACGGAAACCAGCAAATACCCGCATCATTTCTCCTTTGAACCAATCCGCGACATTGTCTCTTGCATGACCGATGGATCGCACCATCGGTCTAACGCGAAAAGCAACTCCAATCAAATAAGGGCGCAAAGCTAAGATTAAACACCCCAGGCAAAACAATTCTCGCTTCGGCGGAAAAGGCCTTATTGGACGCCATTTTCTAGCAAGTTCCCTCCACCGGCGCTGGCCATCAATGCCCGACGCATAGCCTGCCAGGGCGCCCTGTCCCCTGATCTGGCGTACAAAGGAATCCATAAACTTCCGTAGCCATTGTCGGTCAGCCTCAGCAGGCAATAATCTTGCAAGTCCAGCACACACAAAACCTGCAAGGACCCAGCGCCCGGCCAACCGGACCATAGCCAACGCTGCCCTGACCACCGCAATGTCCCGCAAACTGAGTGCCACCATGAATAACCGGCAAAAATCACCGCTGCGGCGGCAAGCAGGGTCACAAGCACCCCTGCGATCGAGTATCCGTTTTGATCAACCCACGAGATAGTGGCGAAGTCCAAAAAAGCCAAGATACCGATGGCGTATGCATGGTGCGGGCTACGACCCACCGGATAGGCTGCGGCGGGCGCGAAATACATGGGAGGGACAGAAAGTACAGAACGACCTGCGGGGGCCGGTGCGCAGATGGGGTCGCCGGGTCTAAATGCGCTTGAACACCAAGGCGCCGTTGGTTCCACCAAAACCAAAATTATTCTTCAAGGCCACGTCAATGCGCATGTCGCGCGCCACATTGGCACAGTAGTCCAAGTCGCACTCGGGGTCTTGGTTAAAAATATTAATGGTCGGCGGACTTTTTTGGTGGTGCAGGGCCAAAACGGTAAACACAGACTCAATTCCACCGGCACCACCCAATAGATGCCCTGTCATGGACTTGGTTGAATTCACTACCACGCGCCCCGCGTGCGCACCCAGCGCAGCCTTGATGGCATTGCTCTCGTTGATGTCGCCCAGGGGGGTCGATGTACCGTGCGCATTCAAATAATCAATTTGATCCGCGTTGACGCCGGCATTGCGCATGGCATTGACCATGGCCCGGCGCGGGCCATCCAGATTGGGCGCTGTCATGTGACCGGCGTCGGCGCTCATACCAAAGCCCGCGAGTTCAGCATATATCTTCGCACCCCGTGCTTTGGCGTGTTCGTACTCTTCGAGCACCATAACGCCGCCACCTTCGCCCAAAACAAAGCCGTCGCGGTCCCGATCCCATGGCCGTGATGCGGTGGCGGGATCGTCATTTCGGGTGCTTAGTGCGCGCATCGCGGCAAACCCACCCACGCCCAATGGGGACACCGTGGCTTCTGAACCGCCTGCAACCATGACATCCGCATCGCCATACTCGATCATGCGACCCGCCTCGCCAATGCAATGCAAGCCCGTAGTGCAGGCTGTGGCAATAGCGATATTGGGACCTTTGAAGCCAAAGCGCATGGAGACATGGCCAGCGGTCATATTTATGATGGAGGCCGGCACGAAAAAGGGCGAAATACGGCGTGGACCGCGGGCGGTGTACTCCAAATTGGTGTTTTCAATCAAGGGCAAGCCGCCTATGCCCGAACCAATCACGCATCCGATACGTGTAGACTCTTCTTCTCCCAGCGCCTCACCTGTCTTGAGCCCGGAATCTTGGACCGCTTGTACTGCAGCGGCGATGCCGTAATGGATAAAACTATCCATTGCACGCGCCTCTTTGGGATTTATGTAGTTATCCAAGTCGAGATCGCGCACTTCACCAGCAATTTTGCAGGCAAATGCGGCCGTATCAAACTTGGAAATCAGGCCAATACCGGACCGACCGGCAATCAAATTTGCCCATGCTTGATCCACGGTATTTCCAACGGGACTAACGCAGCCTAAACCTGTAACTACCACTCGACGACGGGACATAAAAACCTGTGAAGAACGTTTCGTCAATACAAAAGCGCAGTCCTGCCACTCAGCTGCACCCCATTAGTACGTGGCAATTACGGCCATGGACCAAAAGCCTCTGAGCCCAGCACCACGCTCCTTCGGGCACTGCGTTCGCAGTGCACGGCCATTTAGGCTTTTTTGTGTGCGGTAGCGTAATCCACGGCATTTTGAACCGTGGTGATTTTCTCGGCGTCTTCGTCCGGAATTTCAATACCAAATTCGTCTTCCAGCGCCATGACCAATTCAACGGTGTCCAGGGAATCAGCACCCAGGTCCGCAACGAATGATTTTTCGTTGGTTACTTGAGACTCTTCCACGCCAAGTTGCTCGGCAATGATTTTTTTGACACGTACTTCGATATCGCTCATGGATTCCCTCTGAGGGTTGTGAAACAGTCCGTAATTTTACCAGTGTAAAGAAAGCTTCTTTGCACGGGCCGCCGCACGGACACATCGACCAAAAAATCCAGCCTACTTTACATGTACATCCCACCATTCACATGCAGTTCTTGCCCGGTAACATAGGCAGCTCGGGGCGAGGCTAGGTAGGCCACTGCATGAGCGATGTCACTGGGTTTACCTAAATGCCCCAAGGGAATCTGGCTTTGCAGCGATTTCTGTTGTTCAGGGCTTAGGCCTGCGGTCATATCCGTTTCTATGAACCCAGGTGCAATACAGTTGACGGTGATGTTACGCGAACCCAACTCTCGGGCTAAAGCCCGCGTCATGCCGGCCACTCCGGCCTTGGCAGCAGCGTAATTCGCCTGGCCTGGGTTACCCCAAGCGCCCACCACTGACGTGATGTTGACAATTCGCCCATACCGCTGCTTCATCATGGTGCGCATCACCGCCCGGCTCATGCGGAATACGCCTTTGAGGTTGGCGTCAATAACGGCGTCCCATTCATCGTCTTTCATCCGCATAGCCAGGTTGTCACGGGTAATGCCCGCGTTGTTAACCAGCACCTGCAGCCCTCCAAATTCCTTGACTATCCCGTCCACAAGCGCCTCTGTCGCCACACCATCGGTCACATCCAGTACACGCCCGGCACATCCATCGTACGCACCCAGAGCTTCTGCGATTACCTGGGCGCCGGCCTGCGTGGTTGCCGTTCCAATCACTTTAAGCCCTTCGCGGGCCAATTCCAAGGCAATCGCCGCACCGATCCCGCGCGACGCACCGGTAACCAATGCAGTCTGTCCTGAAAATGCAATTTCCGTCATGCCAACGATTCCTTGGTTTCAGTGAGAGACGCTGGATCAAAAACAGCCAGACCCGACAATGCAGGATCAATACGCTTGACCATGCCCGCCAGCACCTTACCCGGCCCGCACTCCACAAAGTGCTCGATACCTCGCGCCTTGATCGCTAGAACGCTCTGCATCCAGCGCACGGGTCCAAACGATTGGCGGTACAAGGCGTCGCGCAGCCGCGCAACATCGGTCTCTACCGCTACGTCAATGTTGTTAACCAACGCGATACGCGGCGAGGAAAACTGTGTTTCAGCTAAGCCTTGCTTGAGTTTTTCAGCCGCTGGCCGCATCAACGAGGAATGAAATGGCGCTGACACAGGCAGAAGAATCGCACGTTTGGCGCCCTGCGCCTTAAGCACTTCGCATGCCTTGTCGACGCCGGCCCGGCTGCCCGATATCACGGTCTGCGCAGGGTCGTTGAAATTGGCCGCTTCCACCACGTCGACCGAACCGGCTCCAAACGACTGGCTTACTTCCTTACAAATCACCTCGACACGTAGCGCATCCATGCCCAGCACGGCGGCCATGGCACCCACCCCTACTGGTACGGCGTCTTGCATCGCCTGAGCACGCAGACGCACCAGCGGTGTAGCTTGCGCCAGTGTCAACGCGCCCGCGGCGACCAAAGCTGCGTATTCACCCAAGGAGTGGCCTGCCACCACATCGGGTTCTACACCAACTTCAGCCATCCAAACCCGATAGGCCGCAACGCCCGCGAGCAACATCACGGGCTGGGTGTTGGCAGTAAGCGAAAGGGCTTCTTTGGGGCCGTGGTGGATCAGCGCAGCGAGGTCCTCGCCCAAAGCGTCGGAGGCCTCCGATACCGCTTGGTGCACCACCGGATGATCACCCCAACCGTCGAGCATTCCAACGGCTTGGGACCCTTGTCCTGGAAAAATAAATGCAAATGGTTTCATGAAATGGTTTAGCAATAGGCCATTGGGGATGACGCGGGTTCAATGCGCTACAGGTTTAGCAGCACAGCGCCCCAGGTGAACCCGCCGCCCACGCCTTCGAGCAAAAGGGTTTGGCCCGCTTGAACCTTGCCGCTGCGCACACCGTAGTCCAGCGCCAAGGGTATGGACGCAGCCGACGTATTGCCATGCTGGTCCACGGTGACGATGACCTTGTCCATGGGCAATTGCAACTTTTTGGCGGTGCTTTGCATGATGCGGATATTGGCTTGGTGCGGTATGAGCCAGTCAATGTCGATCTCGGTCTTATCGGCTTTAGCTAAAACTGCGCGCGCTGCATCTTCCAAGACCCCAACCGCAAGTTTAAAAACCGATTGTCCAGCCATCTGCAACAGAGGAACGCCCTGCACTTCTCCCCCATTGACATGACCGGGAACGCACAAGAGGTCCACGTATTTTCCGTCTGCGTGCAAGTCGGTGGACAAAATTCCAGGCGTCTGAGACGCTTCCAGAACTACGGCCCCGGCGCCGTCTCCAAACAGCACGCACGTGCCACGGTCTTTGAAATCAAGAATGCGGGAGAAGATCTCGGCGCCCACCACCAAAGCGCATTTGGCGCTACCGGTTTTGATCAGTGCGTCGGCCACCGTCAAGGCGTAAATGAAGCCGCTGCAAACCGCTTGAACATCAAACGCCGCCCCGCCATGCGCCCCCAACTTCCCCTGCAATATGCAAGCAGTCGACGGGAAAACCATGTCGGGCGTTGAGGTAGCCACAATAATGAGGTCGACGTCCTGAGGCTTGCGATGGGCCGCCTCCAGGGCTTTGTTGCATGCTTGCAGGGCCAGGTCGCTGCAAAATACGCCGTCAGAGGCAAAGTGCCGCGCGCTGATTCCGCTGCGCTCGACGATCCATTCATCCGACGTTTCTACTCCGCTGCTGGCCAGTCGGGCCACCAGATCGGCGTTGGTCAACCTTTTGGGGGGGAGGTAACTTCCAGTACCTGTGATGCGTGAATATCTGCTCATGAACGAATGTGGGCTACTACCTTTAGAGCGCGCCCGCCGCTGCCAAGAGCGGGGCCGCATGCGCGATACGGGTCTGAACCCGCTCAAGCAAATTGTTCTGCACCGCATCATACGCCCGCGCCAAGGCATGGCTAAACGCCAATTTATCGGCTGAACCATGGCTCTTAAACACCAAACCGCGCAAACCCAGCAGGGCAACCCCGTTATAGCGGCGGTGGTCAATACGGCGTTTCAATGCCGACAAAACCGAGCTCGCCGCAACCGCAGCGAGTTTGGTGAGGAGGTTACGAGAGAACTCTGCCTTCAGAAAGCCGCCGATCATGCTGGCCAATCCTTCGCTTGCTTTCAACGCCACATTGCCCACAAATCCATCACAGACCACCAAGTCGACGGTACCTTTGAAAATGTCGTTGCCCTCTACGTTGCCATAAAAGTTCAGGTCCCCCGACTCAGACGCGCTGCGCAATAGCTCTCCGGCCTGTTTGATCGTCTCATTGCCTTTGATGAGTTCTGCACCAATATTTAACAAACCAACCGTAGGTGCGTCCACGTTTTTGGTGACGGACACCAAAGCTGAGCCCATCACGGCAAATTGCAAAAGATGCAAAGCCGAGCAGTCCACATTGGCTCCCAAATCCAACACGGTCGTGGCTTGGCCCAAGGAGTTGGGAATTTGACCAGCGAGCGCGGGGCGCTCAATGCCATCCAGGGTTTTCAACAGGTAGCGGGAAATCGCCATCAAAGCACCGGTATTGCCCGCTGAAACGGCCGCCTGGGCCTGACCATCCTTGACGCACGCGATGGCCACGCGCATCGACGAGTCTTTCTTTTTGCGCAAAGCCACCTCAAGGGCATCGTCCATGGCCACCACTTCACTGGCATACACCTTGGTCACACGTGGGTGGGAAAATTTCGCCAACACCTCCGGCAACCCCACCAGAATCAATCTAGCGTCCGCGTGGGCCCGCAAGAACTGCTCGCAGGCAGGCAAGGTAACCGGCGGGCCAAAATCCCCACCCATACAGTCCACCGCGATGGTGATCATGCGGTTCTGTAACCAAAAAGTCGCATCAGGAACATACGTGGTTCAGGCGTAAAAAAAGCCCGACGCTACACGAAATGCAGCTCCGGGCTTCACGCCAAAATACGTTTTAGGCTTCGGACTTGGTCTTTAGGACCTTGCGACCACGGTAAAAACCGGTCGGGCTGATGTGGTGGCGCAAATGAATTTCGCCCGTGGTGGGCTCTACTGCAATACCGGGCACTACCAGCGCGTTGTGCGAGCGGTGCATTCCGCGCTTGGACGGTGATTTTTTGTTTTGCTGAACTGCCATGGTTGGCTCCTGGTCAAAAATGCTGCGGGGGTGCAACGCTATTGGGTTTTCTAGAATACGCATCGCCACAAGGCGCAACACGCTAAGCCAACAATTATAGCCCAAGGATCCCCACCCAAAGGACATCAAGCTTTGGGTGTCTTTAGCTGCCCAAGCACCGCAAAGGGGTTCACCACTTCCTCGGCGACAACAAAGTCTTTGTCAGCCACCGCCAATTTCACGGGGTGGGGACACTGCTGGTGTTTAGGCGAGGGGGGCAGCGCCATCAGCAATTCGTCTTCCACCAAAGCCAGTAAATCAAAGTCGGCGGCACTAACCAATACATCCTCCTCGGATTGGTCGTCCTCCAATTCAGCCTGTGCCTCGGTGGCAACAAACCGAAACTCCCGCGAAAAATCGATATCAACGTCCACTGGCTCTAGGCAACGCTGGCAAACCATAGGCAGGGTGGTATGCGCAGCCAAGCCAATCCAGGGGGACATTGCGCCTTGCGCGTTGGGTCTGAGCAGGCCAAAAGCCTCAAAAAAAACCTCACCCACCCTCGGCGATCCCGCAGCCTCGGGCAGCAAGCGGCCAAATTCACTCCCGCTGCGGGTCCCGCTCAAGCGGGCTGCGGTTTGGGTAAATGGGGCTATTGCCAAGCGACGGGGATTCAATTCGACGGTCATGCGCGCAGTGTAAGAGAATCGCACGATGCAAGAATCCCCCCACCGCCCCCTCTTATTGGCGTCGACCTCGTTGTACCGCAAGGAACTATTGGGGCGCCTGCACCTGCCGTTTGAAACTGTCCCGCCAGGCGTTGAAGAAACACCGTTCGCCAATGAACAACCAGCTGAACTCGCCGCCCGCCTAGCGCTGGCCAAGGCGCGCGCGGTCTCCGATCTGAGGCCTGATTGCGTCGTCATCGGATCGGACCAGGTTGCCGACCTCCATGGCATCGCGCTGGGAAAGCCAGGCAACTTTGAACGCGCCCGAGCACAACTGCAACAAATGCGCGGCCAAACCGTCGTGTTTCAAACCGCCATGGCTGTTGTATGCGCCCAGACCGGCTATTGCGCGCAGGCGTTGGTACCCGTGCACGTGCGATACCGCTGCTTTAGCGATGCCGAAATCGACCACTATTTGCGCTACGAGCAGCCCTTTGATTGCGCCGGAAGCTCTAAGAGCGAAGGGTTGGGCATCGCCATGATGGAAAGCATTGGCAACGACGACCCCACGGCGCTGATCGGCCTGCCCTTGATCCGCTTGTGCGCCATGCTGCGCGGCGCCGGCATTGCTGTCATGGGAACACTGTGAACGCTTCCGAGCAAGCACGCGCCGCATCCACCGGGCCGCGCGGGTGCCTGTATTTGGTTCCAGCGCCCTTGGATTTTGGCTGCTCCGAGTCCGGCGATTTGGCTTCTTCCATGCCGATGCGCACGCTGGAAATCGCTGCTTCGCTTAACTACTGGATTTGCGAAAATGCAAAGTCGACCCGCGCCTACCTTAAACGCGTCGGGGAAATATGCCCACTGCGGGTGCCAATCCAGTCCCAAATTTTGCTGGAACTTCCCCGTCTGGTGCACAAAAAAGGCGACCACCAGGGTAATTTTGACGCCCGCCATTTGCTCGATGCCGCCCTGGAAGGCCACGCGATGGGGCTGGTCAGCGAAGCGGGCATGCCAGCGGTGGCCGATCCCGGCGCTTCGGTGGTGCGTGCTGCACATGACCTGGGCGTTGAGGTCAAGCCCCTGGTCGGGCCAGTTTCCTTGCTACTGGCTCTGGCATGCAGCGGCCTCAATGGCCAAAGTTTTGCATTTGTGGGCTATGTACCCACCGATCCGGCTGAGCGGGCTTCTCGCCTGCAGGCCTTGGAGGCGGTTGCGCTAAAAACGCTTCAAACTCAGGTTTTCATCGAAACACCTTACCGCAACCAAGCGGTGCTGCAAACCTTGCTAAGCAGCCTCAAGCCGGGCACCCGACTGGCCACCTCCAGCGGTTTGACATTGGACACTGCAGTCAATTACAGCGCCAGCATGGCCACGTGGCAGGAACGGCGTTGGACGCTGGACAATGGCACCCCGACGGTGTTTTGTATCGGCCCCTAGCGCAGAGCGGGTGCGGTGTAAATCGCCTTGGCCATGGACTCGCCTATCGACGCGCCAAAGCGCTTCACCAAACGCTCGGCTACATTGTCGCGGCGCGTATAGTCAACTATCTCCGGCGCCTTGACCACCTCGCGCGCCACAAAATCCAGGTTGCCGAGTTGATCGGCCAGCCCCATTTTGACGGCCTGCTCGCCGGTCCAGAACAAGCCGCTAAAGGTCTCTGGCGTTTCCTTCAGTCGATCACCCCGGCCGGCCTTCACTGCGGAAATAAACTGGCGGTGAATTTGGTCTAGCATGGCTTGGGCAAATTCACGTTGCTTTTCGGTTTGCGGACTAAATGGGTCCAAAAAGCCTTTGTTTTGACCCGCCGTCATCAGGCGACGCTCAACCCCTAGCTTGTCCATCAAGCCGGTAAAACCAAAACCGTCCATGAGTACGCCGATGCTGCCGACCACGCTGGCTTTGTCCACGTAAATTTGGTCTGCGGCCACGGCAATGTAATAGGCCGCTGACGCACAGGTCTCCTCCACCACAACGTAAACCGGCTTTTTGTGCAGCCCCTTGAGACGGCGGATTTCGTCATTGATGATGCCCGCCTGGACGGGGCTGCCGCCGGGGGAATTCACCAAGAGCACTACCGCCTGCGCGCCTACGTCTTCAAAAGCGCTGCGCATCGAGGACACGACCAACTCGGCATTGGCCTCAGCGCCCGAGCCAATTTCCCCCTTGATTTCCACCACCGCCGTGTGCGGTTGGGTAATGTCAGCGCTGTGCACGCCCCCGCGCTCCACGCCAAACCAGGCCATCGCCACAAGAAAGACCAGCCAAGCCAGCCGAATGCCGTATTTCCAGCGGCGCTCGATGCGTTGCTCTACCAGGGTGGCAGCAACCCACTGCTCAATAGCCGTGCGCTCCCAACTGGGGGCGCCGGCTTGCGCTGGTGCGCTGCTGCGGTCTGCATTTGAACCGCTGCTTGGGTCGGCTTTGTCGGACAATACGGGTTCTGTCATATTAAAAAGCTACAGGTTGAAGTTGGGCACCAGTATGCCAGCGGACCACGTCGCCAGACTCGGAGACCGCAATTTTGACCAAACCGCCCCGGCAGGGGCCGCTGGCGCATTGGCCAGTTGACGGGCGATACAAGGCCCCATGGGTGGCACAAATTAACCAGCGACCCGACGCATCAAAGAAACGGTTGGGTTGAAAGTCCATCTCCATGGCCACATGCGCGCAGCGGTTCAGGTAGGCATAGGCCACTCCTTCAAACCGAATGGCAAACGCCCAGCAAGTTTGGCCTTGGTACAGCACCTCAAAGGGCACGGCCAAACCGCTGTCCACCAGATCGGTGGAATGGCACAGGCTTATAGCAGTCGCGTGTTGCCCCACCGCGTGACCTCAGGCATGGTCCAGCATCCACTGGCGTAGCTGGTGGGCGGAGTCGGCGACAAAAAGCGGCCCCAAGGCCGCTAGCGCACTCTGGTCGTGTGCGCCGTAGCCAACACCCACCGAAGCGCAACCAGCGTTAATGGCCATTTGCAGATCGTGCGTGGTGTCGCCAACCATCAGGGTGCGTTCGGGCGCCACACCCATTTCGGCCATCAGTTCATGCAGCATCCGCGGATGGGGTTTGCCCGCCGTCTCGTCGGCCGTGCGGGATGCATGGAACAGATCTTTGAGCGCCACGTTGCCCAGCGCTTGGTCCAAGCCCCAGCGGCTTTTGCCGGTGGCCACGGTCAAGAAATGCTGACGTTGCTTCAAATCGCTGAGCATGTCCACCACGCCGTCGAACAAGCTGATGTCGCTCTGGTGCAGCGAGTAATGGTGCTTGTAGCGCTCGCCTAACAAGGGGTATTTTTCTTTGGGCACATCAGGCGCGGCGTGCGCCAGGGCTTGCATCAGGCCCAGGCCAATAACGTAAGAGGCCTGCTGGTAAGTTGGTACGGTGCCGCCAACGTCGCCCACGGCCAACTGGATGCAGCGGGTAATCAAGGCGGTCGAATCAAACAGCGTACCGTCCCAATCAAAAGCAATCAGGTCAAAACGGCGCTCGCGCGCGGCGGGTTTATGCAGGGTCATGGGAAAGTGGGGAATCGGGAGATACAAAAGCCGCAGCACCCGCAGCCTTGGCTTCGGGCAAAACGGCGTGCAGAAACTGGGTTAATTCGGCGGGCAGTGCGGCGTGCAGTTCCATCCGCTCGCCGCTACCTGGGTGGGCGCACTGTAGCCGCCAGGCGTGTAAAAACATCCGCTTGAGGGAAAGGCCACCATCGGCGCGCGCCAGCATCTTGTTGCGCTCGAAGTCGCCGTATTTGTCGTCGCCGGCGATCGGCATGCCTTCGGACGCCAAATGAACCCGGATTTGGTGGGTGCGCCCGGTCTTGATCGTGACTTCCAGCAAAGAATACGGCTGCTGGGCGCCCACGGGCGAGGTAGTGTTAACTTTGACCAGTGTGAGTGAAGGCATGCCGTCAGGGTCGTCTTTGGACACCACCTTGACGCGGCGCTCGCCCTCGCCGTGGCCTGAATCCAAGTCCAACAGGTACTTGTGCAGCGGCTTGTCCAGCACCTTCTTATTTGACGGCCACCGTCCTATAGCCAGCGCCAAATAGGTTTTACCCGTCGCTCGGTCCCGAAACTGGGCTTGCAGGTGCTTGAGCGCGCTGCGCTTCTTGGCCACCAACAGGATTCCACTGGTTTCGCGGTCCAGGCGGTGGACCAACTCCAGAAGCGGCGCCTGGGGCCTGGCCATGCGCAACTGCTCAATCACGCCAAAACTCACGCCCGAGCCACCGTGCACCGCCACCCCGGCGGGCTTGTCGATGGCCAAAAAGTGGGCATCCTCAAACAAAACCTCGAAGTGCTTGGCGGGTACTGAGCGCGCCTGATCGGTCATCGCCTGCGCCTTGTCCGCCGCGCGCTCTGACACCCGCACCGGCGGCAGGCGCAGCACATCACCGATTTGCAAACGAGTATCCGCACTGGCGCGACCTTTGTTGACCCGCACCTCACCACTGCGAATGATGCGGTAGATATGGGTCTTGGGCACGCCCTTGAGCTGGCGCATGAGGTAGTTGTCCAGCCGTTGCTCGCTGCCGTTTTCCTCTACCGTGAGCCACTGAACCGCACCGCCGGCAGGCGCACCAGCGCCATCCGAAGTCGCCGGTGCTTTGGCCCCTATAATGTGTTTCACTAGCGTTTTGCCGTAAGTGGTTGATTTGGTTGGAGTTTAGTCCACCCCCTACCCAAGGCCCCGCTAGCCGGTCGATGCCGCCTTGCTGCATTGCTTGCAAATCTCCCGCCAGTTGCGGTTGATGGCCAGCACACAACACGGTCAAGCCGAAGAATTGAACCCCTGATACGGAATACCCAAAACCCGCAGGCCCCATAGGTCTGCGGGTGGAATGAAACGAGAGATTTGTGTTGATGCCCTTGATTACCCTGTGCCTGCGGTGCGTTTTCGCTCCGTTTGTTGGCACTTCGGAGGCATTGCGAGCGGGTTTCGGCGCACCACGCGCCGTAGTCCGGACGATAAGCACCCATATCCAGACCCTCGTGCCCATCCCTGCGCCTACGCTTCGACACCTCGTGTAAGTCGAAGTTCTCCGGCAATTCCTCCTCAGTTCAGTTTTTCGGTCTAGGCATCGTTGGCCCATTTTGGGCAGATGACAACTGAAAAAGGATGCACTCCATGAAACGGATGCTAATCAATGCCACACAGGCAGAAGAACGCCGCTTGGCGATCGTCGACGGACAAAAACTCCTCGACTACGAAATCGAAATCGAGGGGCGCGAACAGCGCAAAGGCAACATTTACAAGGCCGTGGTCACCCGAGTAGAGCCTTCGCTTGAAGCCTGTTTTGTCGACTACGGCGAGGACCGTCACGGCTTTTTGCCCTTCAAGGAAATCTCGAAACAGTACTTCCAACAAGGCGTGGCCGTCAACAACGCCCGCATCCAGGACGCCATTCGCGAAGGCCAGGAACTGCTGGTGCAGGTGGAAAAAGAAGAACGCGGCAACAAAGGGGCGGCGCTGACCACCTTTGTGTCGCTGGCTGGACGCTACGTGGTGCTCATGCCGAACAACCCGCGCGGCGGCGGTGTCAGCCGCCGCATCGAGGGCGATGACCGCGCGGACCTGAAAGAAGCGCTCGACCAGCTCGAATACCCCAACGGCATGTCCATCATTGCCCGTACCGCTGGCATTGGCCGTAGCGCGCCTGAGCTGCAATGGGACCTGAACTACCTGCTCAAACTCTGGAACGCCATCGACGGCGCCTCCAAAGGCGGCAAGGGCGCCTACCTGATTTACCAGGAATCCAGCCTGGTGATTCGCGCCATCCGTGACTATTTCAACCACGACATTGGCGACATCCTCATCGACACCGACGACGTGTACGAGCAAGCGCAGCAATTCATGGCCCACGTCATGCCCGAGCACGCCGCCCGCGTCAAGCGCTACCGCGACGACGCGCCGCTGTTTAGCCGCTTCCAGATCGAGCACCAGATCGAATCGGCCTACGCCCGCACGGTGCAGCTGCCCTCCGGCGGCGCCATCGTGATCGACCACACCGAGGCCCTGGTTTCGGTGGACGTGAACTCGGCACGTGCCATCAAGGGCGGCGACATTGAAGAAACCGCCACCCGCACCAACCTGGAAGCTGCCGACGAAGTGGCGCGCCAGATGAGGCTGCGCGACTTGGGTGGCCTGATCGTGATCGACTTTATCGACATGGAAGAAAGCCGCAACCGCCGCGAGGTGGAAAGCCGCCTGCGCGACGCCCTGAGCCAAGACCGTGCGCGCGTGCAGTTCGGCACCATCAGCAAATTTGGCCTGATGGAGATGAGCCGCCAGCGCCTGCGCCCTGCGCTCAGCGAAGGCGCCTCCATCCCCTGCCCTCGCTGCGGCGGTTCCGGCCACATCCGTGACACGGAATCCAGCGCGCTGCAAATCCTGCGCATCATCCAGGAAGAGTCACTCAAGGACAACACCGCATCCGTGCTGTGCCAGGTTCCGGTCGAAGTTGCCTCCTTCCTGCTGAACGAAAAGCGCACCGAAATCGCAAAGATTGAGCTCAAGCAGCGCATCAACGTGTTGATGGTCCCCAACAAAACGCTGGAGACGCCCAACTACAAGCTCGAGCGCCTCAAGCACGACGACCCGCGCCTGGACCACATCGAAGCCAGCTACAAAATGGCCGACGACATGGAAGAGGCCACCGGCGTGACCCGCCGCTCCCAAGAGCCCACTAACAAGCAAACTCCCATCATCAAGGGCGTGCTGCCCGACGCACCGGCCCCCCAGGCGCCGGTCAAAGTCGAGGCGCCTAAGCCGGTGCCGGTGGCCGTTCAGGCACCCGCTCCCGTAGCTGCTGCTGCACCAACGGGTCTGTTTGGCTGGATCAAGAGCCTGTTTGGCGCACCCAGTGCCCCACCGGCAGCACCTGCCGCTGTCGTACCCGTAAATACCGAGGAACGCCGCGACGGCCGACCGGCCCGTGAAGGCGGACGTGAAGGTGGCCGCGACGGCAGTCGCGGTGGTCGTGGTGGACGCGGCGGCGAGGGCCGTGGCCCGCGTGCCGATGGCACCCGTGGCGAGCCACGTACGGATGGTCGCGGCGAAGGCCGGAGCGAAGGGCGCACTGGTCGTGGCGGTCGTGGCGGTGAACGCAGCGAACGCGGCGGCGAACGCAGCACCCAGCGCGATCGCTTTGACGCAGAAAACAAGGGCAACAGCCCCGAGATGGACGCAGCAGGCGCGTTAGCCACCGTGGCCGACGCCGAGGCGCCACGCCAGGAACGCGCACCGCGCGGCGAGCGTGGTGGCCGTGGCCGCAACGGTGAGCGCAGCAACGAGCGTGTGGACGGTGGCGAACGCCAAGAGCGCAGCGCCGAGCCCACAAGCGAAGCCGTCGGAACCGACGGCGTGCCCGCTGAGCGCGAACCCCGCGAAGGCCGCTCACGCGGTGGCCGTGGCCGCCGCAACGACCGAAGCCCACGCACCGAGGAAGGCAACAGCGACAACGCTGGCGCCGCAACAGACGCGCCGACGTCTGCAGACGGCGCACCCGCGGGCGATGGCCAGGAAGACCGAGACTCCAACCAACGCCGCTCGCGAGACCGCTACGGCCGCGACCGCGGTGGTCGTGGTGAGCGCAGCGAGCGCACGGCACCCACAGAGCAGAACCCCACCGCCCATGGCGCCGACGCACAAGAGCCTGATCAGGTTGAGCACGTGGTGCGCGCCTCGTACTTCACGCAAGCACCAGCGGCGGTGGCAGCGGCACCTGCCGTTGATGCGCTGGCATCCGTCGAACCCGCCTTATCAGCACCGCAAGAGGTGCCGGCGGCTGTTGCTCCAGCTCCGAGCGCGGTAGCCGCCAGTCCAGAACCAGTGCCACCGGTTGCTGCGGCCGCAGCCCTTGCCGACCCAGTGGCGGCCAAAGAAGCCGCCATGCCCACGGTGCATGGATTTGACTTGCCGGTGGAGAACCTTCACGCAGTCGCACAAACCTCGGGGCTGCAATGGGTTAATTCCGACCCGGCGCGTGTGGCCGCAGTGCAAGCAGCTATTGCGGCTGAAGCGGCGCCCGTGCGTGTCGTGCGTGAACGCCCCGCACCGGTGGTGGTACAGGACTCGGCGCTGGTGTTGGTGGAAACCAAACGGGACCTGCGCACACTGGAAGTGCCCATGGACACGGGTCCAAAAACGCCGGTGTAAAGCCATGCAACGGGGGCGCAAGCCCCATGAAAAAGGACACCTCGGTGTCCTTTTTTATTGGTGAGGCCCTTTGGCCGCGCGTTCGCAAGCGCGGGGCCTTAAACGCGCTGTCGGGCCACGTCGTCTAATGCGCGCTGCGCGTCCTGTTTGAGCTCCAAGTCCACACACACCGCGATGCATTGGCGAAACAGGTGTTGGGCTTTTCCCCACAGGCTCAGACGCGCGCACATCACACCAGCGAGGTACTGCAACAGCGCATTGCGCGGGTCGGCCATCTGCGCCGACTCGATGCGTGCGAGCCACTTGGCGTCTGGCGCGCCGTCCTGCTGGCTAAATCCGGCCTCCAACACACGCACCAAACGAAGGCGCTGCTCGTCCGACAGCGCTTTGGGGGCAGTGACCATGCGCTCCCATACCGGCAGCAACCAGGCTCTGGACTGGGTGGCCTCACCGCCTTTGGCCAGCCAATGGCGCGCCGCGCCCAGGGCGACATCGGGCAAAGCGCGCTCGGAGGCTTCCAACTGACTCCATGCATGGCTGATCTGGGCTGGATCTTTGGCCGCCAACAGCAGCTCCAAGGCCAGGGCCTGGGTGATACTGACCCCGCTGGCTGCGGCAATGGCGCGGTGCTTGATCAGCAGACGCGCCGCTTCCAGCGCAACAGCCGTTTGGCCTTGCATGCGTGACACCCGAAAACGCAAACGCAAGGCCACCGTGCGCCGGGCTGCTCCTTGGGGTAAGCGATCGAGCCACTGCATGGCTGATGCGGCGTCGTGGTCATCGAGCGCCCAGCGGGCAGCACGCAAATACAAACCTTCGCGTACACCGGATCCGTCGGTTTGGGCCAACACATCGACGGCTTTTTCAAACTGAGCGTTTCGCACCACGCGGTCTTGCAGCGCATGGGCATTCTCGGCCGCCAGCAGGTGCAACATGGACTGCAGACGCACCGTGCGCGCGGGCGACTCGTCCTCCGCATCCGGCACCAATTTGAGTGCGATAGCGTGCTCAGCGGCTTTGCGAGAGCGCACAAAACGTCCGGCCACCAGATGCATCAAAGCGTCCACCAGCGCGGTTTGAACCAGACGCTCCTTTTGCTGCAGGCGCCAGCGCCGCGCCTGGGCCGGGATGTTGGCAAATGCGGAGAAGCCGCGCAAGGCCAGGTGCAACAACACAAAGCACGCCGCAAGGGCCAGCAAGGCCAAGTTCAGCGAGACGTCAATTCTGTAAGGTGGCCAAAACAAGGTCACCGTGCCGGGGTTTTCCGAGGAAAAAAGGGCGCTCGCAGACGCTATGCCAAAAAGCGCCGCCAACCACAGAACGGCGCGCATTGATTTAACGTCCAGCCGCAGCGGTGGACAGCGCGGACAAGGTTTCGTCCACCCGAGGAAGCTCCAGCGCACGCATCTTGCCCTGAACATCCTTGAGCAGCGCTAGGGCGGTTTGGGTCTTGCGCGAACCGGGGGCGAAATAGCGCCCCAGCACCAGCGACGCCGTGGCCAGATCAGCGCGGGCAGGTTCGATTTGACGGGACAAGAGCCCCAAGCGCGCATTCAAGATACGTAGCTTGAGGTTTTCGCGTAAAAAGAAGGACTGGTCCGGCGACAAAAGCGCCGCGTCGGGCTCAGAAATATGGCTTACACGCACCAAACTTTTGATCTCCTCCCGAATCTCCACTCCCATGCGCAACCACCACTGCGACACCGCTTCGTCAGGCTTGCGCGCCAGGGGCTCGGTCACGCGCGCTTGCCCAACGGCATTGGCGATGGGCAGATCGTCGGCCAACAAGGCCAGTTCGTCGAGTTGGACCAACAGGGATGGCGTGTCCGACAAGGCCGTGGCTTGGATACGGGCCACATCTTTGGCGATGGCGCGCTGCAAAGGCGCCAAGCGGGGTTGGGCGGCGCGCGTCAAACGCAAATCGGCACTTTTGAGTGCCGCCAGCAAAGGCGCCACGCTGCCGGTGAGTTGCGCTTGTTGCTGCGCCAACAGCAAGGCCGACTCGATGTCCACCACCAAATTTTCGTCACGCGAGCGCGACAGGCTCTGGATCAGCTCTTCGATCTGGCCGCGCTGCATGGTGACTTCACTGAGCTTGGCCTGGGTGACGGTAAGTTTGGCCGCTGTCTCCAGCGCCAGGTCCTGCGCTTGGCGGGCCGCAACCACGGCTTGGGTGGCCTGCCCGACCGATTCGGCGCTTTGGCGCGCCAAACTCTCTTGCATGCCCAACACCTTCTGCCACAACAGCCCGGTAGATAACAGGCCGACCAGTGCCACCGCAGCGGTGCCATACCACCACCAGGGGCTTGGCGCCGTTGGCAATGCCCCAATGGGCGCAGATAAGTTGGCGCTGGACTCCGGTGCGTCAGTTGGGATGGGCGTCATGCCAAGGATTCTATCGAGGCAGTGATATCGGCCAACAAGGGACTTGATTCGCGCACGGTGCCAAAGCCCGCCAGCCGCGCCGCCTCGGCAATGCGCGCATGCGTGGCCACGGCTTTGGCGTGACCCCAGGTCTGCTCCGGCAAAGAGGCCGTCAAATTGTTCAGCGCCTGGCTGCTGCTAAGCAGCCACACCGAACCGTCACAGGCAGCCTGCGCGATCCAGGCGCGCTGGGCATCCGTCCATACCGGCGCAATGCGCGTGTAAGCAGCTGCAAATTGCACCTGCGCGCCAGCGGCGGCGGCCTGCTCACCAAACCAGTCGCGCCCTGCACCCTCAGAACCTGCGCCGGTGGCGGCATCGCTGCCGCGCACGATCAGCACCCGGTACCCAGGACCTATGGAGTGGCGCACTTGCTCCCACAGGGCTTCGGAGTCAAATGCCCCACCCTCCAAAGGCGGAGCGTCAATCCGTTGGGCGTTGGCGCCCGTGGCCACCAGTGCCGCGTGGCTGCCCGGCCCTGTCACAAATGCCCGCAAGCGGCCCTGGGCGCCTTGCAGCGGGTGGGCAAGCCCAATCGGGCTTTGGGCAAAAAAATGCTCCACTGCATTACCGCTAACAAACAGCACGGCATCAAACTGGTCCAAGGTGCCCCACACCTGGCGCAAAGCCGCCGGGTCCGGCGCAGGTCCAATGCAAATCAGCGGCAAGGCCACCGCATCCATTCCCCGCAAACGCAGGTTGGCAACCCAAGCCTGTGCTTCACGCTGCGGGCGGGTGACGATGACGCGGGGTAAAGAGAACATGGGAAAACAGGGCCGGACCCAAGGTGCCCCGTGCTTGCGTGCCCTAGCGCTGCTGCACGTCAACGGCACTTTGCAATGCGCGCGCTACGTGCTCGCCCAAAGCCACCGCTGCGTTCGCGTCCAAGACCTGTGCCTGGTCCCGCACCTGCACCAGGGGATGCACGCCGTCTGGGTCGCCCCAAGTGGCCCGCAGTTGGAGCACGTCGCCGTTCAAGGTCGCGTAGGCCGCCAGCGGCATCGAGCAACTGCCGCCCATGACGCGACTGACTGCACGCTCGGCGCTGACTGCCAGAAGCGTCGGCATGTGCACCAGATGCGCCAGGGCCTGGGCCACATCGTCGCGACCCTGGGGAATTTCGATGCCCAAGGCGCCCTGCCCGGCAGCGGGCAGCATCTGGTCGGGCTCAAACACCTCCGCGATGCGCGCGCCCAAACCCAAGCGTTTCAAGCCCGCTGCAGCCAGCACGATGCCGTCGTACAAACCGCTGTCGAGCTTTTTCAGCCGTGTATCCAAATTGCCGCGCAAGGGTTCAACCCGCAGGTCAGGCCGCAGTGCACGCAGCAGGGCCACGCGGCGCAGGCTGGACGTGCCCACCACCGCACCCTGGGGCAGCGACTGCAGGCTGGGGTAGGTGCTTGAAACCCAGGCGTCGCGCGGGTCTTCGCGCTCCATGACACAGGCCAGAATAAAACCGGCGGGCAACTCCATGGGTACGTCTTTGAGTGAATGCACGGCCAAATCGGCCCGACCTTCCTCCAACGCCGTTTCCAGCTCCTTGACAAAAAGCCCTTTGCCGCCCACTTTGCTCAGTGAGCGGTCCAAAATTTGGTCGCCCTTGGTGGTCATGCCCAAGAGCGTCACGGTGTGGCCCTGCGCGCGCAACAGGGATTGCACATGCTCGGCTTGCCAAAGGGCTAGGCGGCTCTCGCGGGTCGCTATAGTGAAGTGGTGCAAAGTCGTAACCTATTGGTAATTAGTAGGGGGGCCTGACGCCTTTGGGAATGCTAGCATGGCGCGCCACCACCAAGGGGCAGGTGCCAGCTATTGAGTTCGCTTCACCACGGCCCCTTGCAGGGGTGCCCACCATAAGCAGCGGCTGCGCCCAAAGGCCTGCCGCGCCGTGGGACCGATAAAATCGGGCCATGACAAACCCACTCGACAAAAAATCCCAGGCCTGGTCGGCGCTTTTTTCTGAACCAATGAGCGAGTTGGTCAAGCGCTACACGGCCAGCGTGTTTTTTGACAAGCGGCTGTGGCAGGCCGACATCACCGCAAGCCTGGCGCATGCGGAAATGCTTTGCCACCAGGGCATCATCAGCGCAGACGACCATGCGTCCATTACCCGTGGAATGGCGCAAATCCAAAGCGACATCACTGCAGGCGCGTTTGAATGGAAGCTTGATCTGGAGGACGTGCACCTCAACATCGAGGCGCGGCTCACCCAACTGGTGGGCGACGCGGGCAAGCGCTTGCACACCGGGCGCAGCCGCAACGACCAGGTGGCCACCGATGTGCGCCTTTGGTTGCGCGGCGAGATGGACCTCATCATCGAGCTACTAACCGACTTGCAAAAGTCCCTGCTTGACGTAGCAGAGCCCCATACCGAAACCATCCTGCCGGGTTTTACCCATTTGCAAGTGGCCCAGCCGGTCAGCTTTGCCCACCACCTGCTGGCCTATGTGGAAATGTTTGCCCGCGACGCCGAGCGCATGGGCGATGTGCGCAAACGCGTCAACCGCCTGCCGCTAGGTTCCGCCGCACTGGCGGGTACTACCTACCCGCTGGACCGCGAGCGCGTTGCGCGCAGCCTGGGCATGGTTGATCAAGACGGCCACCCAGCCGTGTGCCAAAACAGCCTGGACGCCGTAAGCGACCGTGACTTTGCCATTGAATTCACGGCCGCAGCGAGCATTTGCATGGTCCACATCAGCCGTTTGAGCGAAGAGCTCATTTTGTGGATGAGCCAAAACTTCGGTTTTATCCGCATCGCTGACCGCTTTACCACCGGCAGCTCCATCATGCCGCAGAAAAAAAACCCCGACGTGCCGGAGCTCGCACGCGGCAAAACCGGGCGCGTGGTAGGCCACTTGGTGGGTCTCATCACCCTCATGAAAGCGCAGCCACTGGCCTACAACAAAGACAACCAAGAGGATAAAGAGCCCCTGTTTGACACCGTTGACACGCTCAAGGACACCCTCAGAATTTTCAGCGAGATGGTGGGGGGCCAATGGAATGCCGCCACCGGGAAAAAGGAAGGTGGCATCACCGTCAATGCCGACGCCATGCAGGCTGCGGTACAAAAAGGCTACGCCACGGCCACCGACCTGGCTGACTACCTGGTGAAAAAAGGCCTTCCCTTTCGCGATGCCCACGAAGTGGTGGCCCACGCCGTCAAAGCGGCGCAGGCCCTGGGCCAGGATTTGTCCGAATTACCCCTGCAAACCTTGCGCCAGTTCCATGCGGGAATTGGGCAGGATGTGTTTGTGTGCCTAAGCCTGTCGGGCTCGCTCAATGCCCGCAACACCCTAGGTGGCACTGCGCCCGAGCAGGTGCGCCTGCAAATGGCCCGTCACCGCCAACGACTCCAGTAAGCGGCACCGGCTGGGGGCCACACTATTTGCGGGGCGCCGCTTTCCAGTCTCTAAATACATCGATATCGACGCCGTCGGGATAATGCAGCAGGCCTGGGGTGAATCCTTTTTTACCCTTTTCGCCGTACTGCCAGATGATTTGTTTGGTCTGTCGGTCAATGACCACCACGCGGTCATTGAGGTCATCAACCACCAAGATATCGCCCGTGTCGGGCAGCTCGCGGGCGATAGAGCAGTGGTCCAAACTGCCCGGACCGTCCTTGACGAAATATTCCCAACTGATTTTTCGCGTCGCCGGATCAAAAATAACCACCCGGCCCGGCTTGGAGAAGTCTGCGACGATGACCTGCTTGCCGTCCACTGTGGGAAACGCATCCGAGGGGTAGCGGATGTTGGGCGCCGAGACGCTCCAAACCACCTTGCCTGCACGCGTGATGCGCGAGATTTTGGCGTCCACGATCTCGGAGACCAGGATATCGCCATTGTCCATGGGCGTAGCCCCGTTGGGGTAGCCCAACAGCGTGGGGGGGTCGTGACGGCATTTCCCCGGCGTGCCCCACTGGGTCACGATGCGGTTGTCCTTGGGGTCGATGATGAGCACCCGGCAATTGCGAATGTCGGCAATCAGGAACTTGCCATCGGCCAGGATGTGCGCGTCGTCCGGATAATTCAGCAGTCCGTTTGCGCTGCCCTTGCGATCAGGAACCCCGTAAGTCCAGGTAATTTGGCGTGATTCAAAGTCAATGATGTGGATATCAAAATTGTCTTCCTCGCTCACGGCCAGCTGCCGACCATCGGGCGAGAAGTTGACGTCCTCGTTGCCACGGTACAGTTTCAAGCTGGGTGAGCCAAACTCCCACAGGATTTTTTTGTTGGGGGCAATTTCGATCAACCGGTTGTTGCGACGGTCTGCAACCAGAATCGGGTAGGGCAAGGGCTTGCCCCAAGACGCGACCGGGTGCTTGCGGTCCCCCGTGACTGGCGGTATCGGCGGCAGCATCTCACCGCTGGAGGCTTGACCCGCACCGGTCATATCCTGCGTCACCACCACTTCAACGCCACCGTCGCCTGCCGTTTTGGTCGTTTTGGACGGTTTTTGTGAAGTTTCTGCCCCCAGCGGGCCAACCATTCCAACACCAACACACGCGCAAAGCAGCCAAGGCCGTAGCCAGAAGAGACACCGGGAATCAGTTTTCATAGTTGAGGCATTCACTGAACATGTGGCGTTAAGGACTTTCATAAACCGTACGATGGTTGATGGCTTGTACGGCGCGTGAGTTGTCGGCAAACCGGGCTTTGTACTGGGCCAGTTGGGCGGCGGACAGCGTGGTGGCTGTTTTCATCACAATCCATTGCACGCCCTCGGTGCAAGGCGGTGCCGTCAATGAACCCAGGTAGCGGTAGTACCCGTGGGTGGGTGGCAAGAGGGCGCTGGCATCGACACTTACGTCAGAGTCCACATGGTCACCATCCACATCGACGGGCAGGCGGGGCAGCAGCTTGTCCAGAGTGGGGTTCTGGGCGCCAAGGCGAAACAGTACGGCCAGCGCAAGCAATTGACCGGACGGGCTTTTGTGCAGCAGGTGCGCCACCATGGGAAACTCTTCACCCCCGATGCGGTCGCCCCCTGGGGTATGAAAGTGAAACTGTTGGAGGCGGTAGACCGTATTTGCAATATGCAACTCCGACCCCAAACCAAACCGGACCCGCACGGTGTGTCCGTCATTGGCAATTTTCAAGGGTTCTGGGCGGTAGGCGAATTGCAGCGGGGGGAGGTTTTGGCGCACTGCGCCAGTGATGTCGATGGGCGATTGCCGCGTCCCACTGGTGCAAAGGCCAAGGCCAGCGGCATAGGTCGACACAAAAAAAGCGCAAGCGCCCCAAACACAAAAAAGCCGAACCAGGCAGCGAAAGCTTGAACTCATGGAGCCAGTCTAGGGGCGCATCCATATGCCGGGCTTGACCAAAATCAAGTCCGGTCCGATTGGCCGCGCCAGCCCCACGAGCGCGCCTATTGACCTGTATCAGGACAAGGCGAATGAACGCTTTGCTCGGACGCAACAAGGCCCTCGACGGCCCGATGCGAGCGCATGATGAATGCTATTGCCATCCATCTCGTTTTCTTAGGAGCCCGCTTTGTCTCATTACCATGCTCTGGTCTGGATCGACCACACGGAAGCCCATGTCATGCACATCAGCCCAGACGACGTCGAAAAGTCGGTCATCCACCCCACGCTTGCCCACCGCAAGCTGCACAGCCGCAAGGGAACTCTGGGTAGCGGACGCGCACCGGAAGACAAGGACTATTACCACTCCGTCGTAGAGGCCTTGCAGGGTGCACAAGAAATCCTCATCGTCGGCCCAGCCCAGGCCAAGCTGGCGCTGCTGAAACATATCCATGCCCACGACCCAAAAACGGCCGACCGGGTGGTCGGCGTGGAAACCGTGGACCACCCAACGGACGGCCAGTTGGTGGCCTATGCGCGCACCTATTTCTTAGCCAAAGACCGCATGCTCTGAGACGCGGGTGTGCGCTGCCGGCCACGTGGCGGCGCGAATATGACAAAGCCGTAATGCACCCAATGGGTGCAGCGATATGCAGGAATAATGGCGGCCTATGGCCTTCAATATTCCGCGCGTCGGAGTTCTTCTTCTCGCATGCTTGGTTTGCAGTGTTTGCAACAGCAGTTCTAGCGGCACCAACCGGCGCCAACCCAACATCGTCGTGTTAGTCGCTGACGACTGGGGCTTCACCGACGTAGGCGCCTTCGGCAGCGAAATTGCCACCCCTAACCTCGATGCGCTGGCCCACCGCGGGGCAAAATTTTCCAATTTCCACGTTGCTGCGACCTGCTCGCCCACCCGAGCGATGCTGCTAACCGGGGTTGACAGCCACCGAAACGGTGTGGGCAATATGCCAGAGACCACGCCCGCGTCGCAGGAAGGCAAGCCCGGCTATGGCGGTGTGCTCAATAACAATGTAGTGACCCTGGCCACCATGCTGCGCGACAAGGGCTACCACACCTACATCGCGGGTAAATGGCATCTGGGCAAGAACCCTGGAGAGTTGCCCGGGAGCCGGGGCTTTGAAAAGTCATTTATTCAAGCGGACAGTGGCTCGGACAACTGGGAAAACCGGACCTACATGCTGCTCTACGACAAGGCTTATTGGTTTGAGCAGGACCAGGAAGCCAGCCCGCCCAAAGACTTCTACTCGTCCCAGTTCTTTGTCGACAAAACCCTGGACTACCTAGCCGCAGACGCCAAAGACGCAAAGCCATTTTTCGCCTACATCGGGTTTCAGGCCAACCATATCCCGCTGCAAGCGCCCCGGGAGTTCATTGACAAATACCGCGGCAAGTACGCCGACGGCTGGACCGCTTTGCGCCAGGCGCGACGTGACCGGGCTGCTGCGCTTGGTCTGGTACCAAGCGGTACCACGTTGGCCGACTTGAGGAGCACCCAGGACTGGGGCCAACTCAGCCCTGCACAGCAACGCGAACAAGCGCAGCATATGGAGGTTTACGCGGGCATGGCGCAGGCCATGGACTTCCACGTGGGCCGCTTGGTGGCGCACCTCAAAGCCAGCGGTCAATACGAGAACACCGTTTTTGTGTTCCTCTCGGACAACGGGTCCGATCCGGCCAACCCGCTAAAAATTGCCCTGTCCAAAGCCTGGCTCACCATGAATTACGTGACGCACGGTGAGGGCCTGGGCGCCAAAGGCACTTTTTCCGCCAACGGACCGAGTTGGGCCAGCGCCACCAACTCTCCTTTCAGCGGCTACAAATACTTTGCCAGCGAAGGCGGTCTGCGCGTTCCACTCATCATTGCCGGCCTACCGGGCATGGCGCAGGGCCAAACGACGGGCGCGCTGACCCACGTAAACGACCTGGTTCCCACCTTGCTCGACGCAGCAGGCGTCGCGCCGCACGGCGGCACCTACCAAGGAAAACCAGTGGAACGCACCACGGGCCACAGCCTGCTGCCTTTGCTAATGGGCCGCACAGACCGGGTCTACGGGCCCGAAGAGCCATTGGGCTACGAGCTCGCTGGCAGCGCCGCGCTGTTCAAGGGGGACTACAAATTGGTGAAAAATATTGCTCCCCTGGGCGATGGGCAATGGCACTTGTATGACCTGTCGGTCGACCCTGGAGAGACGCGCGACCTCAAAGACATCCAACTGGAGCGCTTCAACCGTATGTCAGAAGACTACGCAAAGTATGCCCAGGACAACGGTGTGCTGCCGGTGCCTGAAGGCTTCGAACTTGAAAACACTGCGCACCGTTACGCGTTTTGGCACTACGCAGTGCCAAAAATGAAAACCGCCCTGCCCTGGATTTTGCTAGCCCTAGCCTTGGTGGTGACCGGTTTTGTTGGCTTGC
This sequence comes from Comamonadaceae bacterium, assembly GCA_947464995.1. GTDB lineage: Bacteria > Pseudomonadota > Gammaproteobacteria > Burkholderiales > Burkholderiaceae_C > Allorhodoferax. Next base: position 1,751 of record CANHZG010000002.1, on the reverse strand, counting down.
GCCGACGCACCAGGGCTTTGGTTCCTTAAGCCTGCGGCGGTTACGCCCGGGCCAGCTCGTCGAGTTGGCGCTGAACCCATTGCGGGGCACCCAATACACCTGCGCTGCAGCTGGAAAAACGAATGTGCTCCAAAAAACCGCGCCGACCCTGCGCAGTCGCCACCACGGCATAGGCGGGAAAACCAATGGCTTGCCATTCTGCCGCCAGCGCCACACCAAGCGCCGGGCCGAATCGCTCGGAAGAACTGGCCAAGGTATCGGCCTCATTCAATATAACGGTCGCCCAGTCGGTACACCATGAGAAAGGCACACCCCGCACGCGCTGGTGGTTTTGCGACACCAGCGCAAAATCCGTGCGCAACACAAGGGTTTCAATGCGCTCAATCCACTCTGGCGGCACGTGTTGGCCGTGCAACAAGGGCTTGAGGGCCTCCACGGTCAATCGCTCCAATTCGCTGGCATAGGTATTGACCTTGCCCGGATGCTGGTAATCGTGCGCTACCGCAAGCAGCAGCATTGCTGCCTTCCAGTCGGGCTCGTCGATGCCCGATTGCGCGGACTCGATGGCGGTTTGGACGGTGATTGCTGTGAGTGAATCGGCAAAGTGCAGACGGTTGTGGTAGGCCGGCTCCGCCCCTGCCCAAGCAGCATCCCGCTCGACACGATTTGCGACCTCCAGGGCAACATCTAGCAACACCTGGCTCGTGGGGCGCATAGGAGACGCTTGCAGCCCCAAGAATTCCGCACAGCGCGCAAGCAAGTGCGGCAATCCGACCCAGTCCCCGTGCCAAGAAGACCGAACCCAGGCCAGAGAATCGTCCAAGCAGCCGCGCCAATCGTTTTGCGCAAGGCGCAAGTAGGCGGCCTCAGGGTGCATCAATCACCCGAACATCCTGCGGGTGACGCAAGCTGTTTTGCATGCTTTGTTGCAAAAGCAAGGCTTCCAATATCGTCACCAGCAAGGGGGAATGCGCGTTGAGCAGTTGGGCCGCAACGTCGGCTTCTATCCGCGTACAAACCACCTCGCCCTTGGCGCGTATGGACGCGCCGCGAATGCCACCGGCCAAAATCGCCGCCTCGCCAAACGATTGCCCTTTGGGAACTTCGCCGAACACCACGCCTTGCGCGCTAATCAAGTCCACCGCACCCGACTGAATAAAAAACAAGTGGCTCGCCACATCGCCCACCTTGAAAATCATTTCTCCGTCGGGGAAGGTCTGAACGTCAAATTCTTTCACTGCGCGCTCCATGCGGCCTTTAGGGCAAGGCCAAGGTTCTTTTAATGATGGTGAGCAAAATGCTTTTTACCTCCAGGGGAAGCAAAGCAATGATGTTGTCAATTTTGTGAAACGGAATAATGTGCGCCTGTACTGGCGACACCGTCACCACAGTGAGGGCGCTGGGCTTGTTGACGATTCCCTCGGCCAGACCGACCACGCTACCCGGCCCCAATCGGTAAATATCCGAACCCGCCGTGGCCAACAAACTGCCGCTGATAATGAAATAGGCTTCATCAATCGGCGATCCAGCCGTAACGATTTTTCGTTTTGCCTCCATAGAAACCGTTTTGAGCAAGGGTGAGCCCCACAGGCTGAGGTACAGCCGCTCGTCACTGGTCAGTGCGCCGGACTTGAACAGCGCCATGCTGTTTTTGGAACGGGGGTCTACCACCCCCAAGCGTTTGAGCTTTTCGTTATCGACCGAAAAACCCGCCTTGATTTGTGCCACCGCCAGTCCTTTGTGCCATGAAG
>CANHZG010000001.1 GCA_947464995.1 Comamonadaceae bacterium | reverse complement strand
CATGAAGAGAAATCAGTCACGGCAGAAATGGCGATCCGAATTTCCAGCGCTGTGGGTGGAACGCCTGAGAGCTGGCTCAGCATGCAGCAGGCCGTTGACCTGTGGGATGCAGGAGTCAAGCTCAAAAGCAATCCAGCACTTGCGCCATTGTTTGACCAAGCGAGCATTGCTGCCTAAGACGAAAGCCGACTCGCCTATATTCAAGTTGAGCGTCAATTTTTTTGACGCTTGGTATCAGCCCGAAAAGACAGAAAACCGGTTTATTTGACGCGTGCTGAAAATAAGATCTTTGGCATTTTTGTGCTCAACTCTTTACGCTCGAAAACTGTCGAGCAGGTTTAAATTAGTCAGGTAAAGCGCCCCGTTCGGGACGTGGAGACCATCTAAGGTCTGTGCGAGTCAAAAGGTTACCTATTCAGACCTCCCCTAGTGCGGTGACCCCTCCATTCACGCCGAGTGTCCGGATAATCTAGGGAAGAATGTTCGAGCCAGCGGTGCCGGGATTGCATACTGGGGAAAGCAGGCCGAGGTATTGGCTGCATGCAAGACGTGAATGCACAAGCCCACTTCGTCTTTGATAAATTCCACCACCTTGGATTTCGTGAGCGCCGCGCGTACAAAGGGGGCGTCTTCGTTAAACGCAACCGACGCAAATGGGCAGGCAGACCACACGGTTTTTAAATACACATAAGAAAACCCGTAACCCAGGTGGTTGTCTTTGAACATGGTGTCTTGTTCGTCGACATGGGCCACCGCAATCGGCTGATCCGACCAAATGAAGTGCAGGCCGGTTTTTTCTGTCAAATCCCAATAGGCGAACCGGTCATACACCGCGCTGTAGATAAAAAAGGCCGACAACTTGACCAAATCGGCGCCCTTGGCCTCCAGTTGATGGGCCATGTATTCCAAGTATTGGGGCGCGTAATACTCGTCGTCGTCAACGTGGGCGATGATTGCACCGCGCGCCTGCCCGTTGAGCCAGTTGCGCTTGTCGCCAACACACTGGCGAATGCCAACATGGTGGTAACGGATACGCGGATCATGTTGGGCCAAAAAATAGGCGCTGGGTTGCGCAGAGTCATCCAGAATGATCCATTCCCAGTTGCCATAGGATTGGTCGAGCACACAACGGTGTATGGCGCTTAGCATGCTCTCCCGGTTGAAAGTGGGAGTGACGATCGATATGAGTGGTTTCACCATGTGGGCACGTGCTCAGTCGGATTTTTACAAGGTTTATGTCATCCATGCGCCGCGCTTGGAACCCATTGGCCGGTTTCAGGCACGTGCATCGCCCCAGCGCAGCGGGGACGTGTCGTCGCCCCGGTACAGGGTGTCACCATGGCGGTCCACGCAGTAATGGCGCGAAACAATCATCTCGTTGAAGTGCATATCTGCAGCGATGCGGGTGTATTCAAAAATCACGCTGCGCGTCACGCGTGCGCCTGATCGAATGACGCTTCCGTGCCCAATCCACGCTGGCCCCACAATCGACGCACCGGGCTCTATGCGCGTACCCGAACCAATGTAGACAGGCCCCTGGATTTTGACCCGGTCCCAGTCGATGGAGGTATTGAGCCCGACCCAAATGCCGGGCCGGACTTGCTTGCCCGGCATGGGCATTTCGGCAATCTCACCCTTGAGCACGCGCTGCAGCACTGACCAGTAATCGCTCACCCGCCCGATGTCTATCCAATGAAAGGGCCGGTTTTGCACAAAAAACGGCATTTTTCGCGCAACCAGCTGGGGAAACAGCTCTGAACCAATGTCGTACCCCACCCCCGAGGGCACCATATCAAGTACTTGCGGTTCGAAAATGTAGACGCCCGTGCTGGCCAGGTTGGACTTGGCGTCCTGCGGCGCCGGTTTTTCCTGGAACGACGCGATGCGTCCATCGGGTCCGGCCACCACGATGCCATAGGCGCTGACATCGGCCAAAGGCACTTCCAGGGCCACCAGGCTAGCAATTGCGCCTTGGGCATGGTGCTCTGCCAGAGCTGCGGTGATGTCCAAATCGATCAGCGCGTCGCCACACAGTACCAGGGTAGTCTCATCAAAAAAACCGCTGAAGTCCTGGATGCGGCGAAGGCCCCCGGCTGACCCCATGGGGTGCGGCAAGATGTCGCCGTGCTCGCGTCGCCCCTCATATGAGTAGCCAATTTCAACGCCCCACCGACTCCCATCGCCAAAGTACTCTTCAATTTTTTGGTGGTGGTAGGCCACGTTGACCATGATTTCTTTGATTCCGTGGCGCGCCAGGTGCTCGATCAGGTACTCCATCACAGGCTTACCCAAAATGGGCACCATGGGCTTGGGCAGGTCGCGGGTCAGGGGGCGCACGCGGGTGCCTTGTCCAGCCGCCAAAATCATGCCTTTTGCCATTTTCCATGCCCTTAATTCAACAAATTGATCGAATTGTGCACGACGCGCCCCCCAAACCGGGTGCGACGACACGATGGTTTGTCGCGATACGCCGCAGCCCCACAGTCCCGATTAGCCGCCGCAAAGCCTCGTACACTTGGATCCGTACTGTCTTATTTACGCAACACCCACATTCCCATGACCATTCTTGTCACCGGCGGCGCCGGTTTTATCGGCAGCAACTTTGTACTGGACTGGCTGGCTGGCTGCGGTGAGGCGGTGGTTAACCTGGACAAGCTCACCTATGCCGGCAATTTGTCCAACCTTGCCTCTTTGCAAGGCGACATGCGCCACACTTTTGTGCAGGGTGATATAGCAGACACCGCCTTGGTGGCCGGTCTGCTGGCGCAGCACCGGCCCCGTGCGGTGCTCAACTTTGCCGCCGAGAGTCACGTCGACCGCTCCATCGCCAGCCCGGGCGCCTTCATTCAGACCAATGTGGTGGGCACTTTCGCGCTGCTGGAATCGGTGCGCGCCTACTGGGGCGCCCACAGTGAGGCCGACAAGGCCACCTTCAGGTTTTTGCACATCTCCACCGACGAGGTGTATGGGTCGCTGGGCACGGGTGAGGCGGCTTTTAGCGAAACCCACCGCTATGAGCCCAACAGCCCCTATTCGGCCTCCAAGGCCGCCAGCGACCACTTGGTGCGCGCCTACCACCACACCTACGGCCTGCCGGTGCTCACCACCAACTGCAGCAACAACTACGGGCCCTTCCATTTCCCGGAAAAGCTGATTCCGCTGCTCATCGTCAACGCCCAAGCCGGCAAACCATTGCCCGTGTACGGAGACGGCCAGCAGATCCGAGACTGGCTGTATGTCAAGGACCACTGCAGCGCCATCCGTCGGGTTTTGGAAGTTGGGAAGGTGGGCGAGGTCTACAACGTGGGCGGCTGGAACGAAAAGGCCAACCTGGAGATTGTGCACACCGTATGCAGCCTACTAGATGAACTAAAACCCCGCGCAGATGGCAAGCTCTACAAAGACCAAATCGCCTTTGTGACCGACCGCCCTGGGCACGATCGGCGCTATGCGATTGACGCGCGCAAGCTTCAGCGCGAATTGGGCTGGGCGCCTGCCGAGACGTTTGAAACCGGCATTCGCAAGACCGTGAAATGGTACCTGGAGCACCCCCACTGGGTGGAGCAGGTGCAAAGCGGAGCCTACCGGGAATGGGTGGCGCAGCAATATGCGGCATAGGACGACCTGCCGCTGGACCCCATACCCCCACGCTCCAACTGAAAGCGCTTGCCCATGAAGATTTTGCTTTTTGGCTGCAATGGCCAAGTAGGTTGGGAATTGCAGCGCAGCCTGAGCGTCCTGGGAGATCTGCTTGCCCTGGGATCGGACGCCGCCCGAAACCCGCAAGGCGCCTGTGGCGACTTGCGTGATTTGCACGGCATCGCCAAAACAGTGCGTGAAGTCAAGCCCGACGTCATCGTCAATGCCGCAGCGCACACCGCCGTAGACCGCGCCGAAAGTGAGCCCGAGTTGGCCCACGCCGTCAACGCAAGTGCTCCGGCCGTGCTGGCCGAAGAGGCGCAGCGACTGGGCGCCTGGCTGGTGCACTACTCCACCGACTACGTATTTGACGGCAGCGGCACCAGAGCCTGGCGCGAAGAGGACGCGTGCGCGCCCTTGAGCGTGTATGGCCAGAGCAAGCTCGCTGGCGAGCGCGCAGTGGCCCACTGCGCGCGGCATTTGGTCTTTAGAACCAGCTGGGTTTACGCAGCGCGGGGCGGCAACTTTGCAAAAACCATGCTGCGCCTGGCCGGTGAGCGTGATCAACTCCAGGTCATTGACGACCAGATAGGGACTCCCACGTCGGCGGAGTTGTTGGCAGACGTCACGGCGCACGCGTTGGTATTGGCCATCGCGCGGCCTGAACTGGCTGGCCTGTACCACTGTACGGCCGGCGGAGAGACCAGTTGGTGTGGCTATGCGCGTTATGTGCTGGAGCAAGCCCAAGGACTTGGCCTTGGATTGCGCGCCCGACCGGACCAGGTGCATGCCATTCCCACAGCAAGCTACCCCACGGCGGCCCAGCGCCCGCTGAACTCGCGGCTCGACACCAGCAGACTGCGCGATGCATTTTCTATACACTTACCACATTGGCAACGAGGCGTACGGCGCATGTTGCAAGAAACCATAGGAAACAAGCCCACGTGAACGCCCTCCCCGCACCCCATCGCAAAGGCATCGTCTTGGCCGGCGGTTCCGGCACGCGCTTGTACCCGGCAACTCAAGTCGTGAGCAAGCAGCTGCTGCCCATTTACGACAAACCGATGATTTATTACCCTCTGAGCACGCTGCTGCTAGCTGGTATTCGAGAAATTCTCATTATTTCCACGCCGCAAGACACGCCGCGTTTTGCGCAGTTGCTGGGCGACGGAAGCCAGTGGGGGGTTCAGTTCACTTACGCGGTGCAGGCGTCTCCTGACGGTCTCGCTCAGGCGTTTTTGATCGGGGAAGCGTTTTTGGATGGAGCGCACAGCGCCTTGGTCTTGGGCGACAACATTTTTTACGGCCACGACTTTGCCACTTTGCTGCACTCGGCCTGCGCGCAAACCCAAGGGGCTACGGTTTTTGCCTATGCCGTTCAAGACCCGCAGCGCTACGGCGTTGTGGAGTTTGATGGCGCAGGTCGCGCGATGAGTTTGGAAGAAAAACCACTGGCGCCCAAGTCGCGCTATGCGGTCACCGGCCTGTACTTTTACGACCAAAATGTGGTGTCCATGGCCAGGCAAGTCAAACCCTCTGCCCGTGGGGAGCTGGAAATCACTGATCTCAACCGGCTGTACCTGGAGCAAGGGCGCCTGGATGTGCAGACCATGGGACGGGGTTACGCCTGGCTCGATACCGGCACCCACGAGTCCATGCTCGAAGCGAGCCAATTCATTTACACCATAGAAAACCGCCAGGGACTCAAAGTCGCAGCACCTGAAGAGATCGCTTGGCGCCGCGCGTGGATTGATGACGCGCAGCTGGAGCGCCTGGCCAAGCCCTTGGCTAAATCGGGCTATGGTCAGTACCTGCTTCGCTTGCTCACAGAAAAAGTGTTTTGATGCGCGCTACGCCGACCGCCATCGCCGACGTTTTGCTCATCGAACCCAAGGTTTTTGGCGACGCCCGTGGCTTTTTCTTCGAGAGCTTCAATGCCCGCGACTTTGCCCACGCAACCGGCCTGGACGTGCATTTTGTGCAAGACAACCATTCAAAGTCGGCACGCCATGTGCTGCGTGGAATGCATTTTCAACGCACCCAGCCGCAAGGAAAGCTGGTGCGCGTGGTGGCTGGTGAGGTTTTTGATGTTGCCGTCGATATCCGGCCTGCATCAGCCACTTTTGGCCAATGGGTGGGGGAAATATTGTCTGGCGATAACCACCGCCAGTTGTGGATACCGCCTGGTCTGGCGCACGGTTTTTTGGTGCTGTCACAGACCGCAGAGTTTGTCTACAAAACAACGGATTACTACGCTCCGCAGGACGAAGGCTGCCTAGCGTGGGACGACCCCACCGTTGGCATCGACTGGCCACTGGCCGGTGCCGACCCCAGCTTATCGGCCAAAGACACACAAGGTAAGGCACTATCGCAGTTATGACACCGGCCAGCCCCCCCCAATCTGCCGTGCTTGGTGTGGCCCTGTCGGGCATCGGCAGGGCCTTGGTGGCTGCGGGCAACCTGGAGCAAGGCAAGGCTGAGGACCTTTACCGCAAAGCCATCGCCAGCCATAAAAGCTTTGTGGCTGAGCTCGTAGAGTCCGGCGCGGTTTCTGCATTCACACTGGCGCACACTTTGTCGAAGGCCTTTATTGCGCCCTTGCTAGACCTCAGCGCCATCGACCCCATGCGCCTACCGGCCAAGCTGTTGGACGAGAAAATTTGCCAAGATTACCACTTGCTGGTGCTGGGCAAGCGGGGAAACAATTTGGTGATCGCCACGGCCGACCCTTCCGACCAAGAAGCGGCGGAAAAAATCAAATTTGCAACCCAACGCAATGTGGAGTGGGTGATTGTTGAATTTGACAAGCTGAGTCAAATTGTCGGCAAACATACCGGTTCGGAAGCTGCCTCGCTCGCCAGCGACTTTGTAAACAGTGAGTTTGACACCCTCGAAGATGCTGCCACAGACCAGTCCGCCGAGGCGCCAGAAATCGAAGCCGACGAAACCCCTGTGGTCCGATTTTTGCAAAAAATGCTGGTGGAGGCATTCAACATGGGCGCATCCGATTTGCACTTTGAACCCTACGAATTTTCCTACCGTGTGCGTTTTCGCATCGACGGGGAACTGCGGGAAATGAGTGCGCCGCCCGTGGGTATCAAAGAAATACTAGCTTCGCGCATCAAGGTGCTGTCCAGGATGGATATTTCGGAGAAGAGGGTGCCGCAAGATGGGCGCATGAAGCTCAAATTGGCAGCCGACCGCACGGTTGATTTTCGGGTCAGCAGTTTGCCCACGCTGTTTGGGGAAAAAATCGTCATCCGTATTTTGGACCCCAACAATGCCAAGTTGGGGATTGATGCCTTGGGATACGCCGAAGTCGAAAAGGCACGCTTGCTCAAAGCCATCAGTCGCCCCTACGGCATGATTTTGGTGACCGGCCCGACGGGTTCGGGCAAAACCGTGTCGCTGTACACCTGTTTGAACCTGCTCAACCAACCCGGTGTGAATATTGCCACGGCCGAGGACCCGTCCGAAATCAATATGCCAGGGGTCAACCAGGTCAATATCAATGACAAAGCCGGGCTGACGTTTGCCTCGGCGCTGAAGTCATTTTTACGCCAAGACCCCGACATCATCATGGTGGGCGAAATTCGCGACCTGGAAACGGCAGATATCTCCATCAAAGCAGCCCAGACCGGGCACCTGGTGCTGTCCACGCTGCACACCAACGACGCCCCGACCACCATTACCCGGCTGCGCAACATGGGGGTGGCACCATTCAATATCGCCTCCAGCGTAGTGCTGATTACGGCGCAGCGCTTGGCGCGCCGACTGTGCGCAAAATGTAAAGTCATCGCTGACCTGCCCAAACAGACCCTAGTAGATGCCGGCTTTGCCGCCGCAGATCTGGACGGTAGCTGGAAAACCTACCGCGCCGTCGGATGCCCAAGCTGCAACAACGGCTACAAGGGGCGTGTGGGCATCTACCAAGTGATGCCCATCTCCGACGAAATACAACGGATTATTTTGCGCGACGGATCGTCCATGGAAATTTCTGAGCAATCTATCCGTGAAGGCGTGATGTCACTGCGCGCATCGGCCCTGCAAAAGGTCCAACTCGGATTGACTTCGCTTGAAGAAGTCCTTGCCGTAACCAATGAATAACAACACAACAGGCAAGCATGGCAACCATAAAAGAAACCAGGGACGCACGGCGCCAGGGGGCTTCTAAGGAATCGATCTTCGAATGGGAAGGGTCCGACCGCAGCGGCCGCCCAGTCAGGGGAGAAACCCGATCCACGGCGGAAAGCCTTGTTCGCGCAACCCTGCGCCGCCAGGGTATTACGCCAAAAAAGATCAAAAAAAGGCGCATGGGCTCGGGGCAATCCATACGGCCCAAAGAAGTTGCCATCTTTACCCGCCAATTGGCCACGATGATGAAGGCTGGCGTGCCACTGCTTCAATCGTTCGACATCGTTGGCCAAGGCAACCCAAACCCATCACTGGGTCGACTGATTAACAACATCCGCACTGACATTGAGGCTGGCTCCTCACTGAGCGCTGCGTTTCGCAAACATCCGCAACAATTTGACACGCTGTACTGCAATTTGGTTGGCGCCGGTGAGGCCGCGGGTATATTGGATTCTTTGCTGGACCGGCTGGCCGCCTACATGGAAAAAATGGAGGCCGTAAAGTCAAAGATCAAGTCCGCCCTCATGTATCCGGTGGCGGTTTTGTGCGTTGCCTTTGGTGTGGTTACGGTGTTGATGATCTGGGTGATCCCCTCGTTTAAGCAGGTTTTTTCTTCTTTTGGTGGCGAGCTTCCGGCCCCCACTCAGATGGTGATTACCGTGAGTGAGTTTTTTCTCAGCTACTGGTATTTGATATTTGGTGGCCTGGGTGGCGGTATTTTTCTGTTTTTTCGTGCCTGGAAGAACAGTAAGAAGTTCCAAGACACCATGGACTTTTTGCTATTGCGTATGCCGATTTTTGGCGTCCTGGTGCGCAAATCCTGTATCGCCCGTTGGACACGCACGCTGGCCACCATGTTTGCGGCCGGCGTCCCTTTGGTAGAAGCGCTGGAATCGGTCGGAGGTGCAGCGGGCAACGCCGAGTACGCCAACGCCACGGTGGGCATCCGCCAGCAGGTTTCAACGGGGGTGTCCCTGACTACCGCCATGGCCGGTGCGAACCTGTTCCCGCACATGGTTTTGCAAATGAGTGCCATTGGCGAAGAGGCGGGTTCGCTGGACTACATGCTGGGCAAGGCCGCAGACTTTTATGAGTCCGAGGTCGATGACATGGTGGCGGGTATTTCCAGCCTGATGGAGCCCATCATCATCGTGATTTTGGGCACCATCATTGGCGGCATTGTGGTGGCCATGTACTTGCCCATATTCAAAATGGGGCAGATGGTGTGATCGCAGCAGCCCCCTGGCTCGAACCCGCCGTGGCTGGCCTGCTGGGTTTGCTTATTGGCAGCTTTTTAAATGTTTTGGTGTACCGCTTGCCGAAAATGATGGAACGGCGATGGGCGCATGAATGTGCCGAATTGACCGGCTCTGCACAAGGCCCAGCAGAGCAAACTTTCAACCTATGGACTCCACGCTCGGCTTGCCCGCAATGCGCAGCACCCATTGCGTGGCAGCACAACATTCCCGTAGCTAGCTATGTATTGCTGGCGGGCAAATGTTCCCGCTGCCACGGCCGCATTAGCCCGCGCTACCCGGCAGTCGAAATTGCAAGCGCATGCTTATTCGCCTTTGCCGGGCAGCGGTGGGGGATCTCTGTGGCCGGTGCGGCCTGGTGTACCTTTTGCGCCGCGCTGCTGGCTTTGGCCCTGATCGACTGGGACACCACGCTGCTGCCCGACGACATCGTGCTGCCCTTGCTGTGGCTGGGTCTCATTGGTGCGCAGTTGCAATGGACCCAGGTCCCGCTGCCCAGCGCGCTGTGGGGGGCGGTGGGGGGCTACCTGTTCTTGTGGTCGGTCTATTGGCTGTTTAAACTGGCCACAGGAAAAGAGGGAATGGGCTATGGCGACTTCAAACTCTTGGCCTGCCTGGGCGCGTGGTTCGGCTGGCAAGCCCTGATTCCCATCACCCTTTTGTCGTCAATCATCGGGGCCATAGTGGGTCTCGTGCTCAAAATGACCGGTGGCCTGCGCCCCGGAAATTACATCCCCTTTGGGCCATTTTTGGCGGGCGCGGGGTTTGTGTGCATGGTTTTTGGGGCTGATGTGTTGCAAAAAGGGCTTAGTCTGTGAGCGGCCGTGCGCTGCGCTTGGGGGTCAGCGGCGGCATAGGCAGCGGCAAAAGCACCGTGTGCCAGTGGCTTGGCGAAATGGGCGCCTGTGTGGTAGACGCCGACGCCATATCACGCGACTGCACCGCTGCCAACGGGACTGGCTTGCCTGCCATCCGCGCGGCGTTTGGGCCAGACCTGTTTTCTGGCGACGGGACGCTGGACCGGGGCCGACTGCGCTCCTTGGTGTTTAGCGATGCCTTGGCCCGAAAACGCCTGGAGGCCATCCTTCACCCTTTGATCGCTTCCGAAATCGACCGCCAAACGGCGCTGGCCATGGCGCAGGGCGTCGCCTGCATCGTATTTGACATCCCGCTGTTGGTCGAATCGTCCCGTTGGCGCAAAAACCTCGATCGGGTTTTGATTGTCGACTGCCGGGAACAGACCCAAATTGAACGCGTCATGCGGCGCAGTGGTTTGGAGCGCGCCGAGGTGGAAAAAATCATGGCCGCACAAAGCCCGCGTGGCACCCGCTTGCAAGCAGCCGACTTCGTACTTTTCAACGAAGCGGTGAATCTTGGCGAGGTTAAGGCGAATTTGGGAGCAATGCGCCCCTTGTTCGGGCTATGATCCCCGCACTGGAAATTCCCCTGTGATCCTCTACGAATACCCGTTTAACGAAAAAATTCGCACCTACTTGCGTCTGGAGCACCTGTTTGCGCGGCTATTCACGCTGATGGACCGAACCGACGCGATGGATCACCATTTCGCGCTCATTACCTTGTTTGAGATCCTGAATGTGGGTGCGCGTGCTGAGCTCAAGCCCGACGTCCTGAAAGACCTGGACCGCCAAAAACAGGCGCTGAGCGCCTTTCGCGGAAACCCAGGTATTGCTGCCGATGTGCTCGACCGCTTGTTGAACCAACTCGACGATTGCCATGCCTTGCTCAACAACACCCCCGGTAAATTGGGCCAATCGCTGGCAGAAAACGATTGGCTCAAAAGCCTGCGCAGCCGCACCAGCATTCCGGGGGGAACCTGTGAATTTGACCTGCCGGCCTATTTCGCGTGGCAACAGCGCCCGGGCCAGCAACGCCAAAGCGACTTGCGCGGCTGGGTAGAAGGCCTGATTCCGCTGTTTAGTGGCATCCAATTGCTACTCGGGCTGCTGCGGGACTCGGGAACCCCGCAAAAAATGGTCGCGCTGGGCGGGCAGTTTCAACAAAACTTGCCCCAAGGCCGTACATTTCAGCTCCTGCGCCTATCCCTGAAGGAGAATTTGGGCGCCATTCCGGAAATAAGTGCCAACCGACTGGTCGCCTCTATCCGCTTCGTGCGCCATGAGGCAGATGATCGCCTGCACGCCAACACCGCAGACATACCATTCGAACTGGTGCTGTGCTCCTGATCTGCGGTTAGTCGCAGTGGCCGATCCAAACCTAAAAATAGTACGCTGCCCACAATGCCAGGGCGACAGCGTCTATGCGCCTAGTAACCCGTTTCGCCCCTTTTGCAGTTCGCGCTGCAAGTCTTTGGATTTGGGCGCTTGGGCCAGCGAGTCATTTCGGCTGCCTGATGGCGATGGGCCCGAGGCCACCGAACCACCCGACCCGACCCTGCAATAAGCCCCTACAGAGTCGCCGGTACTTAAAGGCTGGGCGGTGGCTGCTCGGCTTTGAGCCAATCCAGGACTGGCAGTGTGCCGGGCAATACGGGGCTTACGGTGACGGGCAAACACTGCCATTGCGCGCTTTGTTGCTCTTTCATTTGCAGTTCGCCCGTCCACGCGGTGACCTTGAAAAAATGCAGGCGCACCAGCGCGTGGGGGTAGTCCACCATTTCAATCTTCCAGGGCGCTGCCGCAGACACGGTGATGCCCAGCTCTTCGTGCAACTCCCGCGCCAGTGCCTGCGCAACGGACTCACCCGACTCCACTTTGCCGCCGGGAAACTCCCAGTAACCGGCGTACGGCCTGCCTGCTGGGCGCGATGTCATCAAAAACCCCTGGTCCTGGCGCAGCAGCACACCCACGGCCACCTCGACAACCGCCCGCTGCACGCCCGGTTCGCGTGCAATCTCCGGATTGGCAAGCAAGGGCGGGCGAACGGCCTGCGAACTCATGGCTCGGCAGAAGCGGAGCCGGTCCCCGCTACTGCCGGTTGACGCCCGGCGTAGTCTTTTGCAAACTGCCAGGCCACGCGGCCCGTGCGCGAACCGCGCTCCAGTGCCCAAATCAGGGCCTCTGGTCGCGCTTGCTGCACACGCTCGGGCGATACCCCCAAGGCGCTCAGCCACTGGTCGGCGATGTGCAAGTACTCGTCCTGGGTAAATGGGTAGAAACTTACCCACAAACCAAAACGCTCCGAGAGGGAGATTTTCTCTTCCACACCCTCGCCCGGATGCACTTCGCCACTGTCGGTATGGGTGTAGCTCAGGTTTTCTGCCATGTACTCGGGCAACAGGTGGCGCCGGTTGCTGGTGGCGTAAATCAGCACGTTGGCCGAGGTTTCGGATACCGATCCGTCGAGCACCGATTTCAATGCTTTGTACCCCGCTTCGCCTTGGTCAAAGCTCAGGTCGTCGCAAAAAATCAGAAACTTTTCGGGCCGCGTGGCGACGATTTCAACGATGTCGGGCAAGTCCACCAGATGCTCTTTGTCCACCTCTATCAGGCGCAAACCCTGGTCGCAATAGGTATTGAGGCAGGCCCGCACCAGCGAGGACTTGCCCGTGCCGCGCGCGCCGGTCAGCAGCACGTTGTTGGCAGTCAGACCCGCCACGAATTGCGCCGTGTTGCGGCGGATTTTTTCCTTTTGGATATCAATTTCCCGCAGGTCTGCCAGACGCATAGCGCCCACCTGGCGCACCGGGACGATATACCCTTGGCCGGAGACCCTTTTGCGGTAGCGAAAGGCTATGGACTGGTCCCAATCGGGTTGCTCAATATCCAAACGCAGGGCGGACTCGACGCGGTCCATGAAGCGCTCTGAGCGGGCCAAAAAAGCGGTCAACCGGTGGTCGTTCACGAGCGCTCTCCTTAAGACCGGTAATCGGCGTTGATGGTGACGTAGTCGTGGCTCAGATCGCAGGTCCACACCGTGTGGCTGGCCTGCCCGCGACCGAGTTCAACCCGCACCCGAATCTCGCTTTGTTGCATCACGCGCTGGCCGTCAGGCTCTGCGTAGGCCGGGTTGCGCCCGCCGTGCGTGGCAACGTGCACGTCGTCCAAGTAAAGCTCGATGCAGCTCTGGTCCAAATCGGCAATACCGGCGTACCCAACGGCGGCCAGAATGCGACCCAGATTCGGATCACTGGCAAAAAAAGCCGTTTTCACCAAGGGGGAATGGGCAATCGCATAGGCCACCAGGCTGCATTCGTCACGCGTACGGCCCCCGCTGACCTCGACGGTAATGAACTTGGTGGCGCCTTCGCCGTCGCGCACGATGGCGTGCGCCAATTGCCGGGCAACACCCAGCAGGGCAGCAAACAAGGCTCGGCCGTCGGCGCTGTCCAGCGAATCAATGGGGGGGTTGCCCGCTTGGTTGGACGCCACTAGCACCAAAGAGTCGTTGGTCGAGGTGTCGCCATCAATCGTGACGCAGTTAAAGGATTCCTGCGCCAGCGCCAGCGCTAGCGGCTGCATCAGGCTTTGAGCCACGCAGGCGTCGGTTGCCAAAAAGCCCAACATGGTCGCCATATTGGGGCGGATCATGCCCGCCCCCTTGCTGATACCGGTCACGCTAACCGTCTTGCCGCCAACTTGCGCCTGCGCGCCATAGGCCTTGGGCACCGTGTCGGTGGTCATGATGGCAAGGGCAGCCTGCATCCAGTTCTCAGTATGGGCGTCCGCAATGGCCGCATCCATGCCCGCAATGATGCGGTCAACGGGCAGCGGCTCCATGATGACCCCGGTAGAAAAAGGCAAGACTTGGGTTGGATCTATCCCCAGACGCTGGGCCAGGGCGGCGCAGCTGCTGTGCGCGCGTGCCAAACCGTCGGCACCGGTGCCGGCATTGGCGTTGCCGGTGTTGACCAGCAACGCACGCACGCCCTTGCCGGCGGCCAGGTGCTGCTGGCAAACCTGGACCGGCGCGGCGCAGAAACGGTTGGTGGTGAACACCCCTGCCACGCTGGCGCCCGCATCGAGCAAGAAAACTGACACATCCTTGCGACCTTGCTTGCGCACACCGGCTTGCGTCACGCCCACGCGCACACCGGCGATGGGGTACAGGGTCGCCGGGTCCGGCGCTGGCAGATTGACGGGCATGGCGTGTCCTTATGCGAGTTTGCCGTGGCAATGCTTGTATTTCTTACCGCTGCCACAGGGGCAGGGCTCGTTGCGGCCCACCCGTGCCAGGTCTGGGCCGGCGGCGGCAATCGGGTCGGCAGCGGCTTGCGTAACCTGCGCTTCGCCCGTTTCCGTGGGTGCGGTGTAGGTGATGTTGCTGATATTTTCAGCGCGCGACTCCAGCGCCAAGGCGGCTTCATCGATCTGTTCTGCGGATTGGATGCGCACCGTCATGAGCGTCTTGGTGACCTCGTTTTTGACCGAATCGAGCATTTGGCCAAACAACTCGAAGGCTTCACGCTTGTACTCTTGCTTGGGCTGCTTTTGGGCATAACCCCGCAGATGGATGCCTTGGCGCAGGTAATCAAGGGCACTCAAATGGTCGCGCCATTGGCTGTCAATTGTCTGCAATAGCACCATGCGCTCAAAGTGGGTGAAGCTTTCGGCGCCCACTAAAGCCAGTTTTTCCTCAAACGCAGCATGGGCTGCGGCCACCACAGCGGCGAGCACGTCTTCACCCGTAATGGACGAGGCGGCGGCAATTTGCGCCGCCAAATCGATCTCCAAGCGCCACTCGGCGGTCAGCGCCTGCTGAAGCGACGCGATGTCCCACTGCTCCTCCACCGACTCGGGCGGGACAAACTGGTGCACCAGGTCCTCAAAGCTGCCTTCGCGCAAGGATTTCACCTGGGCGCTGAGGTCTTGCGCGTCCAAAATCGCGTTGCGTTGCTGGTAAATCACCTTGCGCTGGTCGTTAGACACGTCGTCGTACTCCAACAACTGCTTGCGCATGTCAAAGTTGCGCGCCTCAACCTTGCGCTGGGCGCTCTCGATGCTGCGGGTGACGATACCGGCCTCAATGGCTTCGCCCTCGGGCATTTTCAGCCGGTCCATGATGGACTTGACCCGGTCACCGGCAAAAATGCGCATGAGTGAATCGTCCAGGCTTAGATAAAAGCGCGACGAGCCGGGGTCTCCCTGGCGGCCCGAGCGGCCGCGCAGCTGGTTGTCGATGCGGCGCGATTCATGGCGCTCGGTAGCGATGATGCGCAAGCCGCCCAGCGCGGTAATGGCATCGTGGTCGATCTTCCATTGGGCCTTGATCTGTGCCACTCCGGCGCTCTTGGCACCATCGCCGAGAGCTTCGTCGCTCTGCACTTCCTGCACGGCTTTTTCGATGTTGCCACCCAGCACAATGTCCGTGCCCCGCCCGGCCATATTGGTGGCAATGGTGATCATCTTGGCGCGTCCAGCCTGAGCCACGATGTCGGCCTCGCGGGCGTGCTGCTTGGCGTTGAGCACCTGGTGCGGCAAGCCTTCCTTAATCAACAGTTCAGCGATGATTTCAGAGTTTTCGATGGACGTAGTGCCTACGAGCACAGGCTGGCCACGTTCATAACACTCACGGATATCTGCAATGGCCGCCACGTATTTTTCGCCCGTGGTTTTGTACACGCGGTCGAGCTGGTCTTCGCGCCGGCTGATGCGGTTGGGCGGAATGACCACGGTCTCCAGGCCATAAATCTCTTGAAACTCGTAGGCTTCGGTATCGGCCGTGCCAGTCATGCCCGCAAGCTTGTTGTACAGCCGGAAGTAGTTTTGGAAGGTAATGGACGCCATCGTCTGGTTTTCGGCCTGAATGGCCACGCCTTCTTTTGCCTCGACGGCCTGGTGCAGGCCGTCGCTCCAGCGCCGCCCGGTCATCAGACGACCGGTGAATTCGTCCACGATGACGATTTCACCCTCTTGCACCACATAGTGCTGGTCGCGGTGGAACAGGTGGTTGGCCCGCAGCGCCGCATAGAGGTGGTGCATGAGCGTAATGTTGGCCGGGTCGTACAGCGACGAGCCTGCCGGAATCAGCCCTAAGCCAGCGAGCAACTGTTCGGCGCTTTCATGGCCGTCTTCGGTTAGCACAATCTGCTGGGACTTTTCATCCACGGTGAAGTCGCCCGGGGTGATAACACCCTCTCCGGTGCGCAAATCAAGCTCGCCTTCCTGGCGCTTGAGCGCGGGCACCACGGTGTTGATGGCGATATATAGGGCGGTATGGTCCTCAGCCTGGCCGCTGATGATGAGCGGCGTGCGTGCCTCGTCAATCAAAATGGAATCGACCTCGTCGACGATGGCAAAGTTCAACCCGCGCTGCACCCGGTCTTTAGCCTCGTAGACCATGTTGTCGCGCAGGTAGTCAAAGCCGTATTCGTTGTTGGTTCCGTAGGTGATGTCAGCCTGGTACGCAGCCTGCTTTTCTTCGCGCGGCACATGGGGCGTGTTGATGCCCACCGACAGCCCCAGGAACTCATACAGCTGACCCATCCAGCGCGCATCGCGGCTGGCCAGATAGTCATTGACGGTGACGACGTGCACGCCCTTGCCGGTAAGGGCATTGAGGTAAACCGGCAAGGTCGCGGTCAGGGTTTTGCCCTCGCCGGTTCCCATTTCCGAAATTTTTCCGTGGTGCAGCGACATGCCGCCGAGCAACTGCACATCAAAGTGGCGCATCTTCATCACCCGCTTGCAGCCTTCGCGCACGACGGCAAAGGCCTCGGGCAGCAGTGCATCCAAACTCTCGCCCGCAACCACCCGCGCTTTGAATTCGTCCGTCTTGGCGCGCAGCGCCTCGTCACTCAACTGCTCGTACGTCGGCTCCAGGGCATTGATTCGCACCACGCTGGCACGGTATTGCTTGAGCAAACGGTCGTTTCGGCTTCCAAAAAACCGGGTCAAAAATGTTAGTGGCATGGGTACGATACGGTTCTGCAAGCCTTATGGGAAGCAGACCCGCGCAGTCCTTTTGGTAGTCGGTATTCAGGGATGTGGTGTGAAAGGCCTGCGTCGCGCTACATACAACAGCGCAGCCCGCCACAGGAACCGGCGATTTTAACGTTGCGGCTTGGCCAGGGCAGTGGCCGTTCCCAGGCGCAAAAATTTCTGGGGATCTTGGGGCACGCCGCGCACCAGCACCTCAAAATGCAGATGCGGCCCAGTGGAGCGGCCGGTGTTGCCGACTTCAGCAATTTTTTGTCCGCGCTTGATGATGTCGCCCTTTTTGACCAGGCTGCGTGACAAATGGGCATAGCGGGTTAGCAAATCATTGCCATGGTCGACTTCAATCAGGTTGCCGTATTGCGGGTGCGCCTCTTGCCCCACCACCACACCACCCGCGGCGGAAAAAATCGGCGTTCCAACATGGGCCGGAAAATCAAGCCCGTCATGCAAGGCGGACATACCGCTAAACGGGTCGATGCGCCAGCCAAAACCGGAGCCCACGCCCACCGCGGGCACCGGTGACTGGGTCGGAATCATCATTTTCTTGATCTTTTGCTCAAAAAGGCGCGATTCGATCACGGTCATGATGTCGTTGCGCCGACCCGTTGTCTGCTCGATTTGCTCCAAAGTCGCTTGCAGCTCCTGCATGGTCAGATCGCGTCCCAGCACCAAGGCGCCGCCTTGGCCCGCCGGGCCTTTGACGGCCGCAGGGTCCAATCCCGCCAAGCCCGATACCCGTTCGGCCAAGGACTCCATTTGCAAGAGCTTGGCCTGCATCTCGCCCATGCGCTTGGCCATGACCTCGATGTTTTCCCGCAAAAAACGGTCTCGTTGGTCAAATTCGTCCTTAACCACCAGACGCATCACCGAGCTGATGACGGGCCAACCATCACGCGCGCCCTTGAGCAAAATCCAATGGTAAATGCCAGCAGACACCAGCGTGACCGCAAGAAATAAACCAGCTAAACCCAAGGCTAGGGTTGCGCCACCCATTCGCAGTACGTAGCTCTTGGAGAGCCGGGGATCCGTGATAATGAGCTGCATGTGCACCGCCCTTGCGTGAAATAGATGAGTCGCCCGTCTGCTTCCCTGTCGGTACTGCAAGCTGGCCTAAAGTCCCCTACTTTAGCGCGTCTGGCTGACTTGTCCGCCCAGTCCCAGGCACGGCGCACCTGCATTGACCCCTTAATTCCCAACTCGCTTCGTGCATCCATCAAAGCCGGTCCGATCGAAGACGGCGTGTGGTGCCTGGTGGTGGACAACACGGCGGTGGCATCCAAGCTGCGCCAACTGCTCCCCAACCTAGAGTCCCACCTGCGAAGCAAGGGCTGGGACGTGAGTGCCATACGCATCAAGGTCCGCAGCAGCGTGGGGGCCTAGAAAACTTGCGGATTTGGCATATGCCCTGCGCTGGGGTCGTGTACCATGAATTGCCTTTGGTTGTGCCTGCATCCTTTTTCAAGCGGGTCCGCCAAAGCGCCACTGCCCTAATCGCCACCATGGAGAAATGCATGCAACCTGACACCTTTTTTCGCCGTCCCATTCGATTGGCCGCCACTGTGCTGGCCGCTGGCCTGTCCCTGCTAGGCCAGGCCCACGCTGCTGAGCCTGCATCCTGCCAAGCCGTGCGCTTTGCCGATGTCGGGTGGACAGACATTACCGCCACCACGGCGGTCATGTCTGAAATCCTGAAGGGCATTGGCTACAAGCCCTCAGCCCAGGTGCTCTCAGTGCCGGTGACGTACAGCAGCCTCAAGGCCAAAAAGATTGACGTCTTCCTAGGCAACTGGATGCCATCCATGGAGGGCGATATCAAGCCCTATACCGCCGACGGATCGGTAGAAACCCTGGGGGCCAACCTCGAGGGTGCCAAGTACACCTTGGCCGTGCCGGACTATGTGGCAGAGGCCGGCGTTAAGACCTTTGCGGACCTGGCCAAAAATGCCGACAAGTTCAGCAAAAAGATTTATGGCATCGAGCCGGGCAATGACGGCAACCGCTTGATTCTGGACATGATTAAGAAAAACGCGTTTGGTCTGGGCGGTTTCAAAATCGTTGAGTCCAGCGAAGCGGGCATGGTGTCGCAGGTGGTGCGCGCCGTGCCCAAGAAAGAGTGGATTGTGTTCTTGGGTTGGGCACCCCACCCCATGAACTCCAAAATCAAGATGACCTACCTCGCCGGTGGTGACGACTTCTTCGGTCCCAACTTCGGCGGTGCCACGGTTTACACCAATACCCGCAAGGGCTATGCCACCGACTGCCCCAATGTGGGCAAGCTGCTGAAGAACACCAAGTTCAGCCTCGAGGCAGAAAACGAAATCATGGGTGCTATTTTGGACAAAAAGATGAAGCCTGAAGCCGCAGCACAAGCATGGCTTAAGGCCAATGCATCCACCTGGGGCAACTGGCTCGCTGGGGTGAAAACCTTTGATGGCAAAGACGTTACCCCAGCGATGATCGCCAAGTAAGCGCATGGCCGGACCGCTGGACGCCACACTTGCGTGGCTAAGCGACAACAAGCTCCCGCTGGGCGACTCGATCGCTGCGGGGGTGGAACGGCTCACGCAAGGAGCGCCCTGGCTGTTTGACGCCGTATCCGAGGGCTTGAGCGCGCTGGTGCTGGGCTTTACGGGCGCGCTTCTGTGGGTGCAACCCTTGCTGCTCATTGGCGTTTTCACCGCCGTGGCCTGGGGCTTGCAGCGCTCGCTTCGGCTAGCCGCATTCGTGGCTGTAGCCCTTGTGCTGATCGTCAACCTGGGCTACTGGACCGAAACCATGGAGACGCTCTCGCTGGTGTTGTTTGCCACGGTGGTCTGTGTGCTGATTGGGGTACCCATCGGTATCGCCGCAGCGCACCGGCCGTGGCTGGAAGCGGGACTGCGTCCTTTGCTGGACCTGATGCAAACCGTCCCGACCTTTGTGTACCTCATCCCCACCCTGATTTTGTTTGGTCTGGGCGTGGTACCGGGGCTAATTTCCACCGTTATTTTTGCGCTGCCCGCGCCCATACGCCTGACCACGCTGGGTATTACCTCGGTGCCGCGCCCGCTGATTGAGGCTGGGCAGGCCTTTGGCGCGAGCCGCTGGCAGTTGCTGTGGAAAGTAGAAATTCCATCGGCGCTGCCCACCATCATGGCCGGGGTGACCCAATGCATCATGCTCAGCCTGTCCATGGTCGTTATTGCCGCACTGGTTGGCGCCGACGGCTTGGGCAAGCCGGTGGTTCGGGCGCTCAACTCGGTCAATATTGCCGACGGCTTTGAGGCCGGTCTGGCCATTGTGATTGTGGCCATCGTGCTCGACCGGTTGTGCAAGGCCAAGGCCCATGGATAGTGCAGCGGGCCAGGCGCTGCCGATGGCCGAGTTTCGCCACGTCGACGTGGTATTTGGCAAGCACAGCGCGCAAGCCCTGACCTTGCTTGACAAAGGCAAAACGCGCCAAGAAATCCTGGACACCACGGGCGCTGTGTTGGGCGCTGCCGACTGCAGCCTGAAAATTGCAGAAGGGGAGATTTCGGTCCTCATGGGCCTGTCCGGTTCAGGCAAATCCACGCTGCTGCGCTGCCTAAACGGACTGAACAAGGCCAACCGGGGCGCGGTGCTGGTTCGCGACACCCAAGGCGGCCATGGTGACTACGTGGACCTGACCCGCTGTGACGCAACCACCCTGCGCCGCTTGCGCACGACGCGCGTGGCCATGGTTTTCCAGCAGTTCGCGCTACTGCCGTGGCGCACGGTGTCCGAAAACGTAGGCTTGGGTCTGGAGTTGAGCGGTATGGCCCGGGCGCGACGCGAGGCCATCGTGGCCGAGAAGCTCGAACTGGTGGGCCTGGCGCAATGGGGCAAAAAATACGCCCACGAACTCTCCGGGGGCATGCAGCAGCGCGTCGGGCTGGCGCGCGCCTTTGCCACCGACGCTGATATTTTGCTGATGGACGAGCCCTTTTCGGCGCTGGACCCGTTAATCCGCGAACACCTGCAACAAGAACTGTTGCAACTGCAAAAACAGCTCAAAAAAACCATTGTTTTCGTCAGCCACGACTTGGATGAAGCGATCAAGCTAGGCAACCACATCACCATCATGGAAGGTGGGCGTATCGTGCAGTCGGGCGAACCCGAACAAGTCGTGTTGCATCCCGCCAATGCCTATGTGCGCGACTTTGTGGCGCACATGAACCCCATTAAAGTACTGCGTGCGCGCTCCCTGATGGCTCCGCTGAGCACGCTGTCACGCGAGGGCGACCGCCTGCAGTTGGACTGGACGGGCCACCACTGGTTGCGGCTGGATGCAGCGAACCGCCCCATACACATTGACATCGAAGGCCGACCGGGGCGGCTGCTGGCCTACCACCCGCAACTCGACATCGTGCAAGCCGGGCTGGACGGACGTAGCGTGGCCATGGTGGCACCCGGTCTGCTGCTCGAACACATCATCCACATCCGCCACGCCACCGGCAGGCCGGTGCTTTTGTGCCAGGACGGGTGCTTTGTGGGCGTGGTGGGCGACGAGGAAATTTACCGGGGCATGCTCCAAAGTACGCGGGGCTGAACGCCCGGCACATGCCAATAGTCCAAGCCCGTTGGCTTATGCCTCAATCGGAAGCTTGCCAGGAATGGCCTCAACCACGACAAAGGTGACTTTGTTGGCCGAGATATCTTGGGACGGCAAAACTACGATAGCCAATCTGCCACGGGCGCGGTAGTAGTCCACCAGCTTCTCCGACAAAGCCTGCAACTCTGCATAGTCCATGGGTCGGTTCACATCACCGGCCAGCACGGCGGCCAGAGCCTTGCTACTGAACAAGGTGTTCCCCGTGAAGCGGAATTGGCTGATGGTCACCGACTGGCTGCGGGTTGCTGGCGCTTGTTCGCCCGGCACGCTCACCGTTGCAGCCGTGCCAGGGGTGGTATCCAAAGCCTGCGTGCTTTTGAGGGCGACCGAGCTTAGACCTTGCGCCCATGCGGCGGGCGCCACAGTTGCCAGACCCGCAAGCGCCCAAAGAACACATGCCGCCGAGCGTGTTCCACGGCGCAAAAGGGTCCAGCCAACGAAACCTGCGGCAATACCAAATTTATGGAAATTACTCATTTTTTACCTTCCACCGAAATTTTTTGTTAATTGTATTTTATTTGGTTTTTCTAAAAATTAATTTGATCTTTATCAAATTACAGAAATTTACGGCAGGCGATTGTGAGTTTTCGAACGCCCAGCAGGGCGTTTGGTGACGGACCCGCGGATGCTCCGGCAGCACAGGGCTGTGGGCGGGCCTGGGTCGGGTGTGGCGGTGGGAACACCCCGGGCCGTTAGCCCAGGGAACGCACAGCGGCTGGTGTGTTGGCTCAGCCGCGTAGACCGATAACCGCGTCGCGCAGGTCCTTGGCCCAGCGGCGCCGGTCGCGCCCTTGGGCCCTTTGTGCCGGGCCGAAATGCACTACTGCCACCAGATTTTGCGCACAAAGGGTGCGCCAGATTGAGCCCAGCAAGATGTCATCCCCCACATAGCACGGCGCAAAACTGATCTCCCCGCTGCGGGCATCGGTAAAGCTCAGTCCCACGGGGACCACTGGCGCATCAGCCGAGATTGCAGCCTGGAACAGATTGGCGTGAAAGGGCAACACGCTGCTGCCATCACCCGTGGTGCCTTCAGGAAAAACGGCCAGCACGTCCTGCGCGCTCAGGCATTGGGCCATGTGGTGCACCACCCGCAAGGCATCGCGGCGCGACTCGCGGGTGATATAGAGCGTTCCCCCGGCGGTGGCCAGCGTGCCTATCAGCGGCCAGTGCTCAATGTCAGACTTAGAAATAAAGCGGCAATGCCGCGCCGCATGCATTACCAATATGTCCAGCCACGAAATGTGATTGGCCGCCAGCAGCACCGGCCCGGTTTGGGGCACCTCGCCCAACACGCGCAACTCCACCCCCGCGCAAGCCAGCATGCGGTGCGCCCAGGCCTGCACCGCCGCGTCACGCTCAGGCTGGGACAGGCGCGGAAAACGCCATTTGATAGTCCAAAGCCCGATCGCCACATGCAGCAGCAAACGCAGCAAGCGCTGCAAGGCGCGCATGGTCAGGCGCTGCGTTGAAACGCGACGCGACCGCCCACAAGGGTGGCGCGCACGCGCGCGGGCAGCTCGTAGCCGTCAAAAGGCGTGTGTTTGCTCTGGCTGCGCAAGGTGCTGGCCTGCACCCGCCAGGCGTCTTGCGGGTCGAGCACACAAATATCGGCCAAGCCGCCCACCTGCAACCGGCCCAAGCCTGCAGCTAGCGGACCAGCCGATGCCCCTAGGACCTGGGCCGCGCGGCTGGTGACGCAGGCCAGGGCTTGCGCCAGCGGCACGGAGTCGTCTTGCGCCCACTTGCAGGTCAGGCCCAGCAGCAGCTCCAGCCCGGTGGCACCGGGTTCGCTTTCAGCAAAAGGCAGGTCTTTTTCGTCCGAGCCCACCGGCGTGTGGTCAGACACCAAGGCGTCTATCGTGCCGTCGGCGAGTGCCGCGCGCAGCGCGGCGCGGTCGCTTTGCTGACGCAGCGGCGGGGTCAGGCGGGTGCGGCTGTCAAAGTAGCCCACGTCCAGGTCGGTTAGATGCAAGGAGTTGATGCTGACATCCGCGCTCACAGGCAGGCTCTGGGCCTTGGCCTGGCGCACCAGTTCCACCCCGGCGGCGCTGCTGATGCGGCACAGGTGCACGCGCGCACCGGTGGAGCGCACCAGCTCAAAAATCGTGTGCAGGGCGATCGTCTCTGCCGCCACCGGCACGCCCGACAGGCCCATGCGGGTAGCCAGTGGCCCGCTCGCGGCCACGCCCTTGCCCAAGTACAGCTCTTGCGGGCGCAGCCAGACGGTGTAGCCAAAAGAACGCGCATATTGCAAGGCGCGCTGCATCACCTGGGTGTTGGCCAGCGCCACCTCCGCCTGGCCAAAGCCGATACAACCGGCCTCGGTGAGTTGCAGCATCTCGGTCAGCACCTCGCCTTGCAGGCCACGCGTCAGGGCGCCCAGCGGCAGCACGCGCGCCTGGTGCAGTTTTTCCGCCCGAAAGCGCAGCATTTCCACCAAGCCCGGTTCGTCGAGCACCGGGTCGGTGTCGGGCGGGCACACCAGGCTGGTCACGCCACCGGCCACGGCTGCGGCCAGCTCGGACGCCAGCATGCCCTCGTGTTCGTGGCCGGGCTCGCGCAGGCGCGCAGCCAAGTCCACCAGGCCGGGCAGGACCAGGCAAGCGGTGGCGTCAATCGTCTGCGCGGCGGCAAAGTCAGCGGGCGCTGCGCCTATGGATACCACCCGCCCGGCCGCAATGGCCACGTCGGCCAGCGCGTCAAAGCCACTGGCGGGGTCGATCACGCGGCCGTTTTGAATCAGGATTTTCATGCTGCGGGTCCTTTAGGCTTCATTACCCGCCACGATGCCCATCACCGCCATGCGCACCGCGATGCCAAAAGTCACCTGCGGCAAGATCACGCTTTGGCGCCCGTCCACCACGGCCGAATCAATCTCCACCCCCCGGTTGATCGGACCCGGATGCATGACGATAGCGTCGCTCTTGGCCAGGGTGAGTTTTTCGGGCGTGAGGCCAAAGCTTTTGAAGTATTCCTGGCTGGACGGCAGCAAGGCGCCGTTCATGCGTTCGTTTTGCAGGCGCAGCATGATGACCACGTCGCAGCCTTTGATGCCTTCTTCCAGCGTATTGCACACCCGCACGCCCATGGCCGCCATGTCTGAGGGCACCAGCGTGCGCGGCCCAACCACCCGCACTTCGGCGCAGCCCAGGGTGGTCAAAGCATGAATGTCTGAGCGCGCCACGCGCGAATGCAGCACGTCGCCAACGATGGCCACGGTCAGGTTGGCAAAGTCTTTCTTGTAGTGGCGAATGGTGTACATGTCGAGCAAACCCTGGGTCGGGTGCGCGTGGCGGCCGTCACCTGCGTTGACCACGTGCACATGCGGCGCGACGTGCTGGGCGATCAGGTAGGGCGCGCCGGATTCGCTGTGGCGCACCACAAAAATATCAGCCGCCATGGCGCTCAGGTTGGCAATGGTGTCAAGCAGCGACTCGCCCTTGGACGCGCTGGAGCGCGCAATGTCCAGGTTAATCACGTCGGCTGAGAGGCGCGTGGCGGCAATGTCGAAGGTGGTGCGGGTGCGCGTGCTGTTCTCAAAAAACAAGTTGAACACGCTTTTGCCGCGCAGGAGTGGCACTTTTTTGACCTCACGGTCGCTCACCGAGACAAACTGTGCTGCCGTGTCCAGAATGTGCGTGAGGATGTCCTTGGACAGCCCCTCGGTGGACAAGAGGTGAATCAGCTCACCGTTTTTGTTGAGCTGCGGGTTGCGTCGACCCAACATGTTCAGGCACCTTTCACGTCAAAGCTAAAGCGCCCGTCGGCGCCCTGCGCCAGCGCCAGCGACTGCGCCGCCCCCAGAGTGACGCGCGCGGCGGCAAAGTCGGCCTGGATGGGCAGCTCGCGGCCACCCCGGTCCACCAGCACCGCCAACTTCACGCTGGCCGGGCGGCCGTAGTCGAACAACTCGTTGGTCACGGCGCGGATGGTGCGCCCAGTGAACAGTACGTCGTCGAGCACCAAAATATGCGCCCCTTGAACCGCAAACGGCAGCTTGGTCTGCCCGCCCGATGCCAGCCCACGCTGGGCAAAGTCGTCCCGGTGCATGGCCGAAGAAATGGTGCCATGGCTGCCCGCGAGCCCCAGATCATTTTGCAAACGCTCGGCCAACCAGGCGCCGCCCGAAGTGATGCCCACCAGCCGCGTGTCCGGGCCACACAGGCCACGCACGCCGCGCAGCAGCTCAAGGTACAGGCTTTCCGCGTCAATGGCTAAATTCATGTCGGCAGGTTTCTCAAAAATTGTTCCAGGATGATGCAGGCAGACGCTGCATCGGCGTCTTTGGCGCCCGAGGCCAGGGCTTCGGTGGTGCTGTAGCGCTCGTCCACCTCAAACACCGGCAGGCCAAAGCGGCCCCGCAGTTGGCGGCCAAATTTTTGCGCGCGGGCGGTGTTTTCGTGGGCGGCACCGTCGGGGTGATAGGGCACGCCGATGACGATGGCGTCGGGCTGCCACTCTTTAAGGCGAAGGGCAATCTGGGCAAAGCGCGCGTCACCGCTGGCGGCAATCGTGTCCTGCGGCTGTGCGGTACCCAGCAGCCGGTTGCCCACCGCCACACCGGTGCGTTGGGTGCCAAAATCAAAAGACATAAAGGTCGAAAGTTGCGCTGCCACGGCGGGCAAGGCCTCCGAAGCTAACGGTGCGCCATCCCCAAAAGGCGCGCCACTTGCGACAGGCGATGCCGGGGCCGCACTCATGCGCTGCCCGCGTGCGGGGAAATCATCCAGGCTTGCACACCCAGCAGCGCCAGCGCCTGGTCGTAGCGCTCGGCTACCGGAGCGTCAAAAATAATGCTGTTTTGCGCGTCGACGGTGAGCCAGCTGTTTTCTTTGATTTCGCTCTCCAACTGGCCCTCGCCCCAGGACGAATAACCCAGCGACACCAGCACCTTGCGCGGCCCGGCGCCCGAGGCGATGGCTTCGAGCACGTCGCGCGAGGTGGTCATCTCCAAGCCCCCGGGTATCACCATGGTGGATGCGTACAACGACTCCTCGGGCCGGTCGGCGTTGGCAAATACAGGCTCGTGCAGCACAAAACCACGTTCCTCGTGCAGCGGCCCGCCCTGAAACACCGCCTGCTTGGCCAAATCCTGGCGCTGCAAGGGCAAGTCCACTTTGCCAAACAGAGCGGTCATATCGATGTCGGCCGGCTTGTTGATGATCAGACCCAGCGCGCCGCGCGGGCTGTGCTCGCACAGATAGACCACGCTCTTGGAGAACAGCCCGTCTTCCAGCCCCGGCATCGCAATCAAAAAATGGTGCGTGAGGTTGGTGGGTGCAGAATCGCCGGTCATTTTTTGATTTTAACGGCAGGCATGCAAACTTCTTATTCCACCGGACTGGTCTGGTTTCGGCGCGACTTGCGCACTTCCGACAACGCCGCGCTGGCGCTCGCCTTGCAACGCTGCTCGCAGGTGCACTGCGTCTTTGTGTTCGACCGCAGCATTTTGGACGCCCTGCCCCGCGCAGACCGGCGGGTGGAATTTATCCAGGCCAGCCTGGTTGAGCTGGATGCCGAACTGCGGGCGCTCTCTGGCAAACCCGCTGGCGGCCTGATCGTTCGCCACGCCTTGGCAGCGGACGAAATCCCGCGCCTGGCCGCCAGTCTGAGGGCCAATGCGGTGTTTGCCGCACACGACTACGAGCCCTCCGCACTGGAGCGCGACGCCCAGGTAGAGGCCGCGCTGGCCACCCAAGGTGTGGCCTGGGTGGGCGTGAAAGACCATGTAATTTTTGAGCGGCGTGAGGTGCTCACCCAAACCGGCAAGCCCTATGGCGTTTTCACGCCCTATCTACGCGCCTGGCTGGCCGCCATAGGTACGCATGGCCCGACACGCCACGACAGCCAGAACCACGGCGAGCGCCTGGCAGCGCGCCCGACCGGCCTTGACGCGCCTGTTCCTAGCCTGGCCGACATCGGCTTTGAGGCAACCAATTTACGCACCTTGGGCATCCAACCAGGCGCTTCGGGCGCGCAAGCCATGCTGGAAGACTTTTTGCCGCGCATGGACGCCTACGATGAGACGCGCAACTTCCCCGCAGTCAAAGGCCCGAGCTACCTGGGCGTGCACCTGCGCTTTGGCACGCTGTCGGTGCGCCAGTTGGTGGCGCTGGCGCTGCCGCGCCACCAGGATGGCAACAGAGGTGCCAGCGTCTGGCTGGCAGAGTTGGGTTGGCGCGACTTTTACTTTCAGATTTTGGCTAACTTTCCACAGGTTGCCACTGGCGGCTTCAAGCCCGAATACGACGCCATTGCGTGGGAGCATGGCGCGCACGCGCAAGCCTTATTTGACGCCTGGTGCCAAGGCCGCACCGGCTACCCGCTGGTGGACGCGGCCATGGCGCAGCTCAACCAGAGCGGCTATATGCACAACCGCCTGCGGATGGTAGCAGGGAGTTTTTTGGTCAAACACCTGGGGCTGGACTGGCGTTGGGGCGAGGCCTACTTTGCGCGCCACCTCAACGACTTTGACCTCTCAGCCAACAACGGCGGCTGGCAGTGGGTGGCGTCCAGCGGCTGCGACGCACAACCCTACTTTCGCATCTTCAACCCCATTACCCAAAGCGAAAAGTTTGACGCATCGGGCAAATTTATCCGCCGCTATCTGCCCGCGCTGGCCAGTTTGGACGCCAAGAGCATCCACGCGCCTTGGTTGACCAAGCCGCTGGTCTTACAAGCCGCAGGCGTGGTGCTGGGACGCGACTATCCGGCTCCGGTGGTAGACCATGCGAGGGCCCGGGCGCGCACCTTGGAGCGCTATGCGGTGGTAAAGAAAGTGCAGAGTTTTAGCGCGAAGGACGAATAGCCTGCGGCTCGCGCCCCGGCGCCAAGAGGCGCAAGGTTTTGCGAGCGGTCTTAAATTTGCACCAATTCAAAGTCTTCCTTGCGCGCGCCGCACTCGGGGCAGACCCAGTTCATGGGCACGTCGGCCCACAAGGTGCCAGGGGGGATACCGTCATCGGGTGCGCCCAATGCTTCGTCATAAATCCAACCGCAAATCAGGCACATCCATGTTTTGGTATCAGTCACAGCGTCATAAACCTTGAGAATAGAATGCCCGAATTGTAATAAGCGCCCCGCGCGCACTTGTGGGGCCTGCCATGGGGTGAACCTGGCTTGCTACCGTGCTTTGCGTCTATCTGATTTCAGCGTCCATGAACAAACCTAGAAATCTGGCTCCTGCCTCGGAACGCATTACCGTGTTGGACGACGGCGACGATTTGCCCGACGGCCCAATTGCCAGCGTGATGACCTTTAACGCCAACGACCCCAGCGGAGCTGGCGGCCTGGTAGCCGACAGCGTTGCCATGGCGGCGGTGGGCGTGCACACGATGCCGGTCATGACCGGCGCCTACGCGCGCGACACCAGCGAAATCGTGGACCACTTTGCACTCGATGACGAGGCTGTGACCAGCCAGGCGCGCACCATCCTGGAGGACGTGCCGCCCGACGTTTTCAAGGTCGGCTTTGTGGGCAGCCCAGAAAACCTCAGCGCCATTGCAGCTCTGGTGTCGGACTATGCAGACGTGCCGGTGGTGACCTATATGCCCGACCTGTCGTGGTGGCAAGAGGACCTGATGGACCAGTACTGGGACGCCTGCGCCGAACTCTTGCTGCCCCAGACCACCGTACTGGTGGGTAACCACGGCACCTTGTGCCGCTGGCTGCTGCCAGACTGGAGCGCAAGCCGCAGCCCCAGCGCCCGCGACATCGCCCGGGCCGCCCAAGAACATGGCGTGCCCTATACGCTGGTGACTGGCATGGCGCTGCCAGAGCACTTTATTGACAACTCCCTGTGCACGGCCACGGCGGTGCTGTGCAGCGAGAAGTTTGAGCGCTTGGAGGCGGTTTTTGTGGGTGCAGGCGACACGCTGTCTGCGGCCTTGGCAGCCCTGATTGCCGCGGGCACCGAGCTCAGCGAAGCTGTCACCGAGGCGCTAAGTTACTTGGACCGCTGCTTGGAGGGCGGCTTTCGCCCGGGCATGGGCCATGTGCAGCCGGACCGCTTGTTCTGGGCCCACGAAGTGGACGAAGACGACGACACCCCCGGTTTTGACGAACCCGACGACTCCTTTTCTTTTGAAATCACTCCCAATGAAACCCGACACTGACCACAACCTCGCCCTGTTCCAACGCGCCGCCCGTGTTATCCCTGGCGGAGTCAACTCGCCGGTGCGCGCCTTCAAGGCCGTGGGCGGCACGCCACGTTTTGTGTCGCGTGCGCAGGGCGCGTACTTTTGGGACGCCAATGGCCAGCGCTACATCGACTACATCGGCTCCTGGGGGCCTATGATCTTGGGCCACGGCCATCCGGCGGTGGTAGAGGCAGTGCAAAAGGCACTGCTGGACGGCTTTTCCTTTGGCGCGCCCACCGAACGCGAAGTCGAACTGGCCGAAGAAATTTTGAAACACGTGCCCAGCATGGACATGGTGCGCCTGGTGAGCTCGGGCACCGAAGCGGCGATGAGCGCCATTCGCCTGGCGCGCGGCGCCACCGGGCGCAACAAACTTATTAAGTTCGAAGGCTGTTACCACGGCCACGCCGATGCGCTCTTGGTCAAAGCGGGCTCCGGCCTGGCTACGTTTGGCAACCCGACCAGCGCCGGTGTGCCGCCCGAGGTGGTGCAGCACACGCTGGTGCTCGAGTACAACAACCTGGCGCAGCTCGAAGAAGCCTTTGTGCAGCACGGCCCCGACCTGGCCTGTCTGATGATCGAGCCTATTGCGGGCAATATGAATTTTGTGCGCGCATCGCTGCCCTTTATGCGGCGCTGCCGCGAGCTGTGCACGCAGTACGGCGCTTTGCTGGTGTTTGACGAGGTGATGACCGGCTTTCGGGTCGCTTTAGGCGGCGCGCAAAGCGTGTATGCGCGGGAAATCCCCGGCTTTGCACCGGACATGACGGTGATGGGCAAGGTCATTGGCGGGGGCATGCCGCTAGCGGCCTTTGGCGCCAAGCGCGCGGTCATGGAGCACCTCGCACCGCTGGGCACGGTCTACCAGGCCGGTACTTTGTCGGGCAACCCGGTGGCCACCGCCTGCGGGCTGGCGACCCTGCGCGAAATCAGCAAACCCGGCTTTTACGACGATCTGGCGCGCAAAACCCGCGCCCTGGTGAGCGGCCTGCAAGGCGCTGCCGACGCCGCAGGTGTGCCATTTAGTGGCGACAGCGAGGGCGGCATGTTCGGATTTTTCTTGTTCCCCGATCTGCCGCAAAACTACGCCAAAGTGATGACCACGGACAACGCCCGCTTCAACACCCTGTTCCACGGCATGCTCGAGCGTGGGGTGTACTTCGCCCCGGCTCTGTACGAAGCCGGTTTCATGAGCGCCGCGCACAGCGAGGCCGACATTGCCCAAACCGTGGCCCATGCGGCCGACATCTTTGCCCAGTTGTGACAGCAGGCCCCGGACCTCGCCGCCTCTGAGGTGCTGATGTGAGCCGACTGGCCCTGACCCGCGACAAGATCTACAAAACCGTTGCCCGCCAACTGCATGGGGTGGTGCCCTGCTGGGTGTGCGCTGAGCACGTGGCGCGCGAGGACGCGACGCTGGAGCACATACAAGCCTTGAGCCAGGGCGGCAGCAGCCACCTGGACAATCTGGCCATCAGCCACGCCCGGTGCAACCAGCAGCGCCACGGCAGCAGCACACCACCTTGAGCGCAACTACAAGCCCCCAAACCTTCGCCCCACAACTGCACTATGCGGCGCTGGCATTGGCCTTGGCCGTGGGCCTACCTTGGGCATGGAGCCTGACCGGCGCGTTGCTGGCAGCGGGCAGCGCCACGGCCTGGTCGGGTCTGGCCACGGACGTGCAAACACCCCCTGCGCTTTGGATGGCCGTTTGGACCGGTATGGCCGCAACCGCTTTGGCATGGGTTGGCGCGGCCTGGCTGCTGGCGGCCCACTTTGGCAGCCGACGCTGGACGAGCCTGTTGCAGCGCCTGCCGGCCATGCTGGCGGTGCCGCACGCGGCCTTTGCCATCGGTGCGGTGGTCTTGCTCGCGCCCAGCGGGGTGCTGGTGCGCTGGGGCGCTGCCGCCCTGGCGCCATTAGCTGGCCCCCTGGGGTTGGTGCTGGACACACCACCGGCCTGGCGCAGCACCCAAGACCCCTGGGGCCTGGGGCTGATCGCGGTGCTGGTGCTCAAGGAAGTGGTGTTTTTGCTTTGGGCTGGTGCGGCCCACCTGCAGCGCCCCGACGTAGCACACCGCCTGGGCTTAGAACTGCGCTTGGCCCAGACCCTGGGCTACAACGCGGCCGACGCCTGGTGGCGTGTGGCCTGGCCGCAACTGCGACCCCGGATGCTGGCGCCCTTGGTGGCGGTGCTGGCCTACAGCATCGGGGTGGTGGACGTGGCCCTGGTGATTGGACCCACCACGCCAGCGCCACTGGCGGTGCTGGCCTGGCAATGGCTGCAAGACGCTGACCCTGCCATAAACGCCCAAGGCGCCGCCGCGGCCTGGCTGCTGGCGGCAGTACTGGCCGTCGTAGTGGCGCTGGGCGCGGGGGCGCAAAGGCTTCTGACGGCACTCTGGTCGCGCCCGCGCTGGAGCCGGGGTCCCCGCCCTGGCCCCGTTGCCAACCAGCATGCGGCCGTCCACCAGACCAAAATCCGGCAGCTCGGCGCCTACGCAGCCCGGGCGGGGTGGCACGGCGCCTATTTCGCCGTGTTAGCGGCACTGGCCTGGGCCAGCGTGGCCAGTCTGTGGCCTTTCCCCGATCTGTGGCCGCAAGCCTGGAGCCTGGACGCCTGGGACCAGGTGGCCCGCAGCAGCGGCACGCTGGGCACCACCGTGTGGCTGGGCCTATCCAGCGCGTCTGCGGCAGTGCTGTGGTGCGTGGCCTGGTTTGAATGCGCACCCACACGCTGGCAGCAGCGGGCCTGGGGGTTGGTGTACCTGCCCCTGGCCTTGCCTGCGGTGCTGTGGACGCTGGGTTTGCACCGCTTGGCGCTGGACTGGGGCATAGACGCCAGCGCCTGGGGCCTGTGGCTGGCGCACAGCCTGTGCGCGCTGCCCTATGTGGCTTTGGTGCTGCACGGGCCTTACAGCGGTTTCGACCCGCGCTTGCGCACGCTGGCCGCTACCTTGGGCTGCGGCCCCTGGCCGTTTGTCTGGCGCGTGAAATGGCCGCTATTGCGGGGCGCGCTGGCAGCCGCTTTTGCCGTGGGTTTTGCTGTCAGCGTGGCGCAGTACCTGCCCACGCTCTATGTGGGTGCCGGGCGCTACAGCACGGTTGGCACCGAAGCCCTTGCGCTGTCGGGTGGCGGCCAGAGGTCCTTGATGGCCGCATACGCCGCACTGCTTTGGCTGCTGCCTGCGGCCGTGTTTGGGCTGGCAACCTGGGTGGCACGGCCGCGCCAGTGGGCGACCCCAAGGCACAACATCGACGGGTTAGCCGCGCAAGGCCATTAGCATGGACCACAGCGCCACGCCGTTCCTGGGTCTGCAGTTGTCGCTGCAGCGTCTCCAAACACCGGCGTCCACCTTGCTCAGCGACCTGCACCTGTCGGTGCCCGCGGGCTGCGTGCACACCATCATGGGCTCCAGCGGCTCAGGCAAGTCGAGCCTGCTGGCGGCCATCTGCGGCACGCTGGAGCCGGGCATGCGATGCGAGGCCACGGTGCACGTCAATGGCCGACGCCTGGACACGCTCCCCACGCACCAGCGCGCAGTGGGCTTGCTGCTGCAAGACGACCTGCTATTCGCCCACCTGAGCGTTCTGGAAAACCTGCTGTTTGCCGTGCGCCCCGGCCCCATGGCGCAGCGCCGCCAGCAAGCCTTGGAGGCGCTTGCGGACGTGGAGCTGGCGGCTTATGCGCAGGCCAACCCCGCCACCCTTTCGGGCGGCCAGCGCGCGCGGGTGGCGCTGGCACGTGCGCTGTTGGCGCGCCCGGTGGCGATTCTGCTTGACGAGCCCTTCTCCAAGCTCGACACAGCGCTGCGCCAGCGTATGCGTGAGCAGGTGTTTGGCGCCATTGCACAGCGCCGCATCGCTGCCATCTTGGTCACCCACGACCCAGCAGACATCGCCGACCCGGCGCGCCTGACGGTGCTGGGCCGACAATCCGACCATGCTTGACCGCTTTACAACCCGCCTGATCGCGCCCCTGGTTGACGCCCTGGCCCGGCCACTGGCACGCGCGGGGGTGGGCGCCAATACTTTGACCTGGCTGGGTTTGGCCTTGGGCCTGTGCGCCAGCGCCTGCATGGCCAGCGGGCAGTACCACTTGGGCCTGGCGTTGATGGCGCTGTCGCGCAGCTGCGATGCACTCGACGGCGCGGTGGCGCGGCAAACCCAGGCCACCGACCTGGGGGCTTTTTTGGACATCACCCTAGACTTTGTTTTTTACGCCAGCGTGCCGCTGGCTTTCGCGCTGGCCGATCCGCAGGCCAACGCCTTGCCCGCTGCCGTTTTGCTGGCCGCGTTTGTGGGCACGGGCAGTAGCTTTCTGGCCTTTGCGGTGTTCGCGGCCAAGCGCGGGCTGGCCCCGGCCACCGCCAGCCGCAAGTCGTTCTACTTTTTGGGCGGCCTGACCGAGGGTACCGAGACCCTGGCCGTGTTTTGCGCCATGGCGCTGTGGCCGGCGCACTTTCCCGCGTTGGCCTATGGCTTTGCAGCGCTATGTGCGGTCACGGTGGCAACGCGGGTCGCCTGGGGCATTCGCACTTTCTCTGAATCGCCTTTGCGCCCGCCCACAGGCCCAGCCCATGGCTAAATCGCAGCGGGCCTGGAAGCTGGCGCTGCTGTGCCTATTGGCCCTGTTGGCCTGGCTGTGGGCCAGTGATAGCACGCCAGTGCTGAACCTATCGACGTTGCAGCAACAGCGCGCGGAGCTGCTCGACTGGCATGCCCAGTCGCCTTGGGCAGTGCGGGCCAGCTTTTTTGCGCTCTACCTGGTGTGCGCGGCCCTGTCCCTGCCCGGCGTTGCGGTGCTCACGCTAGCCGCAGGGGCGCTGCTGGGTTTTGGCTGGGGCTTGGTGCTGGTGTCTTTTGCCTCCAGCCTGGGCGCGACCTTGTCGTTTTTGCTGGCACGCTACGCGCTGCGCGACCTGGTACACGCCCGCATGGGGCCGCGCGTGGTGGCCATGCAAGCGCGCCTTACACGCGAAGGGGCCATCTATTTGCTCAGCCTGCGCCTGATTCCGCTGGTGCCCTTTGGGCTGATCAACCTGGCAATGGGCCTAACAAGTATGCGCACGCGCACCTTTTATGTGGTCAGCCAAGTCGGCATGCTGGCCAGCACCGCCTTGTTCGTCCAGGCGGGTACGCAACTGGCGGCCATCCAGTCAAGCGCCGACGTTCTTACGCCACGGGTGGGGGCGGCTCTGGCAGCGCTCGGAGTCGTGTTTGCGCTGCTGCCGTGGGCCAGCAGCCGGGTGCTGCAGGGGTGGCGCAAGCGCCGCGTGCTGGCGCCCTGGCGCAGCCAACGCCCCCGGCGCTTTGACCGCAACCTGGTGGTCATTGGCGCAGGTGCTGGCGGCTTGGTGTCGGCATACATCGCCGCTGCCGCCCAGGCCAAAGTCACCTTAGTAGAAGCCCGCACGCTGGGTGGCGACTGCCTCAACCTCGGTTGCGTGCCCAGCAAGGCCTTGATACAAAGCGCCCAGGTGGCACACCAGGTGCGCAACGCGGCGCAGTTTGGCGTGCTGAGCACCCCCCCGCAAATCGACTTTATCGCTGTCATGCGCCGGGTGAACGAGGTCATTGCGCGCATCGCCCCGCACGACAGCGTGCAGCGCTACACCGACTTGGGCGTGCAGGTGCTGCAAGGCCACGCCACCCTGGTCAACCCCTGGACCGTGGAGGTGCGCGGTGCCGATGGTGCCTTGCAACGCATCACCACCCGCAGCGTGGTGATTGCCGCAGGCGCCCAACCCATCGTGCCCGATCTGCCGGGGCTGCAAGACGTGGGCTTTGCCACCAGCGACACGCTGTGGGAGCAGCTCGCGCAGTGCAGCACGCTGCCCCGGCGCATCGTGGTGTTGGGTGGCGGTCCGGTGGGCTGTGAGCTGGCCCAGGCCTTTGCGCGCCTGGGTGCTGCCGTCACCCTGGTCGAGAGCGCCCCGCAGGTGCTCGAGCGCGAAGACGACGCGGTCTGCGCCCTGGTGCAGCAGGCGCTTACGGCCGACGGTGTGGTGGTGAAAACGGCGCACCGGGCGCTGCGCTGCGCCTGGGAGGGCGCCGACCCTGCGCGGGAAAAAACCGTGCTGCTGGAGCACGCCGGGCAGCAGCACACGCTGGCGTTTGACCTCTTGGTCTGCGCCGTAGGTCGCAAAGCGCGCCTGAGCGGCTATGGCCTTGAAGCCCTGGGCCTGGCCGTGGACCACACGGTGCAAACCAACGACTACTTGCAGACCGTTTTCCCCAACATTTACGCAGCGGGCGACGTGGCCGG
The DNA here is from genome assembly GCA_947464995.1 of Comamonadaceae bacterium. Lineage (GTDB taxonomy): Bacteria > Pseudomonadota > Gammaproteobacteria > Burkholderiales > Burkholderiaceae_C > Allorhodoferax. The sequence goes on along the minus strand of CANHZG010000001.1, from coordinate 11,411 downwards.
GCCCTACCAGTTCACCCACACTGCGGCGCACCAGGCCTGGTACGCCACGGTGAACGCCCTGTTTGGCGACATACGGCGCACGCGGGTGGACTACCGGGCCATCCCCAGCGCCACCTTTGTCGAGCCCCAGGTGGCGCGCGTGGGCCTGAATGAAAAGCAGGCGCTTCGCCAGGGTGTGGCCTATGAAATCAGCCGCTACGACCTGGCCGACCTGGACCGCGCGCTGTGCAACGGCGGCGCGGGCGCGGCGCCACCCACGGGCTTTGTGCAGGTGCTCACGGTGCCGGGCAAAGACCGCATTTTGGGTGTGACCATCGTTGCGCCCCAGGGCGCGGAGCTGCTGGCTGAGTGGGTGTTGGCCATGGGCAAGGGTCTGGGCGTATCAGCCATCTTGGGCGCGGTGCACAGCTACCCCACCTTGTCGGAGGCCAATAAGTATGCCGCTGGTGTCTGGCGGCGCCAGCACACGCCGGCAGTCTTGCTGCGCTGGGCGCGGCGTTTTCACAGTTGGCGCCGGGGCTGAGGTGCCGCCCGGCGCCACAATCAAGCCCATGCAAGCAGCCGCCCCTCCCATCCTGCGCGACCTGGTCCTGGTGGGCGGCGGCCACAGCCATGTGGGCGTGCTCAAGGCTTTTGGCATGCAGCCCCTGGCCGGGCTGCGCATCACCTTGGTTTGCACCGATGCGCACACGCCGTACTCGGGCATGCTGCCCGGCTATGTGGCCGGGCACTACGACTTTGATGCGGTGCACCTGGACCTGGTGCGCCTGTGCGTATTTGCCGGGGCGCGCTTTGTGCGCGCCCAGGTCACCGGTCTGGACCGTGAGCGGCGCCAGGTGCTGCTGGCAGACCGCCCGCCCCTGGACTATGACCTGGTGTCTATCAACACCGGCTCCACACCCCACACCACGCACATCACGGGTGCCGACGCGCACGCGGTCAGCGTCAAGCCCATTGCCGCGTTCAACCAGCGCTGGTTGGCCTTATTGGCAGCGGTGCGCGCCGGACAAGGCCCTCGCCATATCGCGGTAGTGGGCGCCGGTGCGGGGGGCGTGGAGTTGCTGCTGGCCATGCAATACCGCTTGCGCGCCGAAGCCCAGGCGCTCGGTGGCGCCGTGCCCGCGCCGCAGTTTTCGCTTTTTTCGGCCACGGCGTCGGTATTGCCCACGCACAACACCGGCGTGCAGCGCCGGTTTGCCGCCGTGCTGCGTCAGCGGGCGGTGCAAGTGCACCTAAACACGCGCGTGGAATGCGTCAACGCCCAGGGTCTGCGCAGCGCGGACGGCACATGGCACGCGGCGGACACGGTTTTTTGGGTCACGCAGGCCGCTGGCGGCGCGTGGCTTGAGGGCACCGGACTAGAACTGGACGCGGCCGGCTGCGTGCGGGTAAATGCACAACTGCAGTCGATCAGCGACGCGCGCATATTTGCCGCCGGTGATGTGGCCAGCCTGGACAACCGTAGCCTGGAAAAAGCCGGCGTTTTTGCCGTGCGCATGGGCATGCCGCTGGCGCGCAATCTGCGCCGAGCGCTCACGGGCCAGGCCCTGCAACCCTACCGCGCGCAAGCCCGCTGGCTGGCACTGATCAGCACCGGTGACCGCTACGCCGTGGCATCGCGCGGGGCACTGGGCTTTGCCGGGGCCTGGGTCTGGCGCTGGAAGGACCACATCGACCGACGTTTCATGCACCGTTTTACCGATCTGGGCGCCCCGGGCATGGGCAGCAGGGCCCTTGGCAGCGTGCAAGCTGCCAGCGTAGCGGGGCTCAGCGTGCAAGCTACCAGCGTGACGGGGCTCAGTGCGCAAGAGGCGCTGCAAGCGCAGGCTGCCCAGGCCATGCGATGCGGCGGATGCGGCGCCAAGGTCGGCGCCAGCGTCTTGTCCCAGGCCCTAGCGGGCTTGCAGCCGCTGGCCAACGCCGATGTACTCATTGGCCTGCATGCGCCCGACGACGCGGCCGTGGTGCGTGTGCCGGCGGGCAAGGCAGTGGTGCAAACCGTAGATTTTTTCCGCGCCTTTGTAGACGACCCCTACCTCTTTGGCCGCATCGCCGCCAACCACGCTTTGGGTGATATTTTTGCCATGGGCGCCCAAGCCCACACCGCAACAGCCATTGCCACGGTGCCCCCAGGCATAGACCGCCAAACCCAGGCGCTACTCTCGCAAATGATGACCGGCGCAGTCGAAGTGCTCAACGCCGCAGGCTGCACCTTGGTGGGCGGCCACACCGGGGAGGGCCAGGAACTGGCCTTGGGTTTTGCCATCAACGGCCTCATCGATGTGGACGCCCGTGGCGAGCCGCGCGCCCTGCTGCGCAAAGCCGGCCTGCAATCGGGTGATGTGCTGGTGTTGACCAAACCCCTGGGGACCGGCACCGTGTTTGCAGCCCATGGCTTGGGCCGGGCGCGCGGGCGCTGGGTGCAGGCGGCGCTGCACAGCATGGGGCAGTCCAGCCAAGCCGCTGCCGCCACCTTGGCCGCACACGGCGCGCGTTGCTGCACCGATGTAACTGGGTTTGGTTTGCTTGGCCACCTGGCCGAAATGGTGCAGGCCTCAGTCGTGCGTGCAGAGATTGACCTGAAAGCCGTGCCCGCACTTGACGGCGCGCTGGAATGCCTTGCTGCGGGCCAGACCAGCTCCTTGCACAGCGCCAACGCCCAGTCGGCTCAGCGCTGGCTCGGGCCTGACGCGACGCGGCACTCGCCGCAACAGCGCACCCATTCCGCCCTGCTACTGGACCCCCAAACGGCCGGTGGCCTGCTCGCTGGCGTGCCCGCAGACCAAGCCCCGGCCTGCATTGATGCGCTGCGCGCCCAGGGCTACGCGCAGGCCTGCGTGATTGGGCGCGTGCGGCCCTACGCGCCAGGTGCGGCGCCGATTGTGATCGTGGAACCGATCGTGGAACAATAGGGCCATGACTGTTGAACCCGAGCTGCAGCCCAGCCCCCAGACGCAGGCCGCCGATTCTTCCAGGGCCCACGCTTCTGCTGAGCCCCATTCCTACCGCAGGCCTGTGCGCTTGCTGCTTTGGGGTGCCGGGTCTGCACACCTGCGGTTTTTAAAGTCCCTGCAAAAAAAGAAGCTCCCCCACGCCCACATCACGCTGCTGACCCAGCACGCACAGGTGTTTCAGACGCGCAAGCTGGCGCCGTTCGTAGCCAATGGTTTGGCCTTTGAAGACTGCTTGACCGACCTAGAGGTGCTGCTGCAGACCGCGGACGTGCATTGGACCGGCCGCCAAGGTCGCGCCATGGATGCCGACTCGCGCACCGTGCTATTGGACGACGGAACGGTACTCGACTATGACGTGCTGTCCGTCAATATCGGTCCTCAGCCCCGGCGTGAAGCGATTGAAGAAGCGATGCCCGGGGCGCGCGCGCACGGGCTGTTTGTGCCGCCGCTAGAAGGCTTTGTCGGTCTGTGGCCCAAGGTCTGCGAGCTTGGGCGCCAGCGCGCACTGCGCATTGCGGTGATCGGCGACGGCCTCGAGGGCTTTGAGCTGGCACTGGCGGTGCGCCAGCGTATGCCCACGGCTGCCGTAACCTGGATTGCCTGGCCGCACGCGAATCAACGCGCTTACCCCGAGGCCATGCACCAGCACATGCTTGCCATTTTGCGGACCCAACGCGTGACCGTGCTGTATGAGCCCGTGGCCAGCCTCACGCGCGACGACGTGGTGCTGGCCAACGGCGCGCGTCTAGCCTGCGATGTGCCACTGCTGCGACTCTCCCACGCCACGTCGGCCTGGGTGCAAAACAGCGGTCTGGACATGCAGCCATCGCACGAAATTGGCAACGCCCCGGGCGTGCTGACCGACCTGTATGAGCGCAGCACCAGCCACCCCGAGGTGTTTTTTGTGCAGCAGGACAGCCGCACCCTAGCGCGCAACCTGCACGCGGTGATGCAGGCCGAGCCCCAGCGCCTGCGGCCCAAAACGCCGCCCACGAGCCACTGGGTGTACGCCGGTCCGGGACAGGCCCTTGCCCATTGGCACGGCTACTGCGCACAAGGGCGCTGGGTCGGCTCATTGCAGCGATTTTTTGGCGCCTGAACCGGCCCCTCTCCAGCGCGCCCCAACTGTTCATGCCTGCAACCCACGCCCCTGCGGTGGCAAATTCTTGGATACGTCGCGCGCGCGGTAGCTGCGTTGGATCCCTGCTGCGCCAAATCCGTTTGCTGGCCCGCTTGGAGGCGCGATTTTTTCGCGGCAGTTCGAAGCCGACACTGGCGGCCCTGGCAGTAGCCCTGATTCCGGCCCTTTACATGGTGATTTACCTGGCCAGCGTCTGGGACCCTGGTGCCAACAGTTCTGCCTTGCAGGTGGGGCTTGTGAACCTCGACAGCGGCTTGGTCTACCGGGATCAAAACGTCAACATGGGAAGTGAATTGGTCGACAACCTGGAGCTGTCTGGGCGCTTTGGCTACCGCCGCCTGGATTCAGCAGATCTTGCGCGCAAATTGGTGCGCGAGGGCACGCTGGAGTTTGCACTGATCATTCCGCCGGACTTCAGCTCCAACGCGCTGCCCGGCGCCAAACCGGGCGCAGGCAAGCTGGTGGTGGTTGCCTCCCAGGGCAACAACTACGAAGCCGCGCACATCGCGCAGCTGTTTGCGGTTGAGCTCGGGCACAAAGTCAACGAGAGCCTCAACGAACAGCGCTGGGCCTTGGTGCTGCTCAACGCGGCAGGCTCCAAAAACAGTGTGGAGCGCCTGCGCGAAGGTGCCATCCATCTTCACGAAGCGGCCTCCGAGCTCACTGGTGGCACCTCCAAAGCAGCCATAGGTGCCAAGTTGCTAAGCGGTGAATCCGCCCGGCTGGCAGACGGCGTCAGCCAACTCAATACCGGCGTCAAGCAATTAGGCGCTGGCTTGCGCACCCTAGACGCACGCCGACCCCGCAACTCCGAACTCACGGCACTCAACGCGGGCGCGGAAGCGCTGGTGGCCGCTCACCTTGAAATGGACAAAGCCTTGCAAACCCTGCAAAACGGCAGCCATGAGCTGTCGGTCGGCATTACGGCCTTCAAGGACGAGGCCGACAACAGCATCCTGGTGCGCCCTGCCATACGCGACGCAATCAACCAAACGGCACTGGGCATGGACCAGCTCGACAAGGGCTTACAAACCGCCGTTGGTGGGCACCAAAAACTCAGCGAGGGCGCGGGCCAGTTGGGCGGCGGCGTCACGGCACTATCCACCGGCGTGCGCAGCATGAACCAAACCCTGCGCACCATGGTCAACAAGCTGCCCGAAGATGCCCAACTTGACACCCTGAGCGATAGCGCCGCCGAACTAACGCATGCCAACAACGCGCTGGCACAAGCCACCGAGAAGATCAGCAGCGCCAGCGGGGCGCTGCGCGCGGGCACCGAGCTGCTGACCAGCGCGCTGCCCGGCGCCGTCGACTCGCCCGAAGGCAGCGCCCAAGGGCTGGCCAACTCGGTCCAACCGGTGATGGAGATGGCTTCGGTGGTGGAGAACAGTGGCAGCGCATTTGCCGCCAACGTCATTCCAGCAGCGCTGTGGTTGGGCGCTGGCATTGCCGCTTTTTTCATTAACCTACGGGTCTTGCCCGCATCGGCCTCGCGCTACCACCCGGTGGCGCGCCTGTTGGGAAAAATTGCTTTGCCATTGTTCCTGGTGCTAGTGCAAAGCCTGCTGGTATTACTGTGTATTTTTTACGTTCTCGCTATCCGTGTTTCCAACCCGGCGGCACTGGCGTGCACCGTGGTTACCGCAAGTGTGACTTTTTTGCTCGTGGTGTGCGCCCTCACGCGGGTACTGGGAGACGCTGGCAAGGCGCTGGCCATGATTTTTCTGGCGGTTCAGCTGTCGTCTTCGGGCGGCGTGCTACCGGTGGAACTCAGTGGGAGCTTCTTTGCCAACATGAGCCCCTGGCTGCCCATCACCTGGGTGGTCCAAGGCCTCAAGGCCAGCATGTTTGGCGCCTACGACGGCGCGTGGCAAACGCCTTGGCACATGGTGTTGGCAGCCGGCGGGGTCGCCGCGCTGTCGGCGGTGGCGCTGGGCCGTTGGCGTTATCTGCCCAGGCACAAGCTGCGCCCGGCACTCGATTTGTGACGGGGAGTAAGCGCCGTTCAGCGTGAGGTCTGCACCAGGCCCACGATGGCGTGGGCGATTTCATCCAGGGAGCGACTGTGACGATTTTCTGTGAGCCGGCGCTATAAGATTGAACGCGTTACTGGCCGCGGGATGGCAGCCGCCAGTGCGGAGTCAGTCAACAGCCTTCGCCCGGGTCAAATCTGCGTCGGCGCCCACACCAAAGAACCGGCTGATGTCATCCACATACAGATAAACCGCCGGTATCACCAACAAGCTGAGAAAGGTGGAGGTGATCAACCCGCCAATGACCGACACGGCCATGGGCGATCGAAAACTGCCGTCTGAAGCACCCCAACCGGCAGCGATGGGCAACATGCCTGCGCCCATGGCAATGGTGGTCATGATGATCGGGCGGGCCCGCTTTTGGCAGGCATCCAACAAGGCGTCCAAGCGGTTCATGCCCCGCTCGCGTTGCGCAACGATGGCGTATTCCACCAACAGGATAGAGTTTTTGGTGGCCACCCCCATCAGCATGATCAATCCAATCAACGAAGGCATGGAAAAACTTTTCCCGGTGAGCAACAACGCAATAAATGCACCGCCGATGGACAAAGGCAAGGCCGCCAGAATGGTGACAGGGTGCAGCACACTCTTGAACAACAACACCAGCACGAGATAAATGCAAACAATGCCGGTCAGCATGGCCAGCGCAAAACTGGCAAACAGCTCTTCCATCATTTCCGCGTCACCGACTTCAACCAACTTAATGCCCGGGGGAAGTTGTTGCACCGACGGCAGGTTTTTCAAGGCTTCTTTGGCGTCGCCCAAGCCAACCCCGGACAACTCGATTTGAAACTGGATATTGCGTTCACGGTTGTAACGATCGATCACTGCCGGGCCACCGCTGGGTTCTAAACGGGCCACTTCGGCCAGCAGCACCGGGCCACGACTACCTGGCAGGGTGAGCCTGCCCAGCAGGTCCAGGTCTTGTCGGGCGCTGTCGGCCAGCTTCACCATGATAGGCACCTGGCGTTGCGCTAAGTTCAATTTGGGCAAGGCCACGTCATAGTCACCGACGGTGGCGATGCGCAAGGTTTCGCTGATGGCGGCGCTGGTCACACCCAGATCAGCAGCCCGCGCAAAGTCCGGGCGCACCGCGATCTCCTGTCGCACCAGACTGGCGCTGGAGGTGACCGAGCCCAAACCGGGTACGCCGCGCAAATCACGCTCCAGTGCCGTGGCCGATTGCTGCAAAACGACTGCATCGTCGCCGGTCAACATCACCAGGTATTTTTCGCCGGACGCGCCCAAGCCGACACGTACGCGCATGCCCGGCATGTCCGATAGCAATTCGCGCAATTGCTTTTCAATCACACCTTTGCGCGGGCGCTCACCGCGTTTGCTCAGCTGTATGGTCAAGGTGGCCATGCGCGTTTCGGCTGCCCCCTGCGCCATGCCAGGGTCTGAGCCCGCCGCACCGCCGCCAATGGTGGTGTAAACGGTCTTTACCTCCGGCACTTTGGTGATGCGCTGGCGGACCTCTTCGGCCACTTTTTCAGTGAACGCCAGTGAGGTGCCCGGTGGCAGTTCCAGCCCCACCTGGGTCTGCGAGTTGTCATCTGGCGGAATAAAGCCCGTAGGCAACAAAGGGATCAGGCTGAGCGACGCCACAAAAAACACCAAGGCACCTAGGGCGGTCAAAAAGCGATGGTTCAAACACCAACGCACCATGCGCATGTACGTCGGCATCCAGAACGGTACCTGCGCGGGTTTGTTCGTGGGTTTCAACAAATAGGCCGACATCATGGGCGTGAGCAAGCGCGCCACCACTAGCGAGGCGAACACCGCCAGCGCCGCCGTCCAGCCGAATTGCACAAAAAATTTGCCTGCAATACCACTCATAAAAGCCGTGGGCAAAAACACCGCCACCAAAGTGAAGGTGGTGGCGATCACCGCCAGCCCGATTTCATCGGCCGCTTCCATGGCCGCAGCAAACGGGGTTTTGCCCATGTACAAATGGCGTTCGATGTTTTCCACCTCGACGATGGCATCGTCCACCAAAATACCGACCACCAGCGACAAGGCCAGCAAGGTGACCACGTTGATGGAAAACCCAAGAGCCCACATGCCAATGAAGGCCGGCAACACCGACAAGGGCAAGGCCACCGCCGACACAAACGTGGCTCGCATGTCGCGCAAAAACAGCCACACCACAATCACCGCCAACAAGGCGCCTTCATAGAGCAAGACCATCGAACCGTGGAACTCTTCCTTCACTGGCGTGACAAAGTCATAGGCGTTGGTGATTTGCGCATCCGGATGCGCCGCCTTTAACTCGTCCAAGGCTTTGAACACACGTTCGCCCACATCGACTTCGCTGGCACCCCTGCTGCGGGTTACTTCAAAACCAACCACCGGTTTGCCGTTCAAAAAGGCCGAGGCACGGCGCTCGGCAAAGGTGTCGGTGATGCTGGCAATATCGCGTAAACGAATGCGCCCGCCTTGGCCGACCGACAACTCCATGTCGGCGAGTTCAGCGGCAGAAGCCACCGTGGCAATGGTGCGCAGGGGCTGCTCGCTGCCACCCAAATCGGTGCGCCCGCCTGCGCTTTCGGTTTGCACTTGTTTGAGTTGGCGCGACACATCGGCGGCGGAAATACGCAAGGCTTGCATGCGCACCGGGTCGAGTGCAATTTGCACTTCACGCTGGACGCCGCCGACCCGGGTCACAGAACCCACACCTTTGACCGTCAGCAAACGCCGCACCACGGTTTGATCCACAAACCAGCTCAAGCCTTCTTCGTCAAACAGCGGCGATGCAATAGTGAAAGCCAGCACCGGGGTACCTGCAAAATCGAGTTTTTTGATCACCGGTTCCATCAAATTCGCCGGTAATTCACTGCGTATACCGTTGACGGCGGAACGGATTTCGTCCAGTGCTTCCTGGCCCTGTTTTTCAATGCGGAATTCGCAGGTGATGACCACCGAGCCGTCTTGCACCTTGGTGTAAATGTTTTTCAGTCCTTGCACCGACACCACAGCGTTTTCAATTTTGCGTGCAACCTCGGTTTCCATTTGTCCTGGGGCCGCGCCCGGCAAGGCCGCATTCACAATGACGGTGGGTAAATCCAGATCGGGAAAGTTTTGCACCTTCATGCTTTTGAAGGTGAGCAACCCCGCCAAACTGAGCAACACAAACAGCACCAGACCGGGCACCGGATTTCGTATCGACCAAGCGGATACGTTCATGGCACGACTTTCACCAAGTCACCAGCGGTCAAAAAGCCTGCGCCGCGCACGACCACGTTGGCACCCGACGGCAAGCCGGAGGTAATCTCCAACAAGTCACCCTGGCGGCGCCCGACACTGACCTTGTGCAAGCTCACGCGTTGGTCGGTACCGACCAAATACAACTGTTGAAAGCCGTCACGCACCACGACCGATTGCTGCGGCACCATCAAGGCCGCGCTACTGCTGAATTCGAATTCACCGCGAACAAACATTCCGGGCTTGAGCACACTGCCCGCCGAGGCAGGCAGATCGACATAGACCATACCGGTGCGGTTTTGCGCGTCCACGGTCGGGGACACGCTGCGCACTTGTGCACTCACCTCACTGCCATTGGGCCCTGTGATACGCACTTTTTGCCCGGGCTTGATGCGGAACAACTCGGCCGACACCAGGTCGGCGCGCCACTCCAACCGGTTACCACGGATCAAGCGAAACAACTCGGTTCCGACACCCACCACCGCACCAACACTGGCACTGCGTGACGAAATCACACCGCCGTCAGGCGCGTGCACCAAGGTTTGTTTCATGCGTAATTCGTGTACCGCCAGGTTGGCCTGCGCGGATTCGACACGCGCTTGCGCCGTCACTTCAGCGGTCACGTCTTTGTTGAATTGCTGGGCGCTGATGACACCGCTGGGCCCCAATGCACGGGCACGATCGGCATTGGCCTTGGCTTCCATGGCCAGCGCTTTGGCTTCGTTTAACGCGGCCTTGGCTTGGTTCATCTCGGCTATCACGTTGTCGTTGGCAAACACCGCCAGCACCTGCCCGGCACTGACTTGATCGCCGACATTCACCCGCACTTCGGTCAATCGCAAACCACCGATTTCTGCGCCGACGCTGGCTTCCTGCCAAGCCGACACCGTTCCATTGGCGGATAAACGCTGTGACAGGGTTTGCGATTGCGGCTGAGCCACCGTCACCGTCATGGCGGGCTTGGGCGTGACAGCGGGCTTTTTATCGGTTTCTGCGTAGGCGTTGAGCGCAATGAATATAGATACGGAACACAGTATTTGACGGTAAATGCCCCGTCGCTGCTTGACTTGCATGTTTCTGCCTTTTCAGATCCCAGGGAACAGGGTCACGCCACCCGAAATACACGGGTAGGTTTGAACCTCAAAATGGCTATTTTGCCTGTTGACCTCGACGTCAAATTGACCCCCCCGATTTCCTGGGATCCAGCTCGATGAGCTGGACCGCGGTGCCAGGCGCGAGATAGCAGCGGCACCCCCCTGGGTCACATCTGCCTCAGCGCCAACGTTTCATGGGCTTCAATCCAAACCATTCACGCAAAACGGGACGTTTTTGCCCAGGATTTTTGCCCAAAAAGTATGCATAGATGAAAAAACCTAATTAAATCATAGTGTTACAAGGATACTTAACGACCCAGAAGTCCAAAAACTACTGCAAATAATTCAAAACCCGCTAAAAACAGACATCAGTTCAACAGCACCGACACTTGAAAGCGGGTCAAATGGCCTTATCATCAGCACTCGAAGGGGTTGAGTGCTAACAACACACCCTCTCTCGCTCACCGCTGTTGGCCCTCTGTGGGGCTTGCGGCCTTTAACCTGTTTCAAACCCAAGGAGATCCCTATGAAACTGCGCCCATTGGCAGACCGCGTGATTGTCAAACGCGTCGAAAGCGAAACCAAAACCGCCTCCGGCATCTACATCCCCGACAACGCCGCCGAAAAGCCTGACCAAGGCGAAGTCTTGGCCGTAGGCCCCGGCAAGCGCAACGACAAGGGCGAACTCGCCGCATTGACCGTCAAGGTCGGCGACCGCGTCTTGTTTGGCAAGTACAGCGGCCAGACCGTCAAGGTCGACGGCGACGAATTGCTCGTCATGAAAGAAGACGACCTCTTCGCGGTTGTTGAAACCAAATAATTTTGCCGGACAGACCGACCGACGCGCGCAGCGCACGCTCGCACTGTCCTCAACTGATCAATCAATTTAGGAGTTAAAAATGGCAGCAAAAGACGTAATTTTCGGCGGCGAAGCCCGCGCACGCATGGTTGAAGGCGTGAACATTTTGGCCAACGCGGTCAAAGT